>DATGSF010000037.1:0-3631 GCA_035302865.1 Chitinophagaceae bacterium
AAAATTTTTAGATGAACTCCAAATAGATCAATCTGTTGCTCATGATGGAGTATGTTTAACAGTTGATTCTCTAGAAAAAGAGAGTTATTCAGTGGTTGCAGTTGCAGAAACGTTAGAAAAAACAAATTTAAAATCTTGGGAAATAGGTGATTTGGTGAACCTGGAAAGAGCTATGCTACTTAATGGAAGATTGGACGGTCATTTGGTACAAGGGCATGTAGATGCTCTAGTGAAATGCGAGAAAATTGTTGATAAAAATGGAAGTGTGGACTTTACTTTTTCCTTTGATGAAAAATTCGCTGCATTAGTAATTGAAAAAGGATCTATTTGTTTGAATGGCGTTAGTTTAACAGTATTTAATGTAGGAAATAGAGAATGTACAGTAACTATAATTCCCTATACTATTGAGCATACTAATTTTAAAAATATAAAAGAAGGGGATCTTTTAAATGTGGAATTTGACGTAATAGGAAAGTATATTCTTCGTAAAAAAACTTTATCTTAATGCAAATAGCTTTTCGCGAAAAATATGATATAAAAATAAGAAAAATAGCGGATGCGATGGAGTATTGGGATATTGTTCGCAAAAAATGGTTATTATTAAATCCAGAAGAGTGGGTGAGACAAATATTTATTCATCATTTTATTGACGTACTTGAATATCCTAAAGGTAGAATTGCAATTGAAAAAGAATTAAAATATGGAGAACTTTCAAAACGTTATGATATTGTTATATATGATGAAAAAATGAAACCCTGGTTATTGGTGGAATGCAAGCAAGAAAATGTTCCAATAAATGATAATACATTACATCAATTATTGATTTATCAGAAAAAACTTCAAGCTCCCTATTGGTTATTAACGAATGGAAAAGATAATATTGGTTTCTCTTTTTTAAATGACAAAGTAGAAAGAATTTCAAGCTTGCCGAAATATCCTTTTAATAAATAAGATGTTCTCTAATAAAATTACTTCTGAAAATGAAAATATAACGAAGTGCTTATGCTATTTTCTAAATATCCCTATATTCAATAGGCTTAATTTTTTGCTTGTCTTTTAAAATTGTAATTTTAATACTATATTTAATAGAAAATTTAAATTAATTCAATAAATATGAAAAAAATAACTACATTTTTATTTCTATCCATGTTCTTTATGGCTTGTAACAATCCCGAGCAAGAATCTAACGATTCAAATACACATGAAGAGCAATTAGAAAATAAGGAACCTATTGGAGGAGATAAAGATGCCAATGGATGTTTAATTGCTGCTGGTGAAACTTGGAGTCAGTTAAAACAAAATTGTATTCGAGTTTTTAATGAAGCTTTACGTTTAAATCCATTAAAAGTAGAGGAGGGTGATGCTATTATAAGTGCATTTGTTTTAGCAGAAGAAGAAAATAAATCGCTTGTAGAGTTGTTTATTGGAGAAAAAGAATCTAGTGTTATATTAGAAGCTACAAGTGAAAATCTTTATGAAAACGGAAAATATAAATATGATGCTATTAATGCTGTTTTATTTGTGGATGAAGTAGAAGCATATAAGGCTGATTGATATTTTTTTTATGATTTTTTAAATATGTATAAGAAATTAAGAAAATAAAAGCCAATGCTAAATATTCTATTAATTGAAAATGCCTGTAATAATTAAAGAACCAAAAGATATTCCTTATTTATTCATGAAAGCCTGGAATAATTATGATGCCAAAGGTATAGCAGCATTATTTTATGAAGACGCAGATTTTGTGAATGTAACAGGGAAATGGTGGGATAATAAAATAGATATTTGGAAAGCACATGATTTTGGATTGCGAATTATTTTCCAAAACTCTAAATTGGAAATTATAAAAGTAAAGGAAAAAATACTTCAAGAAAATATTGCAGTAATTCATGCACATATTCGCCTAATAGGTCAAACAGCTAATGAAGTGGAAAAGGTCGATGAAAGGCAAACTATGTTTTTATTTGTAGCCCAAAAAGAAAAGGAATCTTGGTTAGTAGTTTCTGCGCAAAATACTGATATAACAGGGGAACAAACTAATATAAGAAATAAAGAGGGTGTTTTAAAATCAGTGAGCTATAAGGAAAAGAAAATAATTTCTAAGGAAAAGCATGGAAAGATAGATAATAAGGGAAGTAGATAAACAAATTATAATACTATTTTATTTTTATGAAAAAACCGAAATAGGGCAGAATAGCTTAAAATCGAGGTTCTGTTTTTTAAAAACCTTTTAGGAAGATGCAGTATTAGCTGCAATACAAAAATAATTCCATCAATGAAGGAAATACTCTATCCTATATTCAAATATCTTTAAAAAAGTTTACCAAATAAGAATGCTTCTTTCTCTCAATTTTTATGAAAAAGAAGCATTAAGTGTCTTTATTGTTGAGAAATAAGAAATTATTTTGTTTTTAAAATGTCCCTAATTCAAATTTTTATTTTTTTTCTTCAAATTTACTTTGTTTTCGTTTCCTTGAATTAATCTACTGATATTTTTATGATGTGTTAATATTACCAACAATGCAGTTCCTATTGCAAATAGTTTATAAGCTATTTCTGGAGTTTGTTCTCGGAAGATAACAAATATGAGAAAAGGAAATGAAATAGAAGCAACTATAGAACTTAAAGAAACATATTTAGTTAATAGTAAAATCACAATAAATACGGCGACCATACTTAAAGCTACCCATGGATTAATAGCAATAATCATTCCAAATAAAGTAGCAATACCTTTTCCACCTCTAAATCCTGCCCAAATTGGGAAAATATGACCTACTACAGCACAAAGTCCCAAACTTACCTGAAGATTTACAAAAGCTACACTATCAATAGGTAAGAGAGATAAATATACTAATTTAACAGCTAAAAAACCTTTAAGCATATCAATAAGCATAACAAAAGCACCTGCTTTTTTTCCTATTACTCTAAAGGAGTTTGTAGCACCTGCATTACCACTACCATGATTTCGGATATCTATATTATAGAGTTTTTGGCTAAGCCAAACCGAGGTAGGAATAGATCCAAGTAAGTATGCTAAGGTTAATAATAATATTTCATTCATTGTTTTATACTCTAGTTAAAAATCGAAAATGTAATGCAATAAAATTAATTTTCTAAAGAAAATAAACTATCAACAAATTCGTATTTATTGAAAATCTGAAGATGTTCCATTTGTTCTCCAACTCCAATATATTTAACTGGGATTTTAAAATGATTTGCAATAGCTAATACTACACCGCCTTTTGCTGTTCCATCTAATTTGGTAATTGCTAAAGAATTAATATTTGTTGCACTTGTAAATTGTTTAGCTTGTTCAAGAGCATTTTGTCCGGTGCTTCCATCTAAAACCAGTAAAACTTCATGTGGAGCATCAGGCATCTTTTTACTTATAACTCTTTTAATCTTAGATAGTTCATCCATTAAATGGATTTTATTATGTAAACGACCAGCGGTATCTATTAATATCACATCAGCATCAGTGGATAACCCAACTTCCATCGTTTCAAATGCTACAGAGGAAGGATCACTACCCATGGGTTTTTTTACTATGGGTACACCCACTCTTTCACTCCATATATTCAATTGATCCACAGCAGCAGCTCGGAAAGTATCGCCAGCACCTAATAATACT
>DATGSF010000038.1:0-9305 GCA_035302865.1 Chitinophagaceae bacterium
CAGCTGGGTGGAATTTAAAGAAAATGATGGAAAAACTAAAAACGGAAAGCGTTTATAGTTTTTTAAAATTATTTTTCTTCCTTTTTTACAAGAAAAGAAAGCAAAATATAGGTTTATATTTTGCTTGTTAAGGAGCGACTAATTACATAGAAATAATAGGAATAAGAATATGAAGAACAAACAAATATACACTATTGGTCATTCCACAAGAGAAATTGAAGAATTCATTGCAATTTTAAAGGAAAATAATATTGATTTATTGGTAGATATTCGCCGTTATCCTGGCTCAAGAAAATTCCCACAATTTCATTCTAAAGAGTTAGAAGAATCCCTAAAGAAAGAAAAAATAGACTATATATGGATGGAAGATTTAGGAGGAAGGAGAAAAGTAAATAAAGATTCAAAAAATACTAAATGGAGAAAAGAAACTTTTAGAGCCTATGCAGATTATATGGAAACGGAATCTTTTAATAAGGCAATGGAGAAATTAGAAGAATTAGCAAAGGAAAACAATGTGGTATATATGTGCGCTGAAGCGGTTTGGTGGAGTTGTCATCGATCTCTTATTTCCGATTACTTAAAAGCAAAAAACTGGAAGGTTATTCATCTTATGGGACTAAATAATTCTCAAGAACATCCATATACACAACCTGCCACAATTAAAAATAACAAAGTGTATTATAATGAAATAGATAATTAAAATTAAATTCATCTATATAATAAAGCATTTTTTTATTTTAAAAAAAGCACGTTTTTTCAAACATTTTATTAATTAAAAAGTTAATTAATCAGAAGCAACAATAAATAGTTAACTTTATTATACTTTTTATTTTACCAAAGTTAAGCTAATATAAATCTGCAAATCGAACTTAGGCACAACCTCCCTTTAAATATTTATTAGGCTTTTACTTTTAAGTTTAAAATCTATTGCTTCCATAAATCTCAATACAAATAAAAAAAATAAAACAATATGAAAGACAAGTTTAAAGTAGGAGATAAAGTAAAATGGAATTCTGAAGCAGGACATGTTTCTGGAACTATAATAAAAATACACACTGAAGATTTTCAATATAAAGGTTATACGCATCATGCATCAAAAGAAGAACCTCAATACGAAATTAAAAGTGAAAAAACAGAACATATAGCTGCACATAAAGAAGGAGCATTAAGCAAAGCATAAAAATAGTAATATAACATGAAATTCAAAGACATAAAAGTACTATATATTAACTGTACACTTAAAAGAAGTCCGGAGGAAAGTCATACTTCGAAGTTGATGAAAGTTACACAAGACATTCTTGAAAAAGAGCATATAAACTTTGAAGAAATAAGACTTATAGACCATAATGTCGCCCCTGGTGTCTATCCTGACATGAAAGAAAAAGGATGGAACGAGGATGCTTTTCCAGAAATTCAGAAAAAGATAATGGATGCCGATGCATTAATTATCGCTACTCCTATTTGGTTAGGACAAAAATCCTCAGAAGCTAAAAAGTTAATAGAAAGACTGTATGGCATGAGCGGAGAAACAAATGATAAAGGGCAATATATTTATTATGGTAAAGTGGGTGCCTGCATTATTTCTGGTAATGAGGATGGTGCAAAATTTTCAGCCATGAGTATTTTATATTCCCTACAGCATGTTGGTTTTACTATTCCACCTCAAGCAGATGCCGCATGGTTGGGAGAAATTGGTCCAGGTCCGAGCTACGGAGATACGGAATGGGATGGAAAAAAGATTGACCCTCCAATGGGATATGATTCTGAATTTACAAACAGGAATTTAACCTTTTTAATTTATAATGTATTACATCTAGTACAATTATTTAAAAAAGCAGGAGCATATGATAATTACGGTAATTCTGCAGAGGACTGGGAAGACGGAAGGCATTGGTCTTTTGAAAATCCAGAATATAGATAAAGATGTTCTGTTCAACGGTGTCTAGGCAATTATTTAGATGCCGTTTTTTTTTAAAAAAAAAGAAGTATTTAACCACTAATAACAATAAAAAGATCAATAAGCAATGTACATAATTGATAATGAAGTTAATTTAAAATCGCAATTTATTAAAACTAGAGTATTAAGCGAAGTAATTTGCAGCTATCTAGAAACTGAGGATTTTGTGGTACAACCTATTGACTTTGTATCACCACCTAAATGGCATCTTGCGCATACTACTTGGTTTTTTGAACAGTTTGTATTAAAAGAAGAATTAAAAACATACCAAGTTTTTGATGAGCAATTTGCTTTTCTTTTTAATAGCTATTATGAAACTGTTGGTAATCACTGGTTGCGAACAAATCGAGGAAATCTTTCACGTCCTTCAGTAGCTAAAATCATGAAATACAGAGAATATATTACAAAAAAAATGCTTGAATTATTAGAAAACACCCTCTCTGATGAGGTAAAAAAAGTAATTGAAATTGGAATAAACCATGAGCAACAACATCAAGAATTACTTTTAACAGATATAAAATATATTTTAGGAAAAAATCCACTTTTTCCTGTTTACAATAAAAATTTTGTAGAAAACCCTATTCAAGATTATGCACAAGAATGGATTACTATTCCCGAAGGTTTATATAATATAGGTTTGGATAAAAATAGTTCTGGTTTTAGATATGACAATGAAATGGGAAAGCATCAGGTATTTATTCCTTCTTTTCAAATTTCAAATAAATTAGTAACTAATGAGGATTATTTGGCATTTATAGAAGATCAAGGATATGCTCAGGTAGCATTATGGCATTCTGATGCATGGGCATGGTTGCAACAAGAAAATATTGACAAACCATTATACTGGCACAAAAAGGATAATAAATGGTATCAATATACTTTATCAGGATTAGAAGAATTAAATAAAGAAGCTCCTCTTTCGCATATTTCTTATTATGAGGCTTTTGCTTTTGCACAATGGAAAGGGATGCGTTTACCAACAGAATTTGAATGGGAAATTGCACAAGACAAATTCAAATGGGGGAGCAGATGGGAATTTACGGAAAGTGCATATTTACCTTATCCTAATTATAAAAAACCTGAGGGTGCAATTGGAGAATATAATGGAAAGTTTATGGTAAATCAAAAAGTAATGCGTGGCGTATCCGTTGCAACAAGTCCTAAGCATTCAAGAGCAACTTATAGGAATTTCTTTCAGCCTTTTATGCGCTGGCAATATTTTGGTATTCGATTAGCTAATTCAATTTAATTTTTAATTTCTATGAATGAAATACATAAAAATGTGCAAACTGATTTTGCAAAAGAAGTAAAAACAGGTTTGACTAGCAAGGCTAAATATTTAGCCTCTCGTTTTATTTATGATGCAAAGGGGGATGCCCTTTTTAAAAAAATCATGGAATTACCTGAGTATTATCTCACTAATTGTGAATTCCAAATAATAGAAAAATTTAAAAATCATCTATTAGATCTTTTTAATCATGAAAATGGATTTGATTTGATTGAATTAGGTGCTGGTGATGGAAAAAAAACTAAAATCTTATTGGAGCATTTTGTAAAAAACAATTTAAATTTTAATTATCTCCCTATTGATATTAGTGGTAATATTTTAGATTGCTTGGAAAAAGATTTGAAAGATGCCCTACCCTTATTAAAATTTAAAACTTTAAAAGGAAATTATTTTGAAATACTTCACGAGCTAAATAATTATAATAACCGCAAAAAAGTAATTTTAGTATTAGGTTCTAATATCGGAAATCTTAAAGAAGAAAAAGCAATAAAATTCTTGACAGAAATTCAAAAAGCTATGGACAGTAAAGACATGCTGTTTATTGGTTTTGATCAGAAAAAAAATCCTAAAATTATTTGGGATGCTTATAATGATAAAGAGGGAGTTACTGCGGAATTCAATAAAAATTTATTACATAGAATCAATGTAGAATTTGAGGGTGATTTTGATGCAGATAATTTTATACATTGGGAAAGCTATAATCCAGAAACTGGAACAGCTAGTAGCTATTTAATAAGTACTATACAACATAGTGTAAATATTAAAGCTTTAGACTTAAAAGTTGATTTCAAGAAATGGGAAACTATCCATACAGAAATTTCACAAAAATATGATGATGAAATGGTAGAGGATTTGGCAAAAAAATCTGGTTTAAGCATTCAATTTTGTTTTCAAGATGAGAAAGATTTATATAAAAACTATATTTTGATGAAGCTTTAGTCCAAATTATTCCTGAGGTTTATTTTTAAAAGCTTTAAGGTTTCAAATTCTTTGCTTGCACTTTGAACATGCAATAAATTGCAAAGAAAAAGATATAAAAATTAATCCCAGGAAAATAGAAATATAATATTCCAAATTTGAATAAAAAATAGAGCAATAGTTTTCGGATTAATATTTTATACTATCATTGAATTTTGCGCTATCAAGTTTTTAGGAGGAATATTTCGAGAAAATGCGAGTAAAATGCAATTCAATATTGAAATAAAAAAAGAAGCAATTGTTTTATATAAATTTCACTTTGTTCAGAAAATTTAAAAACAATTGCTTCTCTATTATTATACTCTTGGAGGAGAGCAAAACTTTGAAATAATATGGATGATGTTTTTATAAATGCTTTTTTAAATAATCCGTAATTTTCTCAAATAATTGCTTTCTAGTATTCTTTCCTGAGATGCTATGGTTTTTATTGGGATAATAAATAGATTCAAATTGCTTTCCCGCTTCCACTAAATTTCTGGTTAAAACAGCCGCATGTTGAAAATGCACATTATCATCTGTAACACCATGAATCAATAACAAATTCCCTTTCAAATCCTCCACCATAGTTTCAGGAGCATTATCAGCATAACCTTTAGGATTTTCTTGAGGTTTACGCATAAATCGCTCAGTATAAATATTATCATAATAAGCCCAATTCGTAACTGGCGCCACACTCACGGCAGTACTAAATGTTTTATTTCCTTTCATCAAAGCAGAAGCGCTAATGAAACCACCATAAGACCAACCCCAAATTCCTATTCTATTTTCATCAACAAAATCCCATTCTTTTTTAATTTTTTCGGCAAATGCTATTTGGCTTTCTGTTTCTAACTTTCCTAAATTTAAATAAGTTTGCTTTTTAAACTCCTCTCCTCTTCCTCCTGTTCCTTTACCATCTACTGCAACAATTATATAACCTTCATGTGCCAAATAATGATGCCAATAATACTGAAAAATCGGAAATCTATTTACCACTTCTTGTGAACCCGGACCGCTATACTGATAAAACAATACGGGATATTTTTTATTAGGATCAAAATCTAAAGGCAAAATCCTCCAAGCATTATATTTCTCTCCTTTCCAATCAATGCTAAAAAACTCCATGTTATCCATTCCATACTTTTGTATATTTTTGTTTAAGGCTGCATTATCTTCCAATAAAACTAAATTTTTCGACTTTTTTCCTAAAAGATAAAATTTCGGAGCAACATTTAATTGAGAAGCTTTAACTAAAAAATAAGCCCCCGCAGCACTTACTTGCAACCAACCTTCATGTGCTACTAATTGCTCTACTTTTTTATTTCCTACATGCACACTATAAAATTCTCTTTGCATGGGATTCGTAGTAATCGCTGTAAAAAACACTTTTTGACTGGATAAATCAAAAGAAATAATTTGATCTATTTCCATATTTTCAGGACTAATCAATGCATCTTGCTTTGTCTCCCAATTCCAATAAAACAATTGATTTTTACCTCTTTTTTCTGAAGTATAATAAAACCCTTTTTCTTGAGGATGAAAAGCTATATTATCTGTTATATCAATATAATATTTATTTTTTTCCTCATAAACTATTTTTTGTTTCCCATTTTGAGGATTAAACCATACAAACTCTAAATGATTTTGATGTCTATTTAGAAAATATACTAATAATTCATTTTTTTCTCCCGCCCACTTAATACGAGGTATATAAAAATCTTCTCTATCTCCAGCATTTACTTTATGATTAGTATTTCTAATTAAATCCACCACATGAATAGCTACTTTAGAATTATCTTCTCCCGCTTTTGGATATTTAAAAGTTTCATAACGGGGATAATTAGCTCCTTCATCATAAAAAGTCATAGTAAATTCCTTGACCTCCGATTCATCAAATTTATAATAAGCTAAATATTGCCCATTTGGCGACCATTCAAAAGCACGACTGAAAGCAAATTCTTCTTCATATACCCAATCACAATTTCCATTGATTATAGCTCCTTTTTTTCCATCATTAGTTAATGCTTTTCGCCTATTATTCTTAAAATCATAATGGTACAAATTATTGTCTTTTACATAAGCCACATCGTAATTCACAGGATTAAAATGGGCATGCATAATGGGATTTTCATCTATTAAAACAATGTTTTTATTTTGAATATCATAATGATACACTTTGTATAAAGCAGATCTACGATAAATCGCCTGCTTTTCGGTAAATAGTAATAGATATTTCTCATCATGAGACCAAGTAAATTTATCAATCTTTTCTAAACCAAAAGTATTTTCAAAAACAGTTTTAATCTTCTTTTGATTCTTTACCTGGTATATATTAATTTGCTCAATGCCTAAATTATTTTTCTCTAAAACCGCATAATCTTTATCATTTTTCAAAACACTAAAACCAGGAACTGACTTTTCCACAAAAGTGCTATCGTCAAAAATAATATCTAATGTCAATTTCTCTTGCGCTATGGCTAAAGAGGAAAAAATCAAAAAACAAAGGGTAAAATAAATGCGCATAATGTATTTTTTTGAAAACAAAGATAAAGTTTCTTCCTAAGAAAGTGAAAACAGCATTGAATATTATATATATTCCAAGCTAGCGGATTAAGGATTTTCCTTAATAATTTCCTATCTTTAATTTTTTAAATTATTCTCAGTTTTTGCAGTGAAACAAATGGAAAAAACAGCTATAATACTTGGAGCAACTGGATTAACAGGCAGTTATTTATTAAAAGCATTGTTGGCCGATGAAAATTATAAAAAAATCAAGGTTTTTGGAAGAAGAAGCACTGAAGTGCAACATCCAAAATTAGAAGAATTTATTGGAGATATACTTCATTTAGAAAATTTTGAAAAAGACTTTACAGGAGATGAGGTTTTTTGTTGTATAGGTACAACTAAAGCTAAAACTCCAAATAAAGAATTGTATGAGGCTATAGATCTTGGCATTCCTAAACAAGCAGCTATTTTGGCAAAGAAAAATAATATTCCCACATTTATAGTTATTTCTGCTTTAGGTGCCAATGCGGATAGTCGCATATTCTACAGTCAGTTGAAAGGAAAAATGGAAAAAGCCGTAATTAATCAATCTATCCCAAATACTTATATTTTTCAACCTTCTTTGATAGTTGGAGATAGAAAAGAAAAAAGACTTGCTGAAAATATGGGTAACATAGTAATGTCCGCAATTCATTATCTTTTACCAAAAAAATACAGAAAAATTCATGCTAAAGATTTAGCAAGAGCTATGCAAATTATTGCACAAATCGGATCCGATAAAATTTTTATTTCTTCTGAAAAAATTCAAAATATCGCTCATTCCTAATATTTTCCCTTTATTATGCATCAAAAAGCACTGTTATACTTCACTCTAGGATTTTTATTTTGTACAAAAAGCATACAAGCACAAGAAAGTACAAATTGCAAATTGGAAACAATACAAGATCAAAGAGATTTTTCTGAAAATATTCCAGGAGAAACCATGGGGCAAAAATTAGAAAGTTTATTATTCTGGACCCAAGAAGAAAGAGCAAGACGCTTTGCAATAATGCAATCTATCTATCCTAGCATTGCAGTAGAAGCAGCAAAAAATCCTAAAGCTCTTGCAAAAGGAAAGAATATTAAAAAATCTTTGGCAAAATACCAGGATGTTGAAAAATACCTAGCAGATAATTATGTGAATAGTTTAATTGTTTTAAAAGAGGGAAAAATCCGATTGGAAGCTTATGCTGATAATGCAAATAAAGAACAATTATGGACTTCTTTTTCTGTAGCTAAATCCATCTCTTCTATGTTATTAGGTATAGCATTAAAGGAAGGATATATTAAAAGCATGGAGGATAAATTAGAGGAATATATTCCAGAATTTAAAGCTAAGGATTATGGTAAAGTAACAGTTAGGCAATTATTAACCATGACATCGGGAATTGATTGGAATGAAGATTATACAGATAAAAATTCTGATGTTGCTCAAATGTATTTAAAGGAATGCCAAGATACGGAAGCGCATATAATAACATATATGAAAGATTTAAAAAGCCTGTATCCCAATGGAGAAAAATGGAATTACAGTACAGGAGAAACGGATTTAGTAGGCATTTTAATTCAAAAAGCTACGGGTAAAAGTTTAGCGGATTATTTATCTGAAAAAATATGGAAACCTTATGGTATGGAAAATTGTGCTTATTGGTTAGCGGATGAATGCAGTAATTTAAATATTGGTGGGAGTGGTCTTTCTGCCAGCATTCGGGATTTCGCCAGATTAGGACAATTCATGTTGGATTCAGGAAAAATAAATGATCATTCTATTTTTGCAAAGGAATGGATAGAAAATGCAGCTGCCCCACTCTATCAAATTAATGAAGATGGCGGAGCATACGGTTATCTTTGGTGGAGAAATCCAGATGGATCTTTTGTCGCACAAGGAATTTTCGGTCAATTAATTTATATCAATCCTAAAAAGCAAATCGTTTTCGCACAAAATGCAGCATGGCCTCATGCTAGTTCTAAAGAATTGAATAAAAAGAGAAAGGAATTTATACAGGCGATTGAGCGGGTTTTATAATTTAAAGAGTGTTTAAATAGCATATAATATCCTTTAAACTACAATCCTTAATTAATAAAAAAAACTGGCGCAATTTATTCCTAACATTTTTGCAAAGGCAAAACGCAAATTTTTAGAAGAATCAATTTATTCTTTATTTAAATTCTTTGTTGCTAATTTTTAGCATTACAAGTTCGGTATTCTTAGAATTACAAAAATTAGTAGAAAGTTAGTAAAAATACTATCCTAAATTCATTATATTCTCACTCTTACTCATTACAATAAAATAAAATTTTACTTTCTTATTGCATAGTAAAAAGACAATTCTTCCCTTTAATTTATATTTTCTTTAAATATTTTTATAAAAAAATTTGCATTATTAATTTTTCGTCCGTAGCTTTGCTACTGAAATGAAAATGAAGCATGAAAGCAAAATTAAAAGATATAATAAATATAAGTACAGGAAGCTATATTCCTGCCAAAGATAAAATTGACGCTAGAGATGAAAAGTCAAATTTATTTATACTCAATGTAAAAGACTTTGATGATAAAGG
>DATGSF010000039.1:0-21080 GCA_035302865.1 Chitinophagaceae bacterium
AGTGGAATATATTGCAGAACTGCCATTAGGACTGAATTTTGTAATTGTTATATCACAAGGCATGGTAGTGGAACCTCCACCACCATAATTCACCTGAAAAGCACCAAGTGTTGTGGGATATCCTGTTCCGTTTGCTATACCTCCTGCATATAAATGCCCTTGTTCATCATAAGTAGCTGAAAAACCCCAATTGTCTGCTGTGGAACCAGTCATAGTTGCGAAAACAATTTCAGGATCAATAATTAATGGATAAGATTTATTATAGCCCGATGGTAATTTAAATCCTATACTTCCATCAGTGTTTATTTTGAAACGAATCTTAACATCTTCCTTAGTTCCTCGTATATTTTGATAAGCAATGGGGGCATTTTCAATTATAGTTCCTACGCTGCTTTGAAGATGAAGATTGCCTTTAATAATTTTTATATCTTCTATACCTTCAATATTAAATTGTAAAATATTAGGATCTCCTCCGGGATGCACAATTATATCATATTTCAACTGCCCATTATTAGAGTAATAATGTAAATCTGTGTTTGGATATATATCTTTTTGTTTTACTCCTAAATATACGGGAACATTTCCTTTCCAGCGATTGGTATCATTTCCTAAAAAGTAATTATGGTATATTTCTTGCTTTTTTAATCCTTCAAAACTGGAATTAGTATTAGCTGATTTCCATATTGTTTTATAGGCATGAAAATGTAAAATACTTTCTTCTTCTAAAAGGCTTTCTTTGTATTTATGGATTTTTTCTTGATTTTCTATTGCGCCAACCACACTTGTCATTCCTGTTTTTTCTATATAAACATCTGCATCTTTATGTAGCACTTTAAAAGAAAAGTTTTCCTTCCATTGGCCTTCATTTTGGACAAAATGAATATCTTGACTATATACTTTTGTAAAAGTGATAAAAATTATAGATATAAAAATTGAACATACAGAATTGCGCATCATAAGGAAAGTTATTTATGCTATAAAAATAATAATAATAATATAGAATGTAAAATTTTTAGCTTACCAAATAAAATTTATGCTGTTGCAAAGTAGAAAAAGATGTGTTGTTTCTTTAAATGTATTTTTCTTTTTTTGCTAAAGCTATAGCATCTGCTCTTGAGCGAACATCAAGTTTTTGATAAATGTTTTTAATATGCGTTTTTACAGTTTCTATATCGATAAATAATTCATTAGCTATTTGCCCTCGTGTTTTTCCGTTTGCAACTTCTTTAAGTATTTGAGTTTCTCTTTTCGTTAATGGACTATTAGGGTTTTTTTGAAAAGAGGATACAACGAGGCGGGCTACATTAGCACTCATTGGGCCACCTCCGTGTAAAACATCATGAAGTGCTTCTACAATTTTCTCTGGATCTGTATCTTTAGTGAGATATCCTGATGCACCATTCTCTAAAGCTTTAAATATATTTTGCGCTTGTTCAAATACGGTAAGCATAATAATATATGTATCAGGACAATTATTTAGTAATTCAGGAATAGCTTGAATCCCAGAAATGCCTGGAAGCTCAATATCCAATAAGATAATATGCGGATCTAGGCTTTGCACATTTTTAATAGCATCCTCTGCATTACTAAAGGCTCCAACTATATTAAAATCTGCGTATTGTTCAATTAAATAAGCATATGATTCACGTATAGTTTGATCGTCTTCTACTAACATTATGCGGAAAGCTTCTTGCATTGCTATTCTATTTTTCACTTAAAATTATATCCAAAATACGAAATTAATCGTTAACAAAATAAAGATTAGACAGGGAATTAAAAATTTATAAAAAAATAAACTTTTTTATCGAGTATAAGCTATTTCTTTAAATTGATTAAAATTTGATTTTTTATATAAAAAGGTGTAACTTTGCATCGTTTTTGTGTTGAAAATTAGGGAAACATAAAATAAATTTATTAACAAGCTAAAAAATTATAGAAATGAGCGTAAAAATTTCCGCTGCAGAAGTGAACAAATTGCGTAAAACTACGGGTGCAGGAATGATGGATTGCCGCAAAGCTTTAATTGAAAGCAACGGCGATTATGAAAAAGCGATTGACTATTTAAGAAAGAAAGGACAAAAAGTAGCTGCTAATCGTAGCGATAGAGATGCAAATGAAGGGGTTGCAATACCTTTAACAAATGAAGAGGGTAATTATGGGGTTGTTTTACAACTTTCTGCAGAAACAGATTTTGTAGCTAAAAACCAAGAATTTATTGACTTTGCAAATGAAGTAACAAAAATTGCATTAGAAAATAAAGCAGAAAATATTGAAGCTATTAAGTCTTTACCTATGCAAGGAGTAACAGTGGCTGATAAATTGCTAGAAATGGTAGCTAAGATTGGTGAAAAAATAGATATTGTTGGTTACGAACAAATTAATTCTGATAGCGTAATTCCTTATATACATGGAAATTACAGAATTGGAGTTTTAGTAGGTTTAAATAAAGTAGCTAATGAAACTATTACTAATGCAGGAAAGGACGTAGCTATGCAAATTGCTGCTATGAATCCTTTAGGATTGGATGAAAATGATATTTCTGAAGATATAATTGAAAGAGAGAAAAACATTGCAAGAGAGCAAATTATAGCAGAAGGCAAACCTGCAGAATTAGCAGATAAAATTGCAGCTGGTAAATTAAATAGATTCTTTAAAGATAATACTTTAATTAATCAGGAATTTGTAAAAGATAACAAATTATCAGTTAAAGAATATTTAGAAAGCCAAGAAAAAGGCTTAGAGGTTGTTTCCTATGTTAGGTTAGCAATTGGTTAAAAATATTTTTAAATACTTTATACGGCACAGCCACTTTGAATAAAAGTGGCTGTTTTAATTTAAAATGCCTGAGAATTTCTTGATTTAGAGAGCGCTTTAAATGAAATAAATTATCTTTGTTAAGAAAATAAGCAATTATGAAAAATTATAGAAACTCTAATCTAACCAAAGCTAGAGGTGTAGGAAGTATTCTTATGGCCGTTCTTTATTTTGGAATGGCATTTATTGTAGTGCAATTTCAAGAAAAGGGTTTATTGGAAATAAACAAAACATTGGCATATTTTGCTGCAGGCTTTTTGGTGTTCTATGCGATTTTTAGAGTTTATAGAGGTATAAATATTTTAAGAAATGCAAAAAATGAGGAATAGAGAACAGGAGGTGAATTTTGAAAATGAGCATTCTGAAATTGTTGTTAATTTAATAGATAAATTACAAGATTTTTTGCTGCAAAAGATAAAAAAAGAAGCTAAATGGCAGCAGTTTTATATCCAATATGTTTTTCTTGATGATGAGGCATTATTAGAAATTAATAAAGAGTTTCTAAATCATGATTATTATACAGATATCATTACTTTTGATTTATCGAGTGAAGAAGATTGTTTAGAAAGTGATATATATATAAGTTTAGATAGAGTAAAAGAAAATGCGAAAAACTTAAATATTACTTTTGATGAAGAGCTTCATAGAGTATTATTTCATGGAATACTACACCTTTTAGGTTGGAATGATGCAAGTAAAGAAGATGAAGCTAAGATGCGTGAGCAAGAGAATATATGGATTGAAGAATTTAATACTTATTTAAATGAAAATTGAAATCCTTTATGAAGATGAAGACTTAGTAGTGGTTAATAAACCTGCTAATGTTTTAAGTATACCCGATAGGTATAATTTAAAATTGTTTAATGTATATCATTGGGCACAAAAAAGATGGGGTCAAATTTATACGCTTCATAGAATTGATAAGGCTACTAGTGGAATTTTATGTTTGTCAAAAACTAAAGAAGCTTTAAAGTATTATGCTCCGCAATTTGAAAAACAAGTGGTAATAAAAGAGTACTATGCCTTTTGTAAAGGAGTTCCTTATCCAGAAGATGGAGAGAGTTTACAAAAAATTGCTCCACATCCAACTATCAAAGGAAAGATGCATATTCACCCTAAAGGAAAAACTGCACATACTATATATAAAACACTAAAAAAATGGGCTTCAAGTTATTCTCTTATTAAAGTTCGCATTGTTACAGGAAGAACGCATCAGATTAGAGTGCATTTAAGTAATATTGCTGCTCCTATCATTGGTGATGAGCTGTATGGAGATGGAAGAGGATTTTATTTAAGTGATGTTAAGAAACGCGTAAACTTAAAAAAAGATACAGAAGAGAAAGCTATTTTAGATAGATTGGCTTTGCATGCATCCTATATTGCTTTTCCTGAAAAAAGAAATGAAGCTTCTACAAAAATTGAGGTGGAAGCTCCATTACCAAAAGATTTTACTGCAGTCCAAAATCAATTGAACAAATGTCTGAGAAATTAGTTTCCTTTATTTTTTATTTCATTTAAAGCTCCTTTGATTCGCTTTTCTAAAGTATTATAGTCAGTATAACCTTTTGCCATCAAATGAAATTTTGATTCATTTTCTTGTAATAAAACAATGGGGAAGCTTGTCAAACCCAATTGTTTAATTAATGCAAAATCATACCTTGCTTTTTCTTCATACTCTTCACTATGCAAAGCTTTGTAAAATAAGGAAGGTTCAATTTGATATTTTTCTAACAGATGACGATATGCCTCGTCGTCCGTTAAGTCTCTTCCTTCATTAAATAGTGAAATTTGTAGATCATTTGCAAAATTGAGGCTTTGCTCAGGCATAATGTCCTTAATAATACTAAGGGCTATAGCAGGCTTTAAGGAATTAGGAAACCAGTCACTTTGCTCAGGATCTTCAACATGCCACAAGAAGTCTGCCCCAAATTTAACTCCTGTCATTTCTTCAACTCTTTTATATCCCTTCGCTATGGGAGCAGCAATAACAGAAATAGGTTGTGGACTTTCTGGTAATAACATACCGCCACTTAATACTTCTATTTGTAAAATATCCTTAAAGTTAGTTGCAACCTCTTTCATAACGGAACCTAATCCATAGCACCAGGAGCAATAAGCATCATAACAGTATATGAGATTGAGTTTTTCGTTTGTATGCATAAAATAATCTTTTTACAAAGATAGGTATTAAAGAATAAAGCTACAGTATCTATGCTAATGAAAATCCCACTAAGTGGGGGATTGGAATCTTAAAAAGTTCTATTATCTTTGTTTTAATTAAAATTTTATAAAAATGAAATACAATAGGTTTTCCAGTATTGGAGCATTTTTCCTACTCCTATTTGTTTTAGGGAGCCATACAGGAATTTGGGCGCAAACAGCATTGCCAAAAAATGAAGAAGTACATATAGGTACTCTTGAAAATGGTTTGAAATATTACATTCAGCCTAATCAAAGACCGAAAGAGATTGTTGAACTTCGATTAGTTCTAGATGCGGGTTCTATACTAGAGGATGAAGACCAACAAGGTTTAGCTCATTTTACAGAGCATATGCTATTTAATGGAACTGAAAGTTTTCCGAAAAATGAATTAGTACATCACTTACAGTCAATGGGTGTAGAGTTTGGTGCTGATTTAAATGCATATACTTCTTTTGATGAAACGGTATATATACTTCCAATTCCTACTACAGATCCTAAAAACTTAGATATAGGATTTCAAATATTGCAAGAATGGGCCAGCAAAGCAACTTTAAGTGATAAGGATATTGATGAAGAAAGAGGAATCGTATTAGAGGAAAGTAGAAGTGGGAAGGGTGCAATGGATAGAATGATGCGTAAGTTTTTACCATTAATGTTGAATCATTCTCGTTATTCAAAACGCTTGCCAATAGGAAAAGAAGAAATTATTAAGAATTTTGATCCTGAAGTATTAAGACGCTATTATAAAGACTGGTATAGACCAGATTTAATGTCAGTAATCGTAGTTGGTGATATCACTGTGGAAGAAGCTGAAAAAAAGATAAAGGAATATTTTGGCGTATTGAAAAATCCAAAGAATGCAAGAAAAAGAGAGTATGCAAAAATTGATGCTTATGATAATCAATACACTTTGGTAGTGACTGATAAGGAAGCGCCTACCTATAGCTTTTCATTAATGTATTCAGCAAAGGAAAAGAAGAAAGTTACTAATAAAGAAGAGTATAGAGAGAAATTAATAGAAAATTTAGCATTAAATATGTTGAACCGTCGATACTCGGAAAAAGTGAAAGCTGAAAAAACACCTTATGCTTATGCCTATGTAGGATTTGATGGCTATGCTAGAAATTATGAGAATTTTAGTATCGCTGCTGCACCAGTAGATGATATTGAAAAAACTATTACTGCAGTTCTTCAAGAAATTTTACGCGTAAAGGAATATGGATTTAAAAATGGAGAATTTGACCGAGCTAAAAAACGTATGCTTAATAGTGCAGAACAAGCTGTAGAGTCCAAAAATGACAGAAGATCTGGCGCAATTACAAATAGATTTGTACAACATGCTTTACATGGAGGAGCATTATTTAGTCCAGAAAATACTTTGGCATTATATCAAGAGTTTTTACCAGGAATAAACCTTAATGAAGTGAATCAGAAGATGCGAAATATTTTAGAAGAAAATAAAGAATATTTTGGTTTAGTATTTGGCAATGGAACTGATATTAAAGTTCCTACAGATAAAGAATTGAGAAATTTTATTAATAATGCAATGAAGCAAGATGTGGAAGATATAGAAGAAACTGAGGTAAAAGAAATGCTAATTAATAAAGATCTTGAAGGAGGTACTATAGTAAGTGAAAAGTATAATAAAGTATTAGATTACACTACCTATACCTTAAGTAATGGTATAAAAGTACATGTTAAGCCAACAGATTTACGTTCTAATGAAATTATTATGTCTGCTTCTAAAAAAGGCGGTACATCTAAATACGGTGTAGAGGATAAATACAATATAGGTATAGGTTATGGTCAAATGGTGAGCTTAGATTTAGAATCAATGGGATTCGGAGAGTTTACACCTAATGATTTAACTAACTATATGACAGGTAAGAATGCAAGTGTTAGTACGAGAATAAATCCTACGAGTTCTAATGTGAGTGGGCAATCGAATATTAAAGATTTTGAAACTCTTTTAGAATTGACTTACTTGAAAATGACATCTTTAAGAAATGATAAAGAGTTATTAAAGAATAATATGAATACTATTAAGGCACAGATTGGATTTTTAGCCAATATGCCTCAAATTGGATTTGTAGATTCATTTTCGGCATTTGTATATAACAATGATGAAAGAGCTCCTTTAACTATTCCTAAAACGGAAGATTTTGATAAAGTAGATCTAGATAGAGTTATAGAAATATATAATACAGAATTTGCAAGTGCAGATGGATATGAGTTTGTATTTGTAGGTAATATTGATACAGAAACTATGCTGCCTCTTATTGCAAAGTATCTAGGAGCAATACCTGTAAATCATCAAACTTCAGAAGTGGTAGATAATGGATTAAGAACTATAAAAGGAAAAAATAAGTTTGAATACTTCAAAGGATCTGAACCTCAAAGTATGATACTTGTTCAAGTAAATAAAGAAATGCCTTATGATATTGATAAAGCATTGCGATTATCATTATTATCTGACATAATTACTAACAGGATTATCGAGGAAATTAGAGAAGAACATGCCTTGATTTATGGCGGTGCAATGCAAGGAGTAGCTCAAGACTTACCATACGAAGGTTATACCTTAATTGCTCAAATGCCTTGCGGACCTGAAAATGTTGATGCAGTTTTGCAGATTTTGGAAGATGAAATTCAAAAAATGATTAAAAAAGGTATCGATAAAAAAGATTTAGAAAAAGCTCAAAAAGCTGCCTTAGAAAGATTTAGAAAAGGATTGGAGGAGAATAATCGTTGGGCTTCCTATATAATGGATGAATCTTTATGGGGTAAAAATGCAACAAAAATGATGAACTTTGTGGATAGAGTGGAAAAGATTAAAACTAAAGATTTAGAAAAGCTTCTAGATGAGATGTGGAATAAAGGTGATCAAATAATAGCAGTATTAAATCCAGAAGAAGGAGAAGATTAAAATCTTAGATAAAAAACATTATAATGGGAATGAGCTAATATTCATTCCCATTATTTATTCCTATTTGTTTTTAGATATTATCCCCTTAAACAATATATACTCCTCAAAATTGTTAATAATCTATTCCTAATCCATAATAATTACCCAATCAAAATTGAAGCACTTTATTCAATAATATTATTTCCTTTCTCATTTTTCCAATTATCTTTATCTTTGGAGAAAAATAGAATTCATGCATATATTACCAGAAGAAATTAAGATTGAAGACTTGCAGGAGTTATTGCAATCAAAAATTCAATTATCAGAAGAGCAAATATTAGCTGTTAAACGCAACAGAGAATATTTAGATAAAAAAGTTAAGAGTGGTCAAACATTCTATGGAATAAATACTGGATTTGGAAGCTTGTGTAATGTGCGCGTAAGTGAGGAAGAGTTAAGTCAATTACAAGAAAATTTAGTAAAATCCCATGCTTGTGGAATGGGAAATCCTGTTCCAAAAGAATTAGTTAAGCTGATGATTCTATTAAAGATAAAGGGTTTATCAAGAGGATATAGTGGAATTCATCCAGATACTATCAATCGTTTGGTATATTTTTATAATGAAGACATATTACCTGTGGTTTATGAACAGGGCTCTTTGGGTGCCTCAGGAGATTTAGCTCCCTTAGCGCATCTATCTTTACCCTTATTGGGATTAGGAGAGGTTTGGGAAGGAGAAAAAATCGTATCTGCAGAAAAGGTTTTAGATAAACATGGATTAAAACCTTTGAAATTACAATCTAAAGAGGGCTTAGCACTATTAAATGGCACACAGTTTATGAGTGCATATGCAGCTTATTTATTATGGAAATCAGGAAGACTCTTTGAAGATGCTTTAAAAATTGCAGCTTTGTCAACGGAAGCATTTGATGCTAAAAAAGAACCTTATTTGCCTTATATTCATGCTATTCGACCACATAATGGTCAAAAGTGGGCTGCTAAAAATATGCTTCAATATTTAGAAGGAAGCCAATTGCAAGAAAAAGAAAAAGAACAAGTGCAAGACCCATATTCTTTCCGCTGTATACCTCAAGTACATGGAGCATCAAAAGATGCATGGGAGCATGTTAAGCAAATAGTAGAAACAGAAATTAATAGCGTGACAGATAACCCTATAGTTTTTGAAGAGGAGGATTTAATAGTAAGTGGAGGAAACTTCCATGGACAACCCTTAGCATTAACTCTAGATTATTTAGCAATTGCTATGGCGGAAATTGGAAATATTTCAGAAAGAAGAACTTATTTATTAATTTCAGGAACCAGAGGCTTACCGGATTTTTTAAGTCCCAATCCAGGATTGAATAGTGGCTTCATGATAGCTCAGTACACTGCAGCATCCATTGTAAGCCAATCTAAACAATATTGCACACCAGCTTCAGTGGATAGCATAGTCTCTAGTAATGGTCAAGAAGATCATGTTAGCATGGGAGCAAATGCAGCTACGAAAGCATATAAAGTTTTAAAAAATCTACAACGCATCTTAGCTATTGAACTATTGTGTGCAAGCCAAGCTATGGATTTTAGAGATATAGACAAAACTTCACTTTTTGTAAAAGAACTGCAAAGTGATTTTAGAAAAGTAGTGACATTCAATAAGGAGGATAGATTTTTACATGAGGATATGATTAAAGCAGAAGAATTTTTAAATAATGGAATACGTTAGAATAGAAGAACTTTACACGTTTTATTTACAATCGAAAAAAGTAAATACTGATAGTAGAATAAAGATACCAGAAGCTTTGTTTTTTGCCTTGTCTGGACCTAATTTTGATGGAAATGCTTTTGCTAAAGAAGCTTTAGAAAAGGGTGCATCGGCAGCAGTAATGGATAATAAAAGTCAAGCTGAAGCTTTAGAAAAAGCAGGATATAGAATATTTTTAGTTGAGAATGTTTTAGTAGCATTACAGAACTTGGCGCATTTTCACAGAAAACATTTTGATTTTCCTGTTATTGCAATTACAGGATCAAATGGGAAAACTACAACTAAAGAGTTATGTTCCTTGGTATTAGCATATCAATGGGACGTAATGGCAACAGAAGGAAATCTAAATAATCATATAGGAATACCTTTAACCTTGCTTTCTTGGCCAACATCTTTACATATGGGAATTGTGGAAATGGGGGCGAATCATCTAGGCGAGATTGCAGATTATTGTAAGATAGTGGAACCAGATTATGGGTTGATAACCAATTGTGGTAAAGCACATTTAGAAGGTTTTGGCTCTTTAGAGGGTGTGATTAATGCAAAAACTGAATTGTATGATTATTTGCGAGAAAATAAAGGTAAAGTATTTCTACATCAAGATTTGGAATACCTAAGGGAAAAAGCGAAAGGAATAGAAATTGCTTTAGATTATGGTTATACTAATGGAATGGTGCAAGGAGGAATAGTTGAAAGTAATAAAAATTTAGCAGTAGAACTTTTTGAGCCTTTTAAAGCTAAAGTAATTACGCAACTTATTGGAAATTATAATTTAGATAATGTTTTGGCAGCTATTACACTTGGAATTTATTTTGATGTTCCTTGGCCTTTGATTCAATTAGCTCTGGCAAAATATAGACCTGAAAATCAACGCTCGCAATGGTTGGAAACAGAAAGTAATAAGGTTATTATCGATGCTTATAATGCGAATCCGACAAGTATGAAAGCGTCTATTACTAATATGCAAAGTTTTCCTATAGAGGAGGTGGTATTATGTTTAGGGGAAATGAAGGAAGTAGGAGAAAAGTCAGAGAAAGAACATGAGGATTTACTCACTTTTATCCAGAGGGAAAAATGGAAAAATGTGTTTCTAGTAGGTGCTGGTTTTAAAAATTTAAAAAACGATTATACTTACTTTGATAATGTACAAGAGTTAAAAAAGTATTTAAAGGAGAAACCTATAAAGCAATCTTACGTACTTTTAAAAGGATCAAGAAGTACCTGTATGGAAGAATTAATTGATGTACTTTAATAAAGATTGAAAATGAATCGAAATATTACCAATATTATTCGATTTTGTATGGATGAACTATTACCTCCTATAATTCGGGATAATAAATATTTTATGTATCCTTTTTTTTACTATGCTTTTAAAGGAAAAAATATTAAAACTATGATGGAGTTTAAAAGTATGGCTGGAAAAATGTCTACCGAAGAATATGAGGATATTTATAAGAATTTAGATACTCTCGGAGCAAGAAGACCAACAGATTTAAATAGTTCTTGTATTCGCTATATTCTCAATAAAATAGAGAAAGAAGATAAGAAAATAATAGATGTAGGTTGCGGAAGAGGGTATTTTGTAGAGTTATTATTAAGAAAATTCCCTGAAAAGGAAATATGGGGAGCGGATTTATTACAAGATTTAGAAATTCCGAAATTGAATTATATCCAAGGGAATATTGAAAACCTCCCATTGGAAAACAAAAGCATGGATGTGGTAGTTTGCAGTCATGTCTTAGAACATGTATTAGATTTTGATAAAACGCTTAAAGAATTAAAACGTATTGCTAGAAAAAAAATAATAATAACTGTTCCGAAACAAAGATATTATTATTATACCTTAGATTTACATTTGCATTTTTTTTATAAAGAGTTTGAATTGATTGAAGCAATGAAAATGGAGAATTTTGAAATAAAAAACTTGCAAGGTGATTTTGTTTTTGTAGGATACTTATAAATATAATAAATAAATGATTGATCTTTCCATTATTATACCTTGTTATAATGAAGAAAATAGAATTCGGGATTTGTTAAAAATGCTGGAGGAATTTTCTGTAAAATGGGAGAATAATTATGAATTAATCTTCGTGGATGATGGTAGTGAAAAACCAATAAATGAAATTATTAATGCTTGGTTTGAAGATAAAAATGTAGATTTTTCGGTATTGCGTTTAAAAGAAAATCAAGGAAAAGGCGCAGCATTAAAAGAAGGTGTTGAGAAAGCAAAGTATGATTTTATTCTAACAGTTGATGCAGATGGAAGTTATAATCCATTACAAATAAAGGAGTGGATTATAGAAAATCAAGGGAAGGGGCCAAAGAATGAAATATGGATTGGAAGCCGCATGCACGATAAATCTAAAATGGAATGGGAGGAAGGCGTATCAAAAAAAGAACAGAGAAGACGCAAAAATATGGGCTTTGGGTATAATGCGTATATAAAAATGATAAGTAATATTGATTGCTATGATACACAAAGCGGATTTAAGCTATATCCCAAAGATATTGGAAAATTTCTATTTAAAGATTTAAAAGACTCTAGTTGGGCACATGATGTTTCTTTACTTTATAAAGCACAACTCAATGATATTGAAATTGTTGAACAGCCTGTATATTGCATACATAAAATGGGATCAAAAGTTCATTTAAAAAAAGATACTATAGTTATGTTTTTCCAAACTTTAAAAACAAGTATTCATGAAAAATGGAAACACTTTTTTGTAATTCCTTTTCAAGCAGCATTTCAACCTACAGAACTGAAAGCGCCTTCCTTAGAAAAAGGTAAAAAGTATAGAAGAGAAAGTATTTTCAGAGGGTTATTTGTTCTTTTTTCGCTTTTCTTATTGCTTTTTATGCCATGGATTAGTAAGGATTTTGCTATTGCTGGTGATGAATGGATACAAAATGAATACGGAAAAGAAATTTACAACTATTTTGCTCACGGAGACCCTCGCGCATACCAAGAAGTGGGCCGGATACAGAATTACGATGCTATAGTTTATTATAGTGGAGGTTATGAGCTGTTATTAATTACCATAGCAAAATGGTTCCCTAACGCTTTTGAATATGATATCCGGCATTTTTTAGTCGCATTTACAGGGGCATGGTTTTTTATATTTACAGGATTATTTGGAAAAAGGTTAGGAGGTTGGACTGTAGGTTTTTTTAGTCTGTTTTTTATAGCATTATCACCACGTTTATTTGGAGAAGCAATGAATAACTCTAAAGACATCCCATTTGCTTTAGGTGTTGTATTTACGCTTTATCACATGATTCCGTTTTTGAAAAAACTACCATATCCTTCATGGCGATCCGTTTTTTGGATTACTGTAGGTCTGATTTTTACTTATAATATTCGCATTGGAGCCTTCTTAGTCGTGGGTTATTTAGGCCTGTTTTCTTTAATTGCTTTATTGCGTTTGGCAATCAAAATGAAGAAAAATTTCTTTAGAGAATTTAGGGTTAAAGCATGGGGCCAATTGGCTTTAAAATTTGCTACGATTTTAATAGTTTCTTATTTTTTAGGTATTATAACCTGGCCTTGGGCAATGCAAGACCCTATTTTTAATCCCTTGGATTCAATGAAACAAATGGCTCGCTTTCCTATTACTTTAAGAATCTTGTTCGGAGGTGATACAGTTAACTCTGCATTAATTCCTTGGACTTATATTCCTGTATGGATGAGTATCACTAATCCCGAAATTATCTTAGCTCTTTTTGTTTTAGGAAGCTTGGGATCTTATTGGATTATAAAACATTATAAAAATCCTTGGATGTGGATTTTACATTTTTTAGTATGGTTCCCAATAGTATTTGCTATACTTCAGAAATCTGTACTCTATGATGGTTGGAGACATTTTCTGTTTTTATATGCCCCTGTTTGTATTATTGCAGCAAGTGTCATTGGATTTATTTATGATAAAATAAATGGTTTACTAGGAAAAGCTGCGATTATTGTTGTCATTGCTGTGGGAATGCTTTTTCCTGTAAAATCTATGTTTGACTTACATCCTTATGAATACCTGTATTTCAATCATGCATTTGGTGGTCTGCAAGCAGCACATGGACAATATGAGACAGATTATTATTTTAGCTCTGCTAAGGAAGCAATTTATACATTAGCAGAGAAAAAGGATTTTTATAATTTAAAAGATTCAGTATATATAAGGACGAATATGACTAAAGAAGTTGCTGAATATGCAAAAACTATTTCACCTTATATTGTTGTTGATTATTCAAAATTCGAAACGCGGCATGAATCATATTATGATTTTGCTATTTACAATTCACGATTCTTAGATATTGAATTGTTAAATAATAATAGTTGGCCTGCCAAAAACGAAGTATATTTCAATGTGGAAAGGCAAGGAGTTCCTTTGACAACGGTATTATATAAAGAATCTAATGAAGATTATTTAGGATTTTTAGCTCTTGAAGAAGAAAGAATTGAAGATGGTTTAAAACATTTTAATAATTACCTTACTATTAATCCCGAACATGAAGGGGTGCTCTATGCAGCGGGTGTGGCTGCTATGATGGTGCAAGCTTATGGTTTAGCAGCAAGTTATTTAAAAGCTTCAATAGATTTATATCCCAATAGCTCTGCTGTTCTAAACTATGCATTATCTCAATTACATAATAATCAACCTGATGCTGCTCTGAAAATGTTGCAAAGACATATGCCAAAATTAGAAAAATCTTATTATAAATATAGAACTTCTTACATGAAAGATAGGAATGATATTGCATCTTTTAGTCTAATGCAAATGGATGCTCAAGAGTTGGCGGGTTATTATCAAATGTTGATGGAATCTTATAAAATGCTAGGAAATGAAGCAAAAGCTATAGAATATTATAAAAAATTAGAAAAGCTATAAAATATTTACTTGCTTTAATCAAGTATTCCCATTAATTTAGAGCTTTTATAGAAATTGATTAAATTAAAAAAAAAACAGAAAACTTATTTTATGAATAAATATATTGCTTTATTTGGTCTTATATTGAGCCCCTTATTTGTGAAAGCACAATATGTGAAAATTGGCCCAGAGCTTGGTGCAACTTATTCTACCATGTCTCAAACACATCAAAGTGAAACTTATAATTCACAATACCAAATGGGTTTTAAATTAGGGGTAAATATAGATGTGGAAATCAATAACGATTTTTATATTCAAACAGGATTATACTATAAAAATGGTATTGGAGCTCATACGAGTTTTGAAGATAGATTCTCTACAGGTGCAGGCTTGCCTACAAGTGTATATGATAGGAGAGAATATTCCGTAAATGCTGTTCATATTCCGGTGTATGCAATGTATAAAACGGGAAAGGAATTTGACGACTCTAAATTTTTTGTTGGTGCAGGACCTTTTATAGATATTAATACTGGAGGTAGATTTTTTCAAGAATATACACGTGCTTTAAATGGTGTAGGAATAGCAGAAAAATATGATGATGTTCTTCGTTTAGGAAAAGGACCTGATAAGCATTTTCAAAGAGTGAATGTAGGAATAGCTGCAACTTTAGGATATGAATTTTCTTTCGGCTTATATATTAAAGCTGATTACGGTTTAGGTTTCTTAAATATGGCACCTTTAGCTGATGGAAATAATAAGTTGTACAGCCATGGAGGTGGATTGTCTATAGGTTTTTTATTACCAACTGTAGATCGTCAATTCTAAATTTTGAAAATCATTTTATAAAATAATGCAGAAAAAAATAACCATTTTAGGAGCGGGACTTGTAGGGTCATTATTGGCAATTTACTTTAGACAAAAAGATTACGAAGTGGAAGTGTTTGAAAGAAGACCTGATATGCGTAAAGAAAAAATTGCAGGGGGAAGATCAATTAACTTTGCAATGAGTGAAAGAGGTTGGAAAGCACTTAAAATTGTAGGTATGGAAGAGGAGATTAAGGAAATGACAATTCCAATGCCAGGTAGATACCTACATCAAGAAGATGGAAAAGAGCAATTTCAAGCCTATGGGAAAAATAATGAAAGCATTTATTCTATAAGCAGAGCGGGAATTAATAAAGCACTTATGAATAAGGCTGAAAAATTAGGTGCAAGAATATTTTTCAATAAAAGAGTAAAAAAAGTACAATTAGAAGAAAAACAATTTGTATATATTAATGAAGTAGATGGTTCAGAAGAATATCATTCTTATGATTTGCTTTTTGGTGCTGATGGTGCACATTCTGCCTTACGATCTTCAATTACTTATTTAGATAGAACAAATTATAATCAACATTATTTAGCTCATGGATATAAAGAATTAAATATCCCACCAGGAAATGAAGAAAATAAATGGCAAATAGAAAAAAATGCCCTACATATTTGGCCACGGAGAAATTTTATGATGATTGCTCTGCCAAATTTAGATGGTAGTTTTACTTGTACATTGTTTGCTGCCTTTCATGGAGAAAACTCTTTCGATGCATTAAATAATGAAGAGGCGATTTTAAGATTCTTTAATGAGCAATTTCCTGATGCAGTACCTTTAATGCCAAGTTTATTAGAAGATTTTAAAAACAATCCAACTTCATCGTTGATTACCACTAAAGTATTTCCATGGATTTATAAAGGAGAAGCGGCATTGATAGGAGATGCTGCACATGCAGTAGTACCATTTTATGGGCAAGGATTAAATGCGGGTTTTGAGGATATTACAGTATTAGATAGTATTTTGAAAGAGCAGGAAGAAAAAGAAGTGGATTGGGAGCAGGTATTACAAATTTATCAAAAAAGAAGAAAAGAGAATGCTGATGCCTTGGCGGATTTAGCCTATCTGAATTTTATAGAAATGAGAGACTTGGTTGCAGATCAAGAATTTTTAAAAAGAAAAAAAATTGAACAAGACTTAGGAAGAAGATATGAAAAGGTCTTCAACTCAGTTTATGAAATGGTCTCTTTTACGCATACCCCGTATATAATAGCATTAAAAAATATGGAATTACAAACGGGTTTATTGGAAAAAATTATGGCATATGATTTAGATTATTTTGAAAATATTGAGAATGCCAATTATCAAAAACAATTAGAAGCGTGGTTGGATGAATATGCTGCAAAAAATAAGGCTTTGTATGAAAAATACAAATTTTAAAACATTTCAAAGTGAAAAGCATTAAAGATAAATTCTTATATTAAATGATATAATGATTATTTTAATATCTTTGTTTTATAGATAAATCATTGGTTTTGTTCTATAGCATAATTTTACTCAGCTTTTCACTTTGTTGTATGTATTTTATAAGTTATATAAAACTTCATTAGCTTTTCTGTAATACAACCAAATATTGTCCATATGCATCTTTATATTGGAATTTTAAATTCCAATTACAAGAAGAAGCAATATTTTTCAAGGTTTCTATATCTACATAAAGCCACTTAAACCATTCACTGAACTTGCCATTATAAGAATATTGACAATCTATTTCACCAAAATAAACATCTCTTGGAAGACTCCTTTCTTCATAGAGATAATCTACTGAAGAGCTATCAAAAATTAATTGCACATCATCTTTGCAATTCCGATGTAATAAATGTAAAAATGCAGTTAGCTTCTCTATAGTTCCAACAAAACCAATACCATTCATAAGAAAAAGCAAAGTGTCATAGGAATTTAGATTGTGATTCCAAATAGATTGATGGATTACATTTTTCAAACCTCTACCTTTCATAACTTTGCAATTATACTCAGAAATGTCTATAGCGGTGATATCCAAATGAAAGCTTTGTAAATATAAAGAATGGCTTCCAGCACCGGCACCAACATCAAGAATTTTCCCGTCGCATAAACTTAAAGCTTCCTTTTCTAATTCTGGCATAGCATTAAATGAACGAAAATAATAAGCTGTATCCATTTCTACCGGAGCGCCAAACAAATCATGCACCCATAATTTATCCTTTAGATTGTTTGTAAAATAATCATAAATTGCCTTACCCATTGGGTCATTATTATTAACTATAGAGGAGTAATTTATATCTTGCATTTAGGAATAAAAATATTTTGTCAAAATTAATATATTGTCTATCTTTGCAAAGTTACGGAAAGGGAGGGGGCATTTAGCCCCCTCTATTTGTTTTTTGAAATAAATAAAAAATAAGAGTGGCATGCAGCTAATAGAGCAGAAAATTCAAGAAATTTTAGAGAAGATAATCGAAGATTCCTCTTTGTTTCTAGTGGAACTCTTTATAAAACCTACGAATAATATAAAAATATTCTTGGATGGAGATCAGGGAGTTACCGTAAATGCTATTGCAAAGATTAACAGAGCTTTATATGTAAAGATAGAAGAGGCGGAATTGTTTGAACCTGGAGATTTTTCTTTAGAAGTAAGTAGTGCTGGTTTAAGTAAGCCATTGAAATTAAAAAGACAATACAATAAAAATATAGGAAGATTAGTTCAGGTCCATATAAAAGAAGAGCCTAAAAGCTATGAGGGAATCTTGGAAGAAGTGAATGAGCAAGGAATTATAATTAGTTACGAAGAGGGTAAAAGGAAAAAAGATAAAAAAACAATTCATAAAGAGATACTTTTTGAAGCTATAGATAAAACAATAGTTCAAGCTGTATTTAAATAAAGAAATTAGAAAATAATATTCACATGGCAAGTATAAATTTAATTGATTCTTTTGAAGAATTTAGAGAAGCCGAAAATATAGATCGTCCAACATTAGTAAGAGTAGTGGAAGATGTGTTTAAAACGATGTTAAAAAGAAAGTACGAAACGGATGAGAATTTTTCCGTTATTGTAAATGACAACACAGGAGATTTAAACATAATTCATCATCGTATTATTGTTGAAGACGATGAGGTGGAAAATGAACTAGCAGAAGTATCTTTGTCAGAAGCACAAAAAATTGATGAAGATTATGAAGTGGGTGAAGAACTGAATGTTGAAATTGATGTAAAGGATTTTGGAAGAAGAGCAATTTTAGCAGCTAAGCAAACTTTAGCAGCAAGAATTAGCGATTTGAAAAAAAATAATTTATACCAACAATATCTTGAGCGTGCAGGTGAGTTGATTAATGTGGAAGTTTATCAAGTTTGGAGAAAAGAAGTGATGGTATTAGATGAGGAAGGAAATGAATTAATTATTCCTCGTTCGCAACAAATACCAGGAGATTATTTCAAAAAAGGAGAAATGACTAAAGCAGTTATATTGGAGCCTGAATTCAGAAATAATACTCCCATCATAGCTTTAAGTCGAACGCATCCTGATTTCTTAGCGAGATTGTTAGAAATTGAGGTTCCTGAAATTGCGGATGGAATTATTGCTATTCGTAAAATTGTAAGAGAACCAGGTGAAAGAGCTAAAGTTGCAGTAGAAAGCTTTGATGATCGTATAGATCCAGTAGGTGCTTGCGTAGGAATGCGCGGTAGTAGAATTCATGGAATTGTAAGAGAGTTAAGAAATGAAAATATTGATATTATTAATTTTACTACTAATACATCTTTGTTAATTCAACGTTCTTTAACTCCAGCAAGAATAAATCGCATGAGCATTAATGATAATCATGTGGATGTGTATTTAGATGTGGATCAAATATCATTGGCTATTGGAAGAAGAGGGGTTAATATCAAATTAGCACAAGAGTTGATAGGTATGAATATTGAAGTGAAAAAAGATATAAAAAATGAAGCTGAATTTGATATTGGTATTGATGAATTTAGAGATGAAATTGATGGTTGGGTAATTGATGCTTTAAAACAAGTTGGATGCGATACTGCATTAAGTGTTTTAGAATTGTCCATTGAAGAATTAGCACGAAGAGCTGATTTAGAAGAGGAGACTGTACGATTTGTTCGTGACATAATGGAATCGGAATTTGAAGAGGAAGTTGAGGAAGAGATTATAGAAGAAAATATAGAGAATGATGATTTAGAAGAGGATGAATATGATGATGAAGAGAGTGGTGACGAAGAAGATAATCTTCAAAAGAATGAAGAGGATGAAATAGAAGAAGATTTTTAAATAATAGGGATTTGTAATTAATTAGCTTTCTATATTAATAAAAGCTAATTAATTATTAACTTTGCAATCCCAAAGGTGACGGAAGATATATTTCATAGGTGATTCATACTATGAATGAAAGGAAAAATGAATCAAATTAATGATTGAAACTTTAAGTTAAAGAATGTCAAAAGCAAAAAAAACTAGAATCTTGGCTGCAGCCAAAGAATTAAATGTGGGTAGGGAAACCGCACTTGAATTTCTGAAAAAGAAAGGATTTGAAATAGATGATTCTAAACCAGATCCTAAAATTTCAGCAGAAATGTATAATGCGTTATTAGAGGAATATGCAGATGACAAAGCAGTGAAAAAGAAAAGTGATTCTATTGAGTTGCCTAAAGGGGGTGGCGCATCTAAACCTTCTGAAAAAGAAGAAAAAGCTAAAGCTGCTAAAGAAAAAGAAGAGCGTGAAAAAGCTGAAGCTAAAAAGAAGGCGGAAGAAGAAGCTAAGCGTATCGCTGAAGAAGAAGAAAAAAAGAAATTAGAAGAGAAAGCAAAAAAAGAAGAGGAGGAGAGAAGGTTGGCAGAAGAAAGAAAAGCTCAAGAAAAAGCGAGAAAAGAAGCTGAAGAAAAAGCGAAGAAAGAAGAAGAGGAAAGAAAATTAAAAGAATTAGCAGCACAAAAAGAAGCTGAAGAAAAAGAGCAAGAAAGAAAAGCTAAAGAAGAACAAGAAAAAGAACATATTTCCGCTGAAGCTCCAACTCTGCATGGTCCAAAAGTTGTAGCAACTATAGATTTGACTCAATTCGATAAACCAATTAAAAAATCGATTAAGAAAAAAGATTCTAAAGAAAAAGCAGATTCTAAAACAAAAGTTTCAAAGAAAGAAGAAACTAAAAAAGTTGAAGCTAAAAAGCATGAAAAAAATATAGAAAAACAACAAAAGACAAAACAAGAAGAGCAAAGAAAAAAAGAAGCGCAAAAAGACGAAACTAAGAAAGAAGAGAATGTTGAAAAACCACAAGAAGAAAAAGTGGAACATATCTCTATGAATGCGCCTAAATTGGAAGGACCTACTGTTGTTGGAAAAATTGAATTGCCAGTTGAAAGTAAAAAACCGAGTAGAAAGGAAAGAAGAAAAAGAAAAAGAATCCCGGTTGATAAAAAAGGAACACCAACAGCTGGTCAAAAAAGAAAACAAAGATCTGCTGAAGACGAAAAAACAAATAGGCAAAGACCTGCTAAAAAACAAGAGAGAAGAAGAGGGCCGAAACGTGCAAAAGTGGCTAATCAACCGCAGGAAATTGATGCAAAAGAAATTCAAGAAAGAATTAGAGAAACTCAAGCTAAATTAGCTGGTGGGCTTGGAGGAAGAGGAGGAAGAATGAAGTCTCGAAGCACAAGAAGAACAAAAAGAGAAGAGGCTGATAAACGTG
>DATGSF010000040.1:0-28588 GCA_035302865.1 Chitinophagaceae bacterium
TATCTGACAGTTGTCAGAGTAGAACATCCAGAATAACAAGGATTAAGACGTGAACTCACCGCTGTTCAAGGATGCTACCCAAGTCAGAGTAGAACATCCAGAATAACAAGGATTAAGACCCTTATTGACAGCGGTGAACTCACCGCTGTTCAAGGGTCAGAGTAGAACATCCAGAATAACAAGGATTAAGACGGATCTATCTTCCACTGTTCGTGGAAGAATACATCGTCAGAGTAGAACATCCAGAATAACAAGGATTAAGACGGTATCCAGATCGAGATTTGAAGAAATTTAAGGGCGTCAGAGTAGAACATCCAGAATAACAAGGATTAAGACTGCTGTCCTATATGATTCTAATAAAAAAGATATAGATATACTTTGGGATGAAAGTCATTACCAACATACTGTTAAAAATGCAAACTATTTTGTGAAGCGAATGAATAAAGCCAATGGTGGGACACCAGCAGGTTTATTATGGAATGCAGGTTATGGTCCTGATATATGTTATCATCCTTTAGGAGGAGTTATTTTAGGAAAAGCTACAGATAATTATGGTCGAGTTAAAGGCTATGATAATCTTTATATTATGGATGGCTCCTTAATTCCAGGAGCTACTGGTGTAAATCCTTTTTTAACCATAACGGCGATTGCGGAACATTGTATTCATGAAATTGTAGAAAACGATTTTAAATAAAAAAAATAATAGATAATTTTAAAATCATTAGTGTAGGATTGAGTTTTACATAAATAATACTTTATCATTATTGCGTTGATTTTCAAATCTTTCTGAGATTTAAAATTGTATTTCCTACATAAACAATATTCAATTTTAAAATTTTAAATAAACTGCCCGTCTTAGCAATTTAAGAGGGCAGTTTTATTTTTTTAAAATTTTCTTTTTTTAATTAAATAATGCGCGTAGTTCATTAGCATCTTCTGGTTTCATTTTTCCACCAAGAATTAAACGGAGTTGTCTTCTTCGTAATGCTCCCGCCTGCCATTCTTTTTCTTCATCCGTTTCAGCTAAAATCTCAGGAACAGGAACAGGTTTCCCTTCATCGTCAATTGCCACAAAAGTGAGATAAGCTTCATTAGTTAAATGTTTTTCTCCAGTAAGTAAATCTTCACCCCATACTTTTAGATACACTTCCATAGAGGTATTGAATGCCATGGTCACGCGTGATTCTATTTTTAATACATTTCCAACTTTTATAGGTTTTGCAAAAGAAATATTATCTACAGATGCAGTAACTACAATATTATTACAGTGTTTTTGGGCTGCCATAGCAGCAGCAATATCCATCCAATACATTAATTTACCTCCCATTAAATTTCCTAAAGTATTGGTATCATTCGGCAATACGATTTCATTCATCGTTGTAACCGTATTTTGTATGGTTTTTTTATTTTGCATAGTATTTTTCTTTAAAATGGTTTCTTTTTTGATTTTGTAATATGTACACTCTTTAAATATAAAGGTTCGGAATAGGCTAAATCTTCAAATGCTTTTTCTTTATACTTCTTTTCTGCCCATTTTTTCCAAATAGTATAATCTGTTTTCTTTATTTTATTTTTCTTTAAATCACTTGGGAAATTTTCTATATTTTCTTCTAATAAAATATTTTCAACGGCATAATTGGTAATTAAATCTTTGATATCTTCCTCAAAACTATGGTTTAAAAATAAGGTTTCTTCTCCTTTAGAAATTCTGATATAATATTCTTGCTCTCTTGCTTTTAAAGCAGTCAATAATGGAGTATTTGTTAAGGGGTTAATTGAAGAAATAGCATGTAATTCTAAGCTGGAAATAAAAATTAAAGGAATATTCATTGCAAAGCAAATTCCTTTTGCAGTACTAAGTCCCACTCGTAAACCTGTATAACTTCCTGGTCCACTACATACAACAATGGCATTTAAGTCTTTTATTTTTTTATTTGCTTTTTCAATTACATTCTCAATTCCAATATTAATAAATTCCGCTTGTGCTTGAAAATGAGTACTGTTTTCATAAGTGTAAATATTATCTTCCGCACTTAAAGCTATTTCTAAGTTTTTACCGGCTGTGTTTATATAAAGAAGTACCATTGTTTTAACTATTAAATTCTTACAAAAGTATTATATTTGTTGCATGAATAAAAAACAAATAATTAATACCGATAAAGCACCCAGTCCTATTGGGCCTTATAATCAAAGCATATTAGTCAACGATATGCTTTTTGTTTCAGGACAAATTCCTTTAGATCTTCAAACTCAAGAAATTATACAAGATATTGAAGAGGCTACGCATTTAGTTATGTCGCATTTAAAGAATATTCTTGCTGCTTCTCATTTAACATTTGAAGATGTTGTCAAAGCTACAATTTTTTTAAAAAGTATGGATGATTTTGCTACGGTAAATGCAGTATATGGACAATATTTTATTGAAGAAACAGCACCTGTTAGAGAAACAGTAGCAGTAAAAGAATTACCTAAAAATGCTCCAATTGAAATCAGTTTGATAGCCTTAGCGAAAAAAGGGTAATTCTCGTTTTTGCTATAAAAATTTTGTAAATTTGCAATCAGAAAATTTAAAATGCATGTTAGATAAAAAAATTGCGCTTAAAGCATATAGACTAATGATGACCGCAAAAGCGATGGCGGAAATTTATGAAAATAACCGCTCCATTTGTCAATATGTGCATTCAACCTCACGTGGACATGAAGCTATACAGTTAGCTACAGGTTTTTTACTTAAAGCCCATGATTATGTTAGCCCTTACTATAGAGACGAATCTTTAATGCTTGGAATGAATTGGCGACCTTATGAGTTGATGTTGCAATTGTTAGCAAAAAAAGATGATCCTTTTACTGGAGGTCGTGCATATTATAATCACCCAAATAGTTTAAGAGAGCAATATCCCAAAATTATACATCAAAGTAGTGCAACAGGAATGCAGGTAATTCCAACAACTGGAGTTGCCCAAGCTATTAAGTATATCGAAGAATTTGCCTTAAAAGATTATAAAGAAGCTCCCGTTGTAGTATGTTCATTAGGAGATGGTAGTGTTACAGAAGGTGAAGTTAGTGAAGCTTGGCAGTTTGCAGCATTACATCAGTTACCAATTATTTATTTGGTTCAAGATAATGAATGGGGTATCTCAGTTACAAAAGACGAGGCACGTACCATGGATGCTTATGAATATGCAGCTGGTTTTGTTGGTTTGGAAAGAACAAAAGTGGATGGGAGTGATTTTAAAGCTTCTTATCTAAAAATGAAAGAAGTAATTGATAATGTGCGTAAGAATAGAAAACCTATAGTAGTACAAGCAGATGTGCCTTTATTAGGGCACCATACTTCGGGAGTTAGAAAAGAATGGTATAGAGATGAGGAAGATTTAGCGAAACATGCATTAAATGACCCAGGTCCAAAATTAAAAAAATATTTAATGGAGGAAGAGGGGATATCTGAAGAGGAATTAAATAAAATTGAAGAAGAGGAAAAGGCTTTTATAGCAGAGGAGTTTAAACAAGCAGTAGCAGCAGAGGAGCCAAACCCAAATGATGTTGCAGAACATGTTTTTGTTCCTACTCCAATAACAGAAGAAAAAGGACAGCGTACGCCTGAAGGGAAAACAGATAAAATTGTTATGGTGGATGCAGCATTACATGCAATTGAAGAATTAATGCGTAAACATCCAGAAATTGTTTTTTATGGTCAAGATGTTGGTGGAAGAATTGGAGGTGTTTTCCGTGAAGCTGCAACCTTAGCACAGAAGTTTGGAGATAAGAGAGTTTTTAATACAGCAATACAAGAAGCTTATATTGTTGGATCCACAGTTGGAATGTCTGCCATGGGCTTAAAACCTATTGTGGAAGTACAATTTGCAGATTATATTTATCCGGGTTTTAATCAATTAGTTACAGAAATTAGTAAATCCTCTTATTTAAGTATGGGTAAATTTCCTGTAAATATGGTTTTACGTGTACCTATTGGTGCTTATGGAGGTGGTGGGCCTTATCATAGTGGATCTGTAGAAACTACTTTAACTTCTATCAAAGGAATTAAAATTGTATATCCTTCTAATGCAGCGGATATGAAAGGTTTATTAAAAGCTGCAATATATGATCCAAATCCTGTTGTTATGCTCGAGCATAAAGGTTTGTACTGGTCTAAGGTTCCAGGAACAGATGCTGCTAGAACTGTTGAACCTGATGAAGATTATATTTTACCTCTGGGTAAGGCTAGGGTAGTAAATGAAGCAACATTGGAAAATATAGATAATGGAGAATCAATAGCAATTATAACTTATGGTATGGGAGTACATTGGTCTTTAAATGCAGTAAAAGACTTTCCGGGTAAGGTGGAAATAATAGATTTGCGCACCTTATATCCTTTAGATGAAGATTTGGTAATGGCAAGCGTAAAGAAGCATGGTAAAGTTTTACTTGTTACCGAGGAGCAATTAAATAATTCATTTACAGAAGCTCTTGCAGGTCGTATTGCACAGCAATGTTTCCAGTTTTTAGATGCTCCTGTTCATACAATTGGAGCTTTGAACTTGCCAGCTGTTCCTATGAATGTAGCTTTAGAAGCTGCTATGTTACCAAGTGCAGAAAAAGTAAAAGAAAAAATTCAAGAATTATTGGATTATTAAAATTATAAAAATTTAAATCTTATCAAACACATAGGCGCAGGACTTTATCTCTTTGCATCTATGTGTTTTTTTATTTGTTGCACTCCATTGAATATTATTTTTTGAATTTCTAATTCTGTGATAAATATTTAAAGTTTTTTAAAGAGAAAAAATGTTAGATGGCATCTATTAATGTAGGGGAGAGTGATTTAAACCGGATTATTACTTTCGGTGCTACTTCGTGGTCATCGAAAAAATGTGTTCTGAAATATAAATTATTTTGTAGAATTCGCTACTCTGAATTGTTTTTATTTATAAAAAAATCCGTTTCTCAATCAGAAACGGATTTTATATTCTTTATTAGAAACTATTCTTAATTTTTAAGGACATTTCCTTTTATTTTTAATTGGTAACGTCCACCTACTTCGCCATTAGGTAATACAGCATTTGATTGAATATATATATCTTTATCTGCTATTCCTACGCGATTATTAGAATCAAACTTTACTTTAATCGAACCGCTTTCTCCTGGCTTAATTGGCGTCATTGTCCATTCAGGAGTTGTGCAGCCACAAGAAGCATTTACGCGGATAATTTGTAAATCCTCATCCCCTACATTCTTGAAATTAAAGCTATGTTCTACTATAGTCCCTTCTTTTACATCACCAAATTCATAATGCTCTTCTTCAAATTCGAACTTGGCTTGAGCAAATAAAGTTTGCACTCCTAAGAGTAATGCAAAAGTCAAAATACTGTTTTGAATTATTTTTTTCATAATAGCATTTTAGTTTGCTTTTAGCATAGAATTATTTGCAGGTGCAGAACTTTGAGGTGCTTTATTTACCTTACCTTTAATATAAATATTTTTATCTCCTGCAGAAGTATTTACTGTAATTCTTTTATTGAAATGTCCTGGACGACCTTTAGTACCATAACTTGCATGAATAACACCTTTTTCACCCGGCTCTACAGGGTCTTTAGAGTAATAAGGAGTTGTACAACCACAGCTAGGGCGCACATTTGTTATAACAATAGGTTCTGTGCCATTATTTACAAAAACGAATTCTGCTTTTGCTTCATCTCCTTCATTTAACTCACCAAAATCGTAAGTTTCTGTTTCAAATTCAAATGTACTCTTTTCTTGAGACGTTTGCTGCGTTTGCGCATAAGTGTTTTGTGAGATTGTGCCAGCACCCATAAATAGCAATGCGCAAAAAGTCATTTTGAATAATAATTTTTTCATAATTTCTATTGTTTAATGTATTTTTGATACCTCAAAAGTAAAAAAAAATAACTAAAAATTCAAGATACTTTATCTATAATAACTATTTATTAAAATATTTTACTTTGAAGTTAATCTTTGCATCCTCAAATGTACAGTTTTTCTTTTTTAACTGCAAGTATTTTTAATGTTAATATATGCATTTAATTCTTAAAAATATTTTTTTATTAAATCAATCTATATTTTCAATTCTATATTTTTTTATTGATATAGCTACTCTTAAATTTAATTCTATACTCTAGGATCGGCATGTAAAGGCATTAAAGCACAACGATAAACTTCTATAACAGGAAAATTACAATCTACTATACATTTTCCTTCAATTAAATATAGACCTTTTCCTTTTAAAGGATAGTTTTTTAAACTTTGTGGAAAATGCACACTTTCCAAGTCATTGCCATATTGATCAATAAAGGTGCAAAACTTCATTAATTGCTTGTGTTTGGTTTTTACAGTTTTCCAAGTAGCTAAAAATGCTACTAATTTCACTATCTTTCCTTCGTATTGCTTTAAATTCAAAGCATGAGCCTCTCCGCGAAAAGATGATTTTGCTAAATCAAAAATGCTTCCAGAAATTGGAAAACCTAAAAGTTCTATTTCGTCATATAAATCTTCTAAATAACTATGTTCAAATTGGGGTAAATGGTATTTTTCTCTTTCTTCTTGAAATAAATGTGCACTTGGAAGCACTTTTTTATGTTTTTTATGTAAAATATGTGCCTCCCATAATAACGTCTTTTTATCTATTCCTAAAAATCGAAATGCACCACTGCGAATTAAAAGTATTGTTTGTTCTAATCCTGCTGCACACCGTAATTGAAAATTTTCTAAACTAGTATAAGGACCATTATTTTCTCTTTCTTCTACAATTAAATGAGCAAATCTTGCTTCTAAATGCAAAAGATTGTCCCATCCTAAGTAAATGGTCTTATCTATTAATTTTGCTTGAAAAATGCTAGTGTTTATACAGGGTAAAACTATGGTAGCACCTAGTTTTTTAGCTTCATTGATATAAACCTCTCTGCTGTAATATCCTCCATAATTATTTAATACAGCAGTAATAAACTCCAAAGGATAATAAGTTTTTAAATATAAACTTTGATAACTTTCTACTGCAAAAGATGCACTATGGGCCTTGTTAAAACTATAACCTGCAAAAGACTCCATTTGACGCCATACTTCTTTTGTTAAAGTCTCTGAATGTCCTTTTTCTTTACAGTTTTTCCAATATTTATCTTCAATTTCTTTTAAATGATCTACACTGCGGTATTTTCCACTCATCATTCTTCTTAAAACATCTGCTTCTGCTAAATCTAATCCTGCAAAATAATGACCTACTTTCATTACATCTTCTTGATATACCATTATACCATAAGTTTCTTGTAAATGTTCTTCAAATACAGGATGCAAATACTCGGTTTTTTCTGGATTTCTGTGTCTTTCTATGAAGGCTTGCATCATACCTGAAGAAGCTACACCAGGTCGAATTATGGAACTAGCAGCAACTAAAGTAAGATAATTATCACATTCTAATTTTCGCAATAATTGACGCATTGCTGGACTTTCTATATAGAAACAACCAATGGTGTTGCCTGATTTTAATTCTTTAGCTAATTTAGGATCTTTAAGAAAATTTTGTACTTGAGTGGTATCTATATTTATCCCCTTATTTTTTTGAATAAGTGTCTTGCTGTCTTTAATATGTCCTATTCCTCTTTGGGATAAAATATCGAATTTTTCAAATCCCATATCCTCAGCTACATACATATCATATTGAACAGTAGGTAGGTTTTTAGGAGGATAATCTAAAGCAGAATAATAGGTCAATGGCTTTTCTGAAATTAAAACTCCGGAAGCATGAATACTTCTTTGATTTGGAAATTTCTCTAAGGCAGCATAACTGCATAGGATTTGATGAGCAATTTTATTCTGATGTAACTTATCACCAGGATAAGCAATTAAATGATCTATTTCTTCTTTAGGTAAACCGTATATTTTACCTAATTCTCTCAAAATGGACCGGTTTTTAAATGTGGTCATAGTGCCCATTAATGCTGTGTGCTCTCTCTGGTATCTCGTAAAAATATAATCATATACCGCATCTCTATCTTGCCAAGAAAAGTCTATATCAAAATCAGGTGGATTGCGCCTTTGTGGATTTAAGAAACGCTCAAAATATAGATCCAATTCTATAGGACATACATTAGTGATTTCTAAACAATATGCTACAATACTATTGGCACCGCTACCTCTACCGACATAATGAAAATTGCGATGACGTGCATAACGACAGATGTCATCTGTAATAAGAAAATAACTAGAAAAATGTAATTTCTGAATTAATTCTAATTCATATAATAAACGCTCTTTGGCTTTGGTGTTTTTTAAACCATACCTTTTTTCTAATCCTTCTAAAGCATATTTGTAAAGTAACTGTTTGTCATCATAAGCATTTCCAGTAAAGCTTTTCTTGTTTTTACTGCTATTAAAATCAAAATGAAAATAGCAAGAATCTAAGAGTTTTTTTGTGTTGGAAATTAACTCTGGTAAAGCTTGATATCTTGCTAAAAGTTCTGATTTTGGAGTGAAATAGGAGTTTTCTTTTGCTTTAGAAACTTGAGAAAATAAAATATTATTATCTATTGCTTTTAACTGTTGATGTAATCTCTGTTGATTTGGTGCATAAGTAATAGTCTGTAAAATAACACATTTGCTTTTAAATGAAGCGTTCTCCCAAAGAATTTTATTAATTTCATGGCTTTTAATTCCTAAAAATTCATATTCTTTTAAGTCAGCTATAGCTTTTTTTCCATAAGGATAAATTACATATACATTTTGAAAAGAAGGAGCTTCTGCGGGAGCTTGTAAAGAATGTTTATTAAGATAACTACGCCAATCATTAATTTCTTTAAAACCTTCATTGTTTTGTGCAATGCAAATATAAAGACAGTCTTCACCTTCTCTAAACTCCATGCCTACAAGAGCTTCTATATTTTTTTCTGCGCAAAGTTGTACAAACTCTATAGCTGCTGTGGAATTATTAATGTCTGTAAGAACTGCACGATTGTATCCAAAATGCAATAAAGCATCCCTAAGTTGCTTTAAACTTAGGGTGCCATATCGCAAACTGTAATAACTGTGTACATTTAATAACATCGTGTTTTTAAAACTTTTTATATGTTTTCCAAGCTTTTAGCAGAAATTGCATGATGCGAACTGCTGTGTACTAATTCTTGGTTTTTTACAATTAACAATTGTGGACTTTGATGAAATACTTGCAATTGTTCTGCCAAAGCATTGGAGGCAGGGCGATGCTCTAAAACATCTACTGCATATAAATTATACTTTTCAAAATCCATTTTTTTTAATTCAGCAATAAAGCTTTCTAAAACCATATTGCTTATACCACAACGTGTGGAATGCTTGAAGATGATAGCAGGTTTTTCTTTAGAGGCTACTAGCATCTTGTCTATTTCTTCTTGATTGCTTAATGGAATCCAAGTCATAGTGCCTTGTTCTTCCTCTTTTTTCTTTGAAAATAATCTAAACATAATTTTATCTTTTTTGTATTTGAATACTACAAATTACAAAAAAACAGGAAATAAAACTTGTTCTTGCATGCTTTATATATGTTTTTTATAAAGAAAAACCTCTCTTTAAAGAATGAAAACCATATTTACTCCGAATATTGTCCATTGCTTGCATGAGATGTAAATCTTTTTCTGTGTCTTCAAATAAATCTATTTGATATGCTCCTTGGATTAAATGAGAAAACTTTATCCCTATTAATCGTATACGAATGCGTTTTTTATATAATTTCTCAAATAATTCCCATGCCTTTTTTTCTAATACTTTAGTAGAAGAAGTATAGGTTATTTTAGCTTGACTGCTAAAAGTGTCAAAATTGCTATATCGTAATTTAACTGCAATACAAGAAGTGAGCTGTCCTTGCATGCGTAAATCATAACTAAGTTTTTCTATCAATGTGAAAAGAGTGCTCTTTAACAATATTAAATCTATAGTGTCTTCTTCAAAAGTATGTTCCTTACTCATGCTTTTTTGTCGAACAAAAGGAAGTACAGGACTATTATCTAAGCCATTAGCTTTTTCCCAGATTTGACTTCCTGTTTTGCCTAAAACACGAACAAGCATATTTTGTGGCATCTCTTGTAAAGTAGCTATTTTTCCTACTCCCATATTACGCAATTGTGTATAAGTTTTAGGACCTATTCCTGGTATTTTACGGATAGAGAGGGGGGCTAAAAATCCTTTCTCTTTACCGAAATCTACTTTCTGCGCACCACATGGTTTGGCTTCACCAGTGGCAATCTTACTAACCGTTTTATTAATGGATAAACCGAAAGAAATTGGCAATCCTGATTCACGCATGATTTTTTGTCTTAATTCTTGTGTGAATTTCCAAGTTCCAAAGAATTTATCCATACCAGTTACATCAATATAATGCTCATCAATTGATGCTTTTTCAACAACCGGTGTTTCGTCTTCTAAAATCTCCGTAACCATATCTGAATAATAACTGTACTTATCAAAATCTCCGTTTACAATAATAGCATCAGGACATAAACGCCTTGCTAATTGCATAGGCATGGCAGAATGAATGCCGTACTGTCTCGCTTCATAGCTGCAAGATGCTACTACAGAACGTCCGGATTCGCCACCTATAAGAACGGGCTTTCCTACTAATTGAGTGTTTAATAAGCGTTCTACAGATACAAAAAAGGTGTCTAAATCACAATGTATAATGCTATTCTTCATCTTTTTTTTATTATTTCTTCAAAAATACTACGGGTAGTATCAAAAGTTTGTATTTTTGTTGCTATAAATTGTAGCATATGTCTTTTTTACCAACAAATATTCGCTATTTACGGAATGAACTAAGTTATTCGCAACAAAAAGTTGCTGATGATTTAATGATTACGCGTGGGCGTTACGCTAAATATGAAGATGGAGCTTCTGAGCCTCCTTTGGAAATTTTATTGCGTATTTCACGTTATTATCATGTGAGTATTGATTTGCTTTTATCTGTAGATATCAGAAATATAGCATTAAAAGAAATTATTGAATTGCCTGATAATCGTATAGTGCTACCTATTCGTGTAGATAATTCAGGAGAGAATGTTATTGAAATTATTCCACATAAAGCCAGTATGGGATATCTTTCAGGATATAGCGATCCGGAATATATAGAAAGTTTACAAAGTATTTCTTTGCCTTTTCTGGGGATAGGAAAGTATAGAGCTTTTCCTGTTGAAGGAGATTCTATGCCTCCACACAAAGATAATGCTTATATAATAGGACGTTATTTGGACAATTTGCAAGATTTAAAAGTGGGGAAAACCTATGTGTGGATTACAAGAAATGAAGGTATTACTTATAAAAGATTGAGTGGTATTTTTGAAGAAGGACTTGAACTACAAGCAGATAATCCTTTTTATGCACCGTATTTTGTTCCTTATTATGATATTATGGAAATTTGGGAATATGCAAGTAGCTTAGCTATGGAGGAGTTTCATCCTTCTGATTTTGCTTGGGATAAAGAGATGTTTATTGCTATGTTTCAGGATTTAAAAAAAGAAATCAGAGATTTGAAAAAATAAGTTTCTTATTTAAGATGGATAAATAAAAAAAGTGTTTCTAAACGTTTAGTATTTAGAAACACTTCAATAAAATAATACTTTTTAAATTATTATTTAACCGCTTTAACGGTATAACCTTGATCTTTTAATAATTGAATAATTCCTACTTCGCCAGATAAATGGCCAGCACCGAAAGCAAAAAAGCTTGGCATTTTTTTCATGGCTTCTTGCATAACAGGAATCCAATTTTTATTACGATCTTCTAAAATTGCAGAACCCATAGCTTCGGTATCAGGACTCTCTACAATTAGTTCATGTAAAGTATTTAAATCTTGCTCTTTGTATGCTTCAATTAATTTGGCAAAAGTCTCATCCGATTTAGAAGGGTCTTGTGCAAGTTCTACTACACTTTTAATAAATATTTCTTCATCTGCATTTTTAAATACAGCCAATTGAACTTCTAAATCTTCTAAACCATGTATTTCCATATTAGCTTCTTGAGCTTTCTTTAAAATATTCATATCATAGGAATCAGGCATTTGACAAGTTAAAGATTGTAATATCATTAATTGATATACACCTGTTAAAGACATTCTCCCTAATAATTGGCTTTCTACCATATTTTCTGGTAAACCCATCTTTTTTGAAAAATAACCTTTGATAGAGTTTAACTGATCTTCGGTTAATTTATCTGTCCATTTTTCATCATCTTCAGAACTGCTCATCATCATTGTTTGCGCTTGACTTAAAAGTTCAGGATCGCTCAAATCTAATTCTAAAAATAATTGCTTACATTGTTGAAAAGCATTTTCGAAAGCCTCAGACCAAAAATAATCATCAGGACAAATCATGTGTATAGTTCCAAATAAATAAGAAGATTCTTCTAGACCGTTTCCAGAAACTTCCCATAATAAACTGTTTTCTAATTTTCCTTTGTCAGAAGCAAAAAGAAAAGGGCTCAACAATAGAGCAAAGAAACTTAATAACAGAAAAGTTAATTTTTTTTGCATTATTGTAAATTTTTTAATGAAAATTAATAGATATCAAAGATAATAAAAATCCTAAGATAATAAAAAACCATTTGTGTTTTTTAATTACGTGTTTGTTATTACTAATTTCAAAGTAAATTGTGCTTGAAATTTGAAAGAAAACACCACTAATTAAGGCTAAAATAATTGGATAAAAGTTGCTGTTATTTGTAAAAGAGTAATTGAAATAATAACTAATAGTAGCAGAAAAAGGAGTGAGTAAGGCGAAAAGAATTAAAAATGACCAGGATTTCACTTTGTTTTTAAAGGTATAGAATAAAAAACTCACTACCACAATGGATTCTGGAATTTTGTGAAATAAAATAGCATAAAAGAGTGAAAAATTATCTTCTTTTGTGAGACCTAAAGGAATTCCTTCAAATAAAGCATGAAAAGACATGCCAATAGCTAAAGGTGCTAAAGATATGCCCTCATGATGAGGATATGGACTGTGTCCGTGCTCAAAGCCATGTGTGTATTTTTGTAAAAGAGACTGACCTAAAAATCCTATTAATATATAAATACCTCCTTTTTCTCCTAAATATCCATAGGTTTCAGGCATGAGATGTAATAAAGATATTCCCATTAAAAAAGAAGCCGAAAATGCTAATAAAGCATTTAAATTTCTTTCCTTCCATTGGGCATACCATAAGGGAATGCTTCCGCCAATTATAGTGAGTATAAACAGTAATATGAGCTTGAATATCAAAATATGGTATTTTTACAAAGATAATTAATTAATTCTAAGTGCAACTTGGTTGCATGAATATTTTCGTAACTTTGTTTTATGAGTGAAATGGATATGCTTTTTAAAAGACATAATTTGCGTAAAACTAAATTACGTAAAGCTGTATTTGATATTTTAAAGGAAGCAAATATGGGATTAAGTCATCAAGAAATTAGCAAGCAAGTTCATTTTGATTTTGATCGAGTTAGTTTGTTTAGAACATTATCGCAGTTTGAAAAAGTTGGTATTATACATAAAATATTAGATCTTCAAGGTGTTGCAAATTATGCTCTTACTTTTCCGATTTCAGATAATAATAAATGTTTGACACATTTTATTTGTGAAAAATGTAGTGGTATTCTTTGTGTCGATGAAGAGTTTATAAAAATTCAAGATTTTCAACTTAAATATAAAGAGCTTGCAATTAAAGATGTGGAAATAACTTTAAAGGGAATTTGTAAAAAATGTAAAAATAAAGAATAATGGCACAACCAATTGGTAAAATATTACAAGAAGTATTAAGAAGAGAAAAATGGGATCAAAAAATCAATCAAATTCGTATTGAAGAGCATTGGGAGAAAATCATGGGAAAAACTATTGCAAAGTATACTTATAATGTTTTCTTACAACATGGTGTCTTATTTATTAATACTGATTTAGCTCCTTTAAAACATGAATTGGAGTTTAGTAAAGCTCAAATAATTGGAAATATAAATTCCTATTTTAAACAAGATATAGTTAAAAAAGTAGTAATTAAATAAATTATTTGTTTCTTTAAGCGTATATAAAATATAAAAAGCTGCTATTTTCGATAAGTGATTATAGCAGCTTTTTTCAAAATTATTAGAAGCGTTTATTTCTTATTATTATCTATAATATAAATTACTTTATCTTTCCTTCCAAAATAAAACCCAATAGATAATTCAACGGTTGGAGCAGTTGCCATTTTTCTAAGATAATCTAATTGTGGCAAATGTGAATGAATAACAGGATGCGTCATTTTGGCTTGCACACTCCATTTTTTATTTAAATCATACTGTAGGCCCACTAAATAACCTAAAGAAAAAGAAGAGGAAAAATCTTTCTCTGGATTGAGTAATAAGTTTTGATCTGCAAATAAATCAAATTGTTCTGATAAATGATTTACATTTAATTGCTTTATTTCTTTCTCTAAAGTATAAGATTTTGGAAAGTTCCAATTACCTTGAATACCCATTTGCGCTGAAATTCGATCGTTAAAATAATAACTAAAATAGGTATTTAAATTTAAGTTTTGAATTTTATTTATAGTATAATTATGATTCATCTTTGTACCATAACCTTCATAATGCCAATTTTCTCCTTCTTTTCTTTTTGTTGTTTCAAAACTTGCTTGAGTATCGGTAAATCCTAACTGACCTAAAAATTGCTGGGTGTATTTAAATTCTGCATTCCATACCCATTTTTCATCTAAGATATGTCCTATGCCAATTCCAACATGCATACCTCCTAAGTGTTTATTTAATAAAATATTTCCACCAAATAAAAGATATGCATACTGAGGTTTATTTTCATTAAAATGCTTTTGCAAAAAATCACTAATTTTAGTGCTCTTGCTTTGTTTCTCATGCAAAGAGTAGCTTGTTTTAGATTTATTTGCAAGAATAAATTCATGATTATTTTTTAAAGAAGCTATTTCTTTTAGCTTTTCATTTTTTATTTCTTCAAATATCTCTATTTGTTTATTTAAAGGAAGAGGGACAAAAGTTATTCGCTCTACTTTTACAATATAAACTGTATCTTTAATAATATCTTCTTGAGCTTGCGCAGTTAGTTTTGTATTTTGCTTCTCCATAATATTATATTTAATTACGGTATCAGCATGCTTTTCATAAATTAAACCAGTTTCTTTATTTTGAGCAAATACTTTATTATCTAGTTTGATTTCATCCATTATTTCTTTTGATGCAATATTTAAAAGTGAAGTTTTCCCTTTTATAACTTCTATTACATCTTCAGAAGTCAATTCTTTTACAAAATCAGTTTTGTTCTGTTCTTTTAAATGAGTGATTTTTTCATTAAGTTCATTTTTCTCCTCTTCTAAAGTTTTTATTTTCTCTTTTTGAATAGGGGAGAAGCTTCCAACCTTCTTTAAGTTTTTATTTGAATTTATTTTATTATTTATGGCATTTTGATTAATAGCATCATATTCTTTTGTGTTTTTAGTATTGAAATGAGAGTTAAATAACTCTTGATTTGCCTTAATTTCTTGTTCTTCCACCTCAGGAACATTAGTATTCTCGGCTACCCATAATAAAATAGCTTCGTTTTTATTTTCAGTATTCTTATTATCTTCTACAATGTTATTAGCTTGTGTATTATTATTGCTTTCTGGAACAATAAAATAACCAATGAAAAGACTTAATATAATACCAATGCCAATAAAATGAGGCATTAAATTTTGATACCAAGGTATAATATTGCTTCCTGCTGGAATATGTTGATCTAATAACTCTTCCATTTTTTTCCAAGAATCTGGATTATATTCCATTTCTTTGTCTTGAAAGTTATCAAATAAATCTTTAATATTTTTTTTCTCTCTCCGCATAGGTCAAATTGTTGATTGGCTTTGTTTATCAAAGCAGTTTCATGTCAATTATTTTTTTCTGTAATATTTCTCTTGCTTTATGTACATGCCATTTAGAAGTTCCTTCACTAATTTTTAGCTCTTTTGCTATTTTCTTATGTGGAATTCCTTCAATAATAAATAAATTGAAAATAATGCGTGTAGTTTCAGGCAATTGGTGTATTAATTGCAATAAATCTTCGTACAATAAAGCATCTGTAGGAACATCAAAATCTTTAGTGTTATCATCTTCTGTTAATACTATATGCTCTTTATGTTTCAATTTATAGCGTACATAATCAATAATTGTTCTTCTTAGAATTACTTTTATCCAACCTTCAAATGATCCTTTATATTTAAAAGTATGTATGTTTTTATAAACTTTTAAAAAACAATCATGTAAAACCTCTTCTGCAAGATTATGATCGGATAAGTAACGCAATGCCATTGGTAATAGCCTTGGATAAAACATGCGATACAATTGATTTTGAGCTTTTCTATCATTTTGTATGCAGGAATTTATTAAGACTTCCAGTGTTTCTGGAGAGTTTGCTATTTCTTTATATGACAATGCTATATACAATTATTAATTCTTTTTTCTTCCTCTATATTCTTTAAGACGTTAGAGTAGATAAAAAGGTTTGTAAACAATCAATTATTTAATATGTTTTCAATTTCCATTTGTGTTATAGGGTGATAATTTATTTTCTTTTGTTCATATAGGTTATAAGTTCCTTGTTTTCCTAAATTTGAATTTTTTAAAGCTGCATATAGGACTTCTAAGTACTTCATTCTACCAATTTCATCTAAGAAATTATCTAATCTATCATAAGCGATTTTATATTCATTTTCTATACTAATTTCTAACCATTTACAGAGAATTTCCATATTGTTACTATGAGTCAAATCCCAATGTTTGTCTATATCAATTAAGATATTCTTGTTTTTTAAAACTTGAACGCCTCCTAAAAAGTGCAACATTTCATAAGTTGTCCATTCTTCAATAGCAATATTTTCAATTTTTATTTCCTCTTCTTCAAGATCTTTTATTAACTTATCAATTGTTTTAAACTTTTCTACCTGAAAAACTGGATGATTATCAGGAATTCCAGCTCCATAAATCCAATCCTTCAACCGAATTTCTTTTTTCCATTCTTTATTATCTTTTAAAACATGATTTTCAAAATATTCTATAAAATCATCGGTATTTATAGTTTGAAATGCAAAGTGCTGAAAATAAGAATTTAAGAAAGAATCCATATTTTCTCTTCCTATGACTTCTTCTATTTTCCTTAAAAATAATGCACCTTTATCGTAGGCAATATCAGTTAATCCAATATCAGGATGACGGTCTTTTAGTTCTAATTTCAACCATGTATCGCGGGCTGGCAAAACTTCTAGTGATTTTTTCAATGATTGCAAAGATAAATCCCATAACATATTGGTATATTCTTCTCCATGAATAGCTTCTGTAATTCTTCTTTCAAAATAAGTAGTAAAGCCTTCATTTAACCAAAAGTCCTCCCATGTTCTATTAGTTACTAGATTTCCACTCCAACTATGCGCTAATTCATGCGCAATTAAATTGAGCAAAGATTTATCACCTGAAATTATAGTAGGAGTTAAAAATGTTAATACCGGATTTTCCATACCTCCAAAAGGAAAACCTGGAGGTAAAACAAGAACATCATATCTTCCCCAAGCATATTTACCGTAAAGTTTTTCCGCTTCTACAACCATTTGATCAATTTCCTTAAATTCCTCAAAAGCATCTTGAAGTATACTTTTTTCTGCGTAAACACCCATAAAATCATTAAATGCCTTAAACTCTACATCGCCAACTGCTAAAGCTAATAAATAAGCAGGTATGGCCTTTTCCATCTTAAAATTATATACGCCATTGTTATTTTTCTTTTGAGGATTCGTAGCACTCATTAAAGCCATCATTTCTTTTGGAACTTTTACTTGAGCATCGTAGGTAAAACGAATTCCTGGAGCATCGGGACTTGGAATCCAAGAACGTGCATAAATAGTTTCACTTTGCGTGTATAAAAAAGGTTGTTTTTTACCAAAAGTTTGTTCTGGCTCTAACCATTGCAGTGCTTCAGACTCGGGCTTGCTGTGGTAAAAAATTTGCACTGCTTCTACTTCATCATTAATTTTTATGGATAAATATTGTCCTAAATATGGAACAGGAGAACCAACTTCAAATTTTAAAATTTCCCCATTCTGATCTTTAACATTATCAATGAGTAAATCTCTAGTATCTAAAATTAGTGAATAAACATCTTCTTTTTTACGTTCAAAGTGCCAAGTGGCAGCACCGGAAATGGATTTTTTATCAAAGGAAACTTCAATATCTAAATCTAAATGCTTAAAATTGATTTGGTCAAAATTGGAAAAGCTATGATGGTCAATATGTGTTTCTTTTTTATCCTCAGAAGTCTTTTCTTGATTATCTGTATTTGTGCAACTATTAAATATTAAAATTAATAAAAAACTTATATTTATTATTGAAAATATTCTTGACATATTCTACTATTTAGTGGTGAATTTAAGAAGAAATATTTAAGAATACTAATCTTGGAAATGATAATTATAAGTTGAAATGTAATTGATATTAATAATACTTTCCAAAATAGAGACTAACTCCAATTTGGTAAAAGGACTTCTTGCTTTTGGATTCCACCATAAAATCTATGGGTTTGAAGAAATAATCCCATCCACCGTAGACCATAACAGCATTAATGCGTTGATGTTTTCTAGCAAGATTGAAGAAAATACTTGTTTTAAATCCTAATCCTGCATGTAATTCAATTTCATTAAATCCTTTAAAATAATTTCCTTTGCCTTCGATTAATCCTGGATTTATAAAGTCATAAGCTATTTCTTCATCATATTTTACTTCACCTAATCCTGATAAACGTAAATAATAAGGTTTTACAAGTCCTAAATTTACATGTGCTCCGAGTAACCAATGTATTGCAATGGAAGATTCTTCTATATTAGCTCCTAATGCTTTTTTATATGCAAAACCCAATTGATTATTATAAAGTCTATTTTTTTTACCTAGAATATAAGCTTCATTCGAAACAAAGACATTATTTCTAATTTGCGCAGTTGAGATTTCTTTAGCATGCTTTATTTCTTGTAAATGATAATATATAGTATAAGCGTCTAAAAATTTATTTCTATAAGCATTTCCATAGCTAGCTTTCTCCTGTATTATATCCCATTGTAATCCAATTCCGAAACCATTTGTTTGAATATGTCCACCAAGCATCCAAGCCCCTTTGAAATTAGGCTCTAAAGGTATTCGCTCTTGAGGCGGCATAATATCAATAATTTCTATAGAGTCTCCAATTCGATCTTTATGTTCAATTTTTTGAATTTGAGCATATGAATCAATGTGGTATAGACTCGCAATTAAAAGTAGGAGAAATTGTAGCGCTTTTTTCATTTGCTTCTATCATTATTATTGTAAATTTACAAAAAATATATGTATGACGGCAAAAATAATTTATAAAGGTTTATTAAGAACAGAAGCAACTCATGTCGCTTCAGATACTACCATAGTTACTGACGCTCCTGTTGATAATCATGGACTAGGGACTACATTTTCTCCTACAGATATGTTGGTTTCAAGTTTGGCAAGCTGTATGTTAACTATAATGGGAATTAAAGCTCAAGATAAAGAATGGAATTTAAAAGATTCTTATATTGAAGCTACAAAAATTATGGCGGATAATCCAAGAAGAGTAGGGGAGATACATTTAAATGTATTTATTAAATCTGAACAGGAATTATCAACATCTGATAAGAAGATTTTAGAAAATGCAGGAAATACCTGCCCTGTTTTAAAAAGTATACATCCTGATATAGTTTTAAAAATTAATTACAATTTTTAGTGTCTCTGTAAAAAATATATTAGAGAAAGATTATAAAATAATTACAGAAGTCCTTAAATATTATCTGTTATAAAGATTTTCTGTCTTTATTTTATAATTTTTATTTTTTAAACACAAATACTTCTGGCAAAATTAGTTTTTCTAATAATTCATAATGAATATCCTCCATGCTTTTTGCTTTTTTATTTGCTAAATGAAAAACAGGATCTTCGTATTTTTTAATATCGGGGATAACAATTGTGTTAATCTTTGCGGCTCGTGCGGAAATCATTCCATTTACAGAATCCTCTAGTGCAATTGTTTGAAATGGCGAGCTGTTAAAATGAGTTAATGCCTCTAAATATATAGCAGGATGTGGCTTTCCATATGCAACACTTTCAGCAGAGAAAAAAGCATCAAAATACTCTGTTAGATCAAAATGATTGAGTAAATCTTCCATCATTCTATTTGGAGAGGAAGTAACTACTGCAGTTTGGGTGTTTTTCTTTTTTAATGTTTCTAATAAATGGAATACTCCAGGCATCACTTTTCCTTTATGTTTTGCTAAATAGATTATTTCATCTACTATTTCCATTGCTAAATCATAAGAGTTTAAATGCGAAGGCCAATCAAGATGCTCTTTCCAAAAGGCTGTTACCTCATCGATTCTTAATCCAGTAGTGTATTTAAATATACCTGAATGAAGTGGAAGTTTGTACTTGTCACAAATGTTTTGCATAGCTACAGCCCATAAAGGTTCTGTATCTAATAATAAACCATCCATATCAAAAAGTACAAGCATAATTAGGGACTTTAGAATCTTTGTGTATTATATCTAGTCGGGCATTTATAGGTTTTGAATTGTAAAGAAAGGCTAACTTGCATGATGAAATACTCATCAAAAGATGACCTGTCGCCTCTTTGAACGCCATTTTTTCCGATTTTATCAATTGAACGATCGGCTAATTTAGCGGCAATATTATTGGGATGCTCTCCACCAAGGTTTTTTGCACCAACATAAGTTGTACTCACATCATCTAAGTAATCCGTAAAAGCAAACCTATGTAAGAAATCAATACTTAAATTCATGCCTGGTTTAATCCAATATTTTATACCAAAGCCAGCAGGTAAAGCCAATGCATAATTTGAATATTTTCTATCGTTATACATATCTAAGTTTTGACCCTCAGTACCTAATGGTTTTAAATGGTACTTTTTACTATCCATATAAGTATATGGATTATAATAAAAAGCGGAAATTCCTAATAAAAGATAGGGAGTAAAACGATTTTCTTTCCTTCCAGTCAAGAAATAGAAGAAATTAAATTCTCCTAATGCAGAAAGTTCAAAAATTTTACTTTCAAAAGAAAGGTTTCTCGTATGCTGAAAAGGGTTTTTTGACCATTCATCTTTATATCCTAATTGTGTATAGGTAAGCATAGCACGTAAAGAAATATAAGGATGTACATGATTTTTATAAAATATACTCACAGCTGGTTTTGGATGCGTAATATTATAATCAGGATTTAAATCTCCAAAATAGCTAGAAGCACCAACACCAATTCCTAATTCATCATCTGTATAGAATACTTGAGCTTGACTTTTTTCTAAAGTCAAAATATTTATACTGAAAATTAAAATTATAGTAAAAAAGACGGAATAAGATTTTAGCATAGTATTACAACGTATAAATTGTAGTATTTAGTATAGAGGATGAGGATACTTCTTATAGTGTAAGTCATTATTATATTTTCCCTACAAGGCATTAGTACTACCTTATAGGGAAAATGAGAAGTTTTTTTATTTTTTGAGATACATAACCTCTTTAACGCAGTTAACTACTTCAGTTACTTTAGGTAGATATGCCGCAACAAGGTTTCCAGCATAATGCATACTTGCATCTGCAGAGCTGATTCTACGAACAGGTGCATCTAAATAATCAAATGCATCTTTTTGGATTCTATAAGTAATCTCTGTAGATATAGCTCCAAATGGCCATTGTTCTTCCACCACTACTAATCTGTTTGTTTTTTTCACAGACTCTATAATTGTTTGATGGTCTAAAGGGCGTATAGTTCTTAAGTCAATCACTTCAGCTTCAATTCCTTCTTTTGCCAACTCTTCTGCTGCTGCCAATGCAATTTTCATTGTTTTATTATAAGAAACCAAGGTTACATCTTTTCCTTTTCTTTTTACTGCAGCTTTACCTATTGGTATAAAATATTCTTCTTCTGGCACTTCACCCAAATCATTATACATAACTTCAGATTCCATGAATACTACTGGATCTGGATCTATTATAGCAGATTTTAATAAACCTTTAGCGTCATAGGGATTGGATACAGATATTACTTTTAATCCAGGAATATGAGCGTACCAACTTTCAAAAGCTGTTGAATGCGTAGCACCTAATTGTCCTGCTGATCCATTAGGTCCTCTAAAAACAATTGGGCAACTAAATTGTCCATTGCTAAGAGCTAACATTTTTGCCGCATGATTTACAATTTGGTCTATAGCTAATAATGCAAAATTCCAAGTCATAAATTCTACAATTGGTTTTAAACCATTAGTAGATGCTCCAACTGCTATAGCTGTAAATCCTAATTCTGAAATAGGAGTATCTATTACTCTTTTTGGGCCAAATTCATCTAACATGCCTTGGCTTACTTTATAAGCACCATTATATTCTGCAACTTCTTCACCCATTAAGATAATATCCTTATCTTTTCTCATTTCTTCTACCATTGCTTCACGTAGTGCTTGTCTAAAAGCGATCTCTGCCATAATTTAAGTATCAAGTTTATAAAACGAGTTTTAAAAGCGTAAATTTAATGCTTTTATTTCTATTTATAGAAAATAAATGAAAAAAGTGTACTTCTTATTTTTAAAGTACACTTTTTAATTAGAATGAAATTCAAATTAATTTACTCTAATTCCATGTTTTCCATTTGCTTTTGTAATTCTCTTAAGGTTTCTTCATCTAAATCAAGTTCATCCATGTCCATTTGATTTGGATTCATAGCAGAACCAAGTTTAGATTCAAGCTCTTTGTAAGTGTTTTCTGCCAAATCCTTATCTTTTTCATTATCGAATTTACGAAACTTAATGATAGTTTTACTTCCATCATTATCTTGGGATAGTACTAAAGATGACGTGTTAATTTTATCAATAGTGAAAACTTCTTCTATATCGTTATCAGTATTAATTAAATGTAAGGTTTTTTTATCATCTGATATTTTAAAGTCAGTTGTATCAGAACCTGGATAGCTGTGGAATACTACTTTATTATCTTTTAAGAATTCTAAAGATAATAAATTTGTAGTTTTTTCCATCATCTCCTTATCCGATTTAATCTCTGCTCTAAGCTTGCTTTTTATCTCATTTAAATCATCTGTACCAAAATAGCTTACCATATCTTCTTCTAAAACAGATAGGGTATCAATATATTTTTCTTGTTCTTTATACATGGAGTCAGCCATAGGATTTTCAATTTCTGTAGCTTGCCAACGTGCATAGATATCTCCAGAATTATTAGAAGAGTTGCATGCTGAAGTGCCTAATATAATTCCAAAAGCACCAGCAGCTAATAAAAGTTGTTTATTAATATTCATAAATGCAAAGGTAATATATACTTATTATAAAAAAATAATTTTTGCCTGTTTTTTAAATTAAAGCTTTAAATTTTAAAATTTTAAAATAATGAATAAGCTTTTTTAAATAAATTTAATCGCAAATTAGTGTAAAAACCCCATTCCTTTTTCCTGTTGTGTAGCAACTCTCTATTTTCTTGGCGATAATATGCTCCGGCTTGTAAAAAAAGATTCGGTTTTATTTCATAGGAAATATGTAATTGATGCAACCATACTTCCTTCACAGCTCCGTAAATCATATTTACACCGAAAATTGCAGGTTTTTCTCTGTAACTTCTAAAAATATTATTACCATAATTTTCGCCATTAATATCCTCGCCTTGCTGGTAAAATAATCCTTGATAATGAAATTGTAATCTGTATAAAGGTTGGTAATTTAATTTTAATAAAACCTCTCTAAATCCAGCACCTAAAGGATGTGCCAAAGGTAAATTTCCATGGGTATAATTAGCAATTGCTATTGCATCATTTCCTTTATCTGCATGTGTATAGGTATAAGGTCTCACCATATTAATCTCGGCTTGCAAATCTAAATTTTTAATCTTTGCCACATTTGTATAAAAGAAACCTAACTGCGCAGCCCATTTATTAGCCCAGTATCCGGTATTTTTAAAGAAAAATTCACTAGTAAATTCGTTCAATAAAAACTTCCCATATAAACTTAGGTTGCGCACTGGAAAACATGTGGATTGTGCACCCAAAGCAACTTTGTCGGGACTGCCTAAAGTTCGTTCCATAGAGCGATAAAAAATAACAGGATTTAAATAAGAAATTTCATATCCTTTTTTCCTTGTAAATGTAACCGTTTCAAAAAGTCCTAATTGCCACCAAGGAAATATTTCTACACTTAAATGATGTGCGGTAAAATACTTCTCTCCTCCTAGGTATGCCTGTTGATCAAATCTTTCTGGCAATATTTTGGCATATAAATTATCATATTTCAATTTCCATACCTTCGTACTTAATTTTCCAAATAAATAGGGTGCTGATTCATGAGATAGAAACAAGCTGCGCATACCATATCCATAATGATGCGAATCATAACCTGCAGATCCTACTATATGGTCTTTATAGATAGAAAAATGTAAAGCTCCTCGTGCTTGAAAAGTTTGAAATTGATTGCCATGATTAGATATTTGGCCTGGAGTAAATCCCGGAAGGGTAGCCCATTTTTTAAAGTATTCTTCTTCATAAGCCATCAAGCTTCGATTTTGGAATAATAGTTTAAAATTAACATCTAATTTCTTTTTATAATTACTTCGAATTTTCAAACCAATAGTTGCATCTAAATTCTCATAATTATCTATTTTATTTTCCAATCCTTGAACTTGTCCTCCTAATTCAATTAGCGGATTAATATTTAAAAAAAAATTTGGATTATGTAAACGATAAAAATCTATTTTGTCTCTATAAAATACCCCTAAACTAGCTTTTCGAGAGCTCCATCGATTATTGCTTCCCCAAGTATTGTATTCTGGATAACTTGCGCTGATTTTACTCATATTATATGCATCAACATAAGTCGCTTTCGATTCTAAATGAGAAGATTTTTGGATTTCAATAAATTCATTTAACTCCTTGATACTTGGATTTCCATGTCCAATAAAAAAAAATGTAGAACTTTTATTTGCTTCTTGATTTTGCAATCGTAACCAAGTATGTACAGCATTATTCTCAATACTTAAATAATTATCTTGAGCAATAGTTAATTTGCAAGTTAGAAATAGAAAAAGTCCTAATGTAAATAATTTGTTTTTCATGTGTTTTCTTAAATCCTTATACAAATGTAAATTAAATATGCGAAATAGTAGAATGATTTATTTTAACCCAATATTTAATAATGAATGATTAGTAGTGAAAATAGAATGTTAGCCTAGTCAGTTTTAATACAATAAATATATGTATTCCTTATAGCTATATAGGTAAGAATAGACCAAAAAATAAGATTTTTATTGTAACTTTGCGAAAGAATTTTGATATTATGAAATTACATACAATAGAAGAAGCTATTGAAGATATAAAGCTTGGAAAATTAATTATAGTTGTAGATGATGAAGATCGTGAAAATGAAGGTGATTTTGTTACAGCTGCACGAAATGTAACACCAGAAATTATCAATTTTATGTCCAAGCACGGCAGGGGATTGATATGTGCTCCTATTTCTAAAGATATTGCACATCAATTAGATTTACAATTGATGGTAGAAAATAATACAGTTTTACACCAAACTCCATTTACGGTTTCTGTAGACTTAATAGGTCAAGGTTGTACAACAGGAATTTCTGCTCATGACAGATCCAAAACAGTACAAGCTTTGATTGATCCTAAGACAAAACCTGAAGATTTGGGTCGCCCTGGGCATATATTTCCATTAAGAGCTGTTGATGGAGGAGTGTTAAGAAGAGCTGGACATACGGAAGCGACTGTGGACTTAGCAAAATTAGCGGGCTTTGAACCGGCAGGTGTTTTGGTGGAAATTATGAATGATGATGGTACTATGGCACGCTTACCAGATTTAATGGAAATTGCTGAAAAATTTGATCTAAAGGTTGTTTCCATTAAAGATTTAATTGCTTATAGATTAGAAAAAGAAAGCTTAATTGAGGAAGAGGTAGAAGTTAATATGCCTACAGATTTTGGTGACTTCAAATTAAAAGCATTTAAGCAAAAAAATACTGGTGAAATACATACAGCTTTAATTAAAGGTACTTGGAAAGAAAATGAACCTGTACTTACACGAGTTCATAGCTCCTGTTTTACTGGAGATATCTTACACTCTATGCGCTGTGATTGTGGAGAACAATTAGAAGCAGCAATGCGTATGATTGAAAAAGAAGGAAAAGGCTGTGTGTTGTACATGAATCAAGAGGGAAGAGGTATAGGACTTATAAATAAATTAAAAGCATATAAATTACAAGAAGAAGGGCAAGATACTGTGGAAGCCAACTTAAGTCTAGGGTTCAAATCAGATGAAAGAGATTATGGAGTGGGAGCTCAAATATTGCGACATTTAGGCATTACGAAATTGCGCCTTATGAGTAATAACCCTAAAAAAAGAGTGGGGCTCTTAGGTTATGGCCTAGAAGTTGTTGAAACAGTTCCTATTGAAATACCACCTAATGAACATAATAGAAACTATCTAACTACAAAAAGAGATAAACTAGGTCATAATATTCTTAAATAATTTCTCACTATTTATAGGATATTTTATTGATACTCGAACTCGCCAAAAGTAATTTATTTTGGCGAGTTTTTATTTTGGTAACAATTATTACCAAATAGTGAACATATGAAGCTTATCTTTGTAATACAATTAATAAAAATATAATTATGCAAGTAGTTCAATTAGATAAAACTTTGTTTTTAGAAAAAGTATTCAATTATGAAAAAAATCCCGACAAGTGGATTTATTTAGGAGATAAGCCTTGTATTATCGATTTCTATGCAGATTGGTGTGGTCCATGCAAAATGATTGCTCCCGTTCTTGAAGAATTAGCAGAAGAGTATAAAGATGAAATTGTAATTTATAAAATAGACACAGAAGTAGAAAGAGAATTATCAGCTGTATTTAGCATTCAAAGTATTCCTACTCTGTTTTTTTGTCCTATGGATGAAGAACCTCAAAGAGCTGCGGGAGTTTTGCCGAAGCCTACCTTAAAAAAAGTAATCGATGAGGTATTATTAAAAAAATAAACTTAATTTAAATATTAATTAATAAGGCATTTTCAAATTCTGTTTGGAAATGCCTTATTTTTTGTGAATTACCTACTTTTTTTAGGATTATTTTACAAAGTTTAATTATCTTTATTTTTTAAAAAAACATGATTAAGAAAATCGGAGTTCTCGGGCTTGGTAAAGTAGGAAGCCTAGTTGCAAGCTTGTTACAAGAGAAATATGAGGTAGAAGGAATGGATCAATCCCAACCTTTGGAAGATTTAAATTTGCCTGTAATTACTGGCGATGTTACTAATACTTCACAATTAAAAGAGTTTTTAAAAGATAAAGATGCGGTTGTTTCTTGTTTACCCTATTTTTTGAACATTAAAATTGCAGAAACTGCTGTTGCTATTGGGATTCATTATTTTGATTTAACAGAAGATGTTCCCACTTTACATGCGATTCAAAAAATGGCTGAAAATAGTACCAGTATTTTAGCACCACAATGCGGATTAGCTCCAGGCTTTATAGGAATATTAGGAGCTGGATTATATAATCAATTTGATACTATTCGCAGTGTAAAATTACGCGTTGGAGCTTTGCCTTTACATCCTATGGGGCAATTAGGCTATAGTTTTACCTGGAGTGCAGAAGGGGTAATAAACGAATATATTAATGATGCAGAAGTTATTCATAATGGAGAAAGAAAAATGTTAGCTTCTTTGGATGATGTAGAGATTTTAAATATAAATGGTAGGCAATATGAAGCATTTTTAACTTCAGGAGGATTAGGAACTATGTGTGAAACTTTAGATGGAAAAGTGGATACTTTAAATTATAAAACTATTCGATATCCAGGACATAGAGATGCGATGAAACTATTGCTTTATGATTTATTATTGAAAGATAATAGAAAATTAGCTAAAGATATATTAAATAACGCTTTACCTATTGTGGATGAGGATATTGTTTTAGTTTATGCAGCAGTAGAAGGAGAAATTCAAGGAAGATTATATAGAAAAGAATTTTCTGAATCTTATGGCAAAATTGCTATTAATGGTCAAGATTGGAGAGCCATAAGTTGGACGACTGCTTGTAGTATTTCTGCTGTTGTAGATTTAGTATCTAATGGGAAATTAGCCCAAAAAGGTTTTCTAAAACAAGAAGAAATTCCATTTGAAGTATTTATTAACTCTCATTATGGGTCGATGTATGAGAAGTATAAATTGTGAGGGTGGAATTATTCCGCACCTTTGGTGCTTTTAACTTAAGGCGAAGGTTATTTTTAGACCTAAGGCTTCGCCTCAGGTTATTTATTCCGCACCTTTGGTGCTTTTTTATGGGTTTTTACTCGATTAATCCCTTTAATAAAAACTATAGCACCAAAGTTGCCTGATAGGACGACGCTATTTGAATAACGTTAATAACCGACAGTAATGGAACGCTCTAATTAAACGACATTAATTCATTAAGCGCCGATAATATGTTATTATTCCGCACCTTTGGTGCTTTTATGAACTTATGACTCCATCTCGGGTTAAT
>DATGSF010000041.1:0-2907 GCA_035302865.1 Chitinophagaceae bacterium
TACCGATTCATTTCTTTTTTGTATTGATGATGATCGGTAAAGGATTTTCCCCCGAATCTAATAATTTCTAAATTATATTTTTCCATTTTTGTAATTAATTGCCTTATCATATCTGAAAGTATGTAATCATCTGAATCTAAAAAGTATATGTATTTTCCTTTTGCATAATCCAATCCGACATTACGTGCAAAGGATTGACCATGATTATTTTGATTGATTAGCACAATATTATCATTTTCTAAAGCGTACTTTTTTAAAATTTTTGCACTATTATCTGTACTGCCGTCATTAACCAATATTATCTCAATGTTTTTATAAGTTTGATTTAAAACAGAATCTAAACACTCTCTTAAATAATCTTCTGAATTAAAGACTGGAATAATAATAGACACTAGTGGGGAAAACATTTTTTACATCCTTTCCTTAGAATAGTTACATCACATTTAATTGAACATTTTAAACAAAATTCGTTATACTTAAAAAATACATTTTACAGTCTTTAATTAACGATTTCTTTCAAACAACAATATCCAATAATATACTTTAATACAGGAAAAACTTATTATACAATAATGTTTTTTAAATTTTGCAAATACATATCCGCAACATTTTTTTCTGTGAATTTTTTCATTTTATTAATTGAGTTTTGTTTAATGAATTTTTGTTCAGTTTCATCCAAATTAAAAATTTTCATAAACACTTTAGTTAACTCTTCGATATTAGAAGGTTCTACTAGAAAACCATTTACACCATCTTCAATTATTCCATCTATTCCTTCACCACGTGACCCAATAGTAATACACCCGTTTGCCATTGCCTCAAAATAAACTAAACCCAAGGTTTCATTAATGCTAGGCATTACAAAAATATCACTTTTCATCATCTCATCAAACAAATTTTCCCTTGGGATTTGATCAGAGTATGCAATATTATTATTAAAATTTAATTCTTTTGTAAACTTTTTAAGGCTTTGTTTTTTCTCTCCATCTCCTATAATTTTAAATTCAAAATTATATTTATCATCCAGTCTTTTTAAAGCTTCAAGTATTGTATGTACATTTTTACTATGAATTAATTTGCCGGCATACAATATTCTCATTTTTTTAGACTTTTCTACATTAATACTACACCCAGTTTGAAGAATATTATTAGGAACTCCCGAATACACCAAAAAACTATATTTAGTATGTTTGCAAACATATTCATTAAACTGTTTTTCTATAATTTTGGATCTGAAACCAATAGCGTTTAATTCTTGCTTAATTGCATTTCTGTATTCCATTACATTTTTACTTTTTTTCAAGTTTTGTATATCGAGATTATGGAAAACACCTACTACTGGACATTGATAGTTAAAATTTAGTTTTCTAAATATTTTTAAATACAATGTTGGGAAATGTGCTACTATTATATCTGGTCTCCTCTTCTTATCATCTAGGATATTTTGAATATCCCTTGTTATACGAAATTGTTGAAAATATGATAATCTAGGTAGTCCGATATTGTATTTTCTGTTGAAATACAAAAGTACATTTACACCATCTATCAATTTTTTATAGAACTTTCGATGCTTCTTTATAAAAAGGGAATTTAAAAAATCTTTTTTAAACTGTTTTAATGGATGAAAATATGTATGTATTACAGTAACATCACAATTTTCTTTGACCCAATGTTTGGTAAAGTAATGTATGGCTCTATTATCTTCATATAAATCTATTTGTTTATCTATAGCATAAAAAGGAGTTAGTAGTAAAATTTTCATTAAAATCTTCCCTTCTTTGATAAAGATAATAATCAGCTAAAACAAAGCTAATTTTCAAAAAAACTTATAACCTTTTCAAATTGTTTTGACCATGTGAAATTCTCCTTAGCAAAATTTCTCATGTTGAGTTGCATATTTTTATCGCTTTTTATAGTATCATAAAACTCCTCAACTTTTTTAAAGTCAATATTATCAACGTTTAATGGGAATCTTTTCACATAGGGATACGAATCATCAAAAGAATATTCTTTCCAACCATTAATAAAAGGTAATCCCTTAGCAAAATATTCTTTTGTTTTTATACTTGAACCAAATTGTTCTCCAGCCCGAGCAGTGAATGCACCAACGCCAAGATCGGCATTGTTGTAAGCTTCCTCTAATTCAGAGCCATATTTTTTTCCCGAAAAATATATATGTTCATCTAGGCTCAGTTCTTGAACTAATATTTTGGTACTCTCTTTATATTCACCTACAAAATTAATTGTGATATTACGCTCACCATTAGTTTTATAATATTCATACAAACCTCTTATTAGCTTTTTATAACCATGATAGTAGCGTTCATTTGATACACAAATTAATCTTATCTTATTTTTATGAGCTCCTTTTTTATTCTGTAATTTTACTTCATTTATATCTATTGCATTATCAATATGTACAGTTTTACAGCCCCAAATTTCCTTTTTATTACTTATAGCTGCAACTAAATCTATATATTTTCGTATAAAAGGCTCGTATATAATATCAATAATATGTGTCAAAAGATAAGGATTAACCTTTTTACTTCTATATGGATATGAATGAGCCTCTACTATTATTTTTGATCCATTTTCTTTTAATTTTTTTAGCAAACGTAAATAAGAGCCATCAAAAAAGTGAAAACGTAAATAAGACAGCTCAAATGACAAATCTGTACTAGACACAAACTTTTTTGCGGTAGCTAATAACTTCCATCGCCTTAAATATCTATTAAGTTTATCTGAATTAAACCAATATTTTTCGTGGAATACTTTCTGATCCTCATTATCAAATATTGCAACTCCATCAGATGTATATCCTGTGTAATATACTTGATATCCCATCTCCCTCAATGATGATATCTGTGATAAAACTTTTTTTGTTATACCACTTGTCATATCAGAAGG
>DATGSF010000042.1:0-4365 GCA_035302865.1 Chitinophagaceae bacterium
CAGTTTTTAAACATGCTAGGTTTGATACAAAAAATTCTATTTTGTTTTTAATTGCCCAGATAATATGTTTTTCGCTCATGTAACCCATGATTAATATAGTAGCATTTTTTATAAGGCTTTTTTGTACTCTTTTTGCTTCAAAAGCGCTATATACACAAAAATGATTTAAACCACACTCTTGAGCCAATGGAATATAAGATTCTATACCGTGGCCATAAGCATTTCCTTTTACAACTGAAGAAATCAAAACATTTTCACCCATTTCACTTTTAAGAAAGTTCACATTAAATTGTAAAGCTTCTTTATTTAATTCAATGTAACTAGTGTTTTTTTCCAACATGAAAATAATTTTTAATTATTTCTAAAAATAAATTTGAGGCGCTTTCAATAAGTTCATCCGGAAAATCATAATCAGGATTATGTAAAGCTGCCTGCTTAAGACCTGAACCAATTCCGAACATTGCGCCTTGAAAATGATTAGTAAACAAACCAAAATCTTCTCCCCATTTTCTTGGTTCTTTTAAATAAGTAGAAGACATTTTCAGTTTCTTTGCAGCATCTTCCACTAAATTTATTATTTTTTCATCATTTTTATTTGCTTCAAATTCTTCTGTCCAACTAATGGCAACATCTAAATTATTTTGTTTTGCTATTTTAGCTACTTCTAAGCTTAAAAATTCAGATTTTTCATAGAGTAATGCAGTTTCCCAAGTTCTAATAGTTATATGTACTTCTCCATAACCTGCAGAAACTCCATAAGACTTTTCACCCATTTCTGTATAAACCGGTGTAACTAGAAAGAAATCTTCTTTTTTTGTGTCATTATTAGATTGATTCAAAGCAAAGAGCATGAATTCCGCCATAGCTTTAGCAGGATTATTCCCTAACTCTGGTTCAGCAGCATGACTTGTCTTGCCTTTAAATTTTATAATCATTGATCGAACTGCTGGTGTCATAGCTCCTCTTTTCAATAAAACTTGATGTAATGGAAATCCTGGAATATTATGTAAGGCTATCACAGTATCCAGAGCGATATTTTTGAATTTTGGATCTTCATATACTTCTCTTGCTCCTTTTCCATTTTCTTCAGCTGGTTGAAATAATAGATATACATTTGCATAGTCTTCTCTATGCTCTTGAAGTAAATAAGCCAGTCTGCATAAAATTACTGAGTGTCCATCGTGACCACATTTATGGCTAACATTTGGAATTTTAGAAGCATGCGCAAAATCATTAATTTCTTGAATTGGTAATGCATCAAGCTCCGATCGAATTAGTATTGCTTTATCTGAGTTTACATTACCTTTATAATATAAAATAATACCTGTTTTGCCAACTTCTATTATTTTATCAGCTTGAAACTGCTTGGTAAACAATAATATTTTCTGCTTTGTTTTGTTTTCCTTTCCTGATAATTCAGGATATTGATGCAATTCTTTCCTGAAATTTATAAAATCTTGTATTTCCATATAGTTTTTTTATAAGGTACATTTAAAAATAGAATTAACATGAAAAATTCAAGAAATTTTACCTTAAATTATAGGATTTTAATTCAGATTATAGATTTTATACAATTGAGTTTTTTCATAAAAATCAACTTAGATTTAATCTTATGTGAAGCAAGTGAAAAATAGAGATAAAAATAAAAAACGCTTTAAAATTTGAATGTATTAAATATTTCCCATGCAATTTTTAAGGTTCTTCAAAGAAAATTAATCTATTATATAAAAAATATTAGCAAAAATATTTTTAAATACTTTTGGTAGGCTAGTATCTCATTGAATAAAAAAGAGTTTGTACTATTTGAATATTTGCACAAACTCTTAATTCCTTTATAAGAAAAATGCGAAAAACTAATAATTATAAATGAAGTTAACTAAAGTTTGTCCTACAGCTTCTAAGGTATTTTGATTTATTATCTCCATATTATCTCTTTGTGTATGCCAATGATCCACGAATGCAGTTTTGGAGTTTTCTGGTAAGTTTATTATATCAATAGTTGGGATATTTAATATCTTATTAATTTGAACATGATCATCAGTAATTGGATAGCCATTTTTATAAACAAAATAATTTCCATAGCCTGAAGCATGTGCGACTTCCCAAACTTTTTGAATAACATGTGCAGCATATTGTCTGGAGTATCCTTCCATTGCAAAGCGTGCATCCTTGGCTCCAACCATATCCAATAAAATCCCCATTGTAGCAGAATATCCTTTATTTTTAGCATCCTCAGCCCATTTTCTTGCACCAATAGCATAAGAATCGTTGCCCCATTCTGTTTTTCCATAATCTTCAACATCCACAAAGAGAATATCTATTCCAAGGTTTTTATCAAAAACCTTATTTTCTTTTATTACTTTTGCAAAAGCCAATAACACTCCAACACCACTAGCGCCATCATCCGCTCCGAGGATAGCATCTTGAGATTTTGGATCATCTTGATCAGCCCATGGTCGTGTATCCCAGTGAGCTAAAAATAATATTCTTTCTGATGCTTCAGGATTAATTTGACCAAATATATTATAGCAAGGCTTCATGCTTCCATCTCCAACTCGTACTTCTATATTTTGCATAATTATTTCATCTACATAATTCGCCAAGTTGTCATATATCCATTCTGCACAATCCTTGTGCTCTTGTGTTCCTGGAACTCTTGGGCCGAAATCAACTTGTTTTTGTATCCATTGATAGGCTTGTTGTGTAGGGAAATTAGGTCCTTTTCGAAAAGTATTATCCTTTGTCGATATTTCGTGGGATTCTTTTTCAAGTATTGAAGCTGTAGGTTGTTTTTCTGAGGTATTATTATTATTTCCACAGGCTAAAAGATGTAAACTAAAAAAAAGTACAGATAAAAAAAGGTATTTGTTCATAAAAACATTAATTTTCGGAAAATTAAGAAAAATCTTTGAGACTAAACATTTTATTCATAATTGTCTAGTTTCTATCTCGTAAATAATAAAAAAAAATTCTGAAATAAAAACTATAGCATAAAAGAGAATATTCGAAAAAAGATTTCTTACTTTTGTGCTTTTTATAATTTAATTTTAATCATGGTAGATGTTTTAATTGGATTACAATGGGGTGATGAAGGAAAGGGTAAAATTGTTGATTATTTAGCTCATAATTACGATATTATTGCTCGATTCCAAGGAGGACCCAATGCTGGACATACACTTTATATAGATGGTAAAAAGGTAGTTTTACGCACAATACCTTCTGGTGTTTTCCATAAAGGCAAATTAAACTTAATTGGTAACGGTGTTGTTATTGACCCAGTTACCTTGAAAGAAGAAATAGAAGGTCTCAAAGAAATTGGAGTTTGCTTAAAAGATACCTTGTTTATCGCAAACAAAGCACATTTAATTTTACCTACCCACAGAGCGCTAGATGCAGCTTCTGAAAAAGCTAAGGGTAATTCCAAAATTGGTTCTACACTTAAAGGAATTGGACCAACATATATGGATAAAACAGGAAGAAATGGATTGCGTGTGGGAGATGCTCTAAGCGGTGATTGGAAAAAGCGTTATGAAAAACTTAGAGATAAACATATCGCACTTTTAGATAGTTATCAAGACAAAATTGAATGGGAAGCTTGGGAAGCGGACTTTTTCGATGCCATAGAATACTTGCAATCTCTGAATACCGTAAATGGTGAGTATTGGATTAATGAACATATTAAAAATGGGAAAAAGGTACTTGCTGAAGGAGCGCAAGGTAGTTTATTAGATGTGGATTATGGTACTTATCCTTTTGTAACCTCCTCTAATACAACTTCTGCTGGAGTGTGTACTGGTTTAGGTATTGCACCTTCGAAAATTGGAGAAGTATACGGAATCACTAAAGCATATTGTACACGTGTAGGCTCTGGACCTTTCCCGACTGAATTGCATGATGAAATTGGAGAGAAATTAAGAGTGGAAGGCAATGAGTTCGGTGCAGTAACCAAAAGACCTAGAAGATGTGGTTGGATTGATTTAGTAGCTTTAAGATATGCTGTTATGTTAAGTGGTGTAAGTAGATTAATTGTTACTAAAACAGATGTAATGGATGCATTTGATACCATTGAAGTAGCAACAAAATATTCTATCAATGGTAAAGAAACAGAAGAAATGCCTTTTGATATAATTGAAGAGAAAATTGATATTATTTTCCAGAGCTTTAAGGGTTGGAAAGAAAATCCTATAAGCAAAGTTGATGATATTAAAAACGCTCCAAAAGAATTAACTGAATATATTGAATTTTTAGAATCTTATCTTGACACAAAGGTACAATTTGTATCAAATGGTCCAGGTAGAGAACAGCTTTTAAAACTCTTTTAAGAAAAATAAAAAATCTTAAAAATAATTCCTAGAAAAATTTTGT
>DATGSF010000043.1:0-2674 GCA_035302865.1 Chitinophagaceae bacterium
GGGCCGTCCGGATATGGCTTACTTTAGTTTCGTTGATCGTTTCTTTGAAGGAAAGCCGATTAAGATTTTTAATAATGGTGATTTTGAAAATGATCTTTATCGGGATTTTACATATATTGACGATATTGTCGAAGGGATTGAGCGTTTAATCCCGAATCCACCAACAAGTGATGATGGTGCACCGCATAAGGTGTATAACATTGGAAACAACAATCCAGAGAAACTTATGGATTTTATCTGGGGCTTAGAAAAGGCCCTAAGCAATGCTCTGGGCCGAGAAGTAGAGTTTGAAAAAATCTATGAACCTATGAAACCTGGGGACGTTCCGAGAACCTATGCTTCAACAGACGCCCTTCTTGAAGCAGTTGGTTTTAAACCGAATACACCGCTTGAGGAGGGTTTACAGAAGTTTGTCGGTTGGTATGTTGATTATTACGACAAAAAGTAAATTCTTAGATAATAGTGGGTCCCTTTGGGCCCATTTTTTTAAAAAATAAAAGATTTTTGAATAATCAATTATGGGGGGTGTTTATTTTGGATAAAAGTAGCTTATTAAAAACTATTGCTTTAAAAGGGTATGATGTAGGATTTGGTGCAAAAAAGCATTTTGCAACATTTGATATGTCTTGTAAATTACCAGATTTAATTGCTCTAATAACTTTGACAATTGGAGTCATTCAATTAGGATTTGATTTAAATAATAAAGTCAATAAATTTTTATCAGTAATATTAATTTTTATGGGTATAGTGGCTATCTTTATAAACAAATACAGGAATAGTAAGAGTGATTATGAAATGGCCGCAGTAAAAATAAATAAAATATATTATAAATTACGAGAACTTTATTATAAGGTTAAAGAAACAAATAGTTCGGACGAGAAAAAGTTAGAAGTGTACGAAAAAGAATATAATCAACTAATTAATGACTTTAATGAAACCGCTATCACTCAACAGTTAGTCTTAAGTGACTGGTATGCACATTATAAATTTTTTGTTCAACTAGAGATTAAATGGATTGAGGAGCAAAGACCCTTTAGATTTCGAGATAAAGTACCTTTATTAGCCAGATATATATTATATTTATTAGGTCTTATAATCCTGATAGCATTATTTTGTTTAATGTTAGATAAGATATGGTGATTAAATGAAAATAGAAAAAGCATTTGAGGAATTTATTGATTACTTACAAGATATCGCTATGGAAGATAAGGTAAAAAGAATAAAACGTATTACAAAAAAACTGAATCAAACGTATTATAATGGAAATGAAAGTGAAGAGGAACATTTTTTATTAATTGGATCGTTAGGTAGAGGGACGGCTATCAAAAATATTAGTGATGTAGATATTGCTTTTGAGTTTCCACAAGAACTATATGACAAGTATGATTCTAGAAAAAACAATGGACAATCTGATTTATTGCAAGATATTAAAGATACTTTACTGGAATTGTCACCAAGAACTATTGTTCGTGGTGATGGACAAGTAGTTGTTATGGAATATACGGATTACGAAGTAGAAATTTGTCCGTTTTTCTATGAAGATGAAAATAGTTATCTGTATCCTGATGCTAAGCATGGTGGAACTTGGAAGACGACTAAACCAGTTCCTGAAATTAATGAAAGTGTAGCTATCAATGAATTAACAGGCGGAAACTTTAAAAATATTTGCAATGTATTAAGGGCTTGGAAGAATGAACAGGGATTTGTATTTGGAGGCTTATTGATTGATACTTTAGTATATAATTTTTTTGTTAATAATGACGAGTATTATAATAGTGAGTTTTCTGATTACCCTCAATTATTGAAGGATTTATTTAAATACCTTAAAGATCTCAATAAAGAACAGGATTATTGGTTAGCCCTAGGTAGTAATCAGAGAGTTTACAATAAAGATAGTTTATTTATAACAAAAGCTAAAAGTGCCTACAATGCTATTAAAGATTTGGATAATGAAAGTGATGAGATGCATACAAAACTACGGAGTTTATTTGGTAATAAATTCCCTGGAGAATCCTTAGAAAACAACTTATTTATTTTGCATAATGCAAAGAATACTGAAGAATTTATAGAAGAACAATATAAAATTGATATTCGATATCCTATGGAAATATTCTGTAATGTTTCTCAAGATGGTTGGCGTGATAAAACACCATTAAAATTTATACGTCTTTTGAAGACAGATAAGGATTTGGAATTTCAAGCAAAAATTCCAGAAACTATTAAGGAACCTTATGATATAAAATGGAAGGTACGAAATGTTGGAGAACTTGCTCATAGAAAAAATCAAATAAGGGGGCAGATTATAGATGGTTCAAAGAATAAACATATAAGAACTGAAAAGTCTAGCTTTAAAGGACCGCATTATGTCGAAGCATATGTTATTAAAAATGATGTTGTAATAGCAAGAGCTAGAGTTGATGTACCTATAAATATTAAACGAAAGTAAAGCTCTATTAAAAAGTAGTTCTTGAGATAATCTCTAAATAACCGCCCACCTTTCGTGTGCGGTTTTTACGTACAATAATTTACTCTAGGGGAGGAGACTTTATGTTAAATCTTAATGAGTATCTTAGTGTTCGTAGGGAGCTTGATCAGCTGGATGAATTTTCAGCGGATAATAAAAGCGAAAATATGAAAGCGGTTAAGCAGTATGTGGAGGATTTCTTTTTGAAGT
>DATGSF010000044.1:0-4715 GCA_035302865.1 Chitinophagaceae bacterium
CAATTGAAGGTGGAATAGGGATTTGGAATGGAATGTATGCATTAGATCATAATGGTAATAGAGAGAAAATGCAAGCTTTTGTAGATATAAATGCAAGAGCAGAATATGTTTTCCATCCTAGGTGGTCCGCTTTTATAAATTTAAATAATTTATTAAACACCCCATACCAAAGATGGTATCAATATGATCAATTCGGATTTAATTTTTTAACGGGAGTTCGATTTAAATTTTAAATGAATTTTAAAACAACAATAAATCATTAAAGGAAGTTAACCATGGATGTTGCACAATATTTAGGCGTATTCTTATTGGAAAATGGCTTATGTTATTTACATGGAATAGGAAATTTAGAGGTACAAAAAAAACCAGCATATTATGATGAAGAAACAGGAAATATGCTTCCAGCTAGCCATGAAATAGTATTTAATAAAAAATCTGGATCAATTGATGATTCTTTTGCTAATTATATAGCAAATATTGAAAGAGTAAGTATTTCTAATGCTGCTAATCAAATTAAAGAATTTGTCCATGAAGCAAAATTAGAAATGAAAGCAGGAAAGAAGGTGGATCTTCCTGGATTAGGAAATTTTTATTTAGATAATAATGGAGAAATTCAGTTTGAAAAAGACCCGAATTTACAAATTAAAGGAAAACCTATACCATTTTTTAAGATTAGTAAATCTGCAGAAAGAGAGGATAATACTATTGAGGAAATAATAGAAAATACAGAAATTAGAGAATTAAAAGCTGGGGAGGAACTTGAAATGAAACCCGCTAAATTAAATTGGTCAAAAATTACTTTCATTATTTTAATTTTTGTGGTTCTTGCTGGTGCTGTATTATATTTTCTAACACAAAAGAAAGAAGATAATGCAATAATAGAAAGTAATATAGAGGAACGTATAGAAAGTGAAGAGATTAATAATGACCAAAGCATAATGCAAGGAGAGCAAGAAGAGTCCGAAGAAATAGAAGGTGCTAATCCTGATGAGTTAAATCAAGGATTACAAGTTTTATTAAATACTTATAATACTCCTGAGGCAGCAGAAAGAAGGAGCAATCAACTGAATAGTTACGGTCATAAAACAGAAGTACAAAATATAGGCGAAGAACAATTTGGAGTCGTATTATTACTAGAAAAAAGAGACCAAAGTGAAGAGGAGGTTGTAGATTCGCTCAATGTTTTATTCGGAGTTAGGAGTAAGATTTATAAATAATTAACTCAGAATTTCTATTATACTAAAGAAATTCAAAATTTTACCGTATTTTCGCTTAAATAGATAAATTTTTAATTATGAAATTTCCAGAAAATTTAAAGTACACAAAAGAACACGAATGGGTTTTAATTGAAGGAGATATTGCAACAATTGGTATTACTGAATTTGCACAAAGTGAATTAGGTGATATTGTATATGTTGAAGTAGAAACTGTAGGAGAAGAATTAGAGGCAGATGAGATTTTTGGATCAGTTGAAGCAGTAAAGACAGTTTCTGATCTATATCTTCCATTATCAGGAACGATAATTGAATTTAATGAAGCTCTAGAAGACGCTCCAGAATCAATAAATGAAGATCCATATGGTGCTGGTTGGATGATTAAATTGAAAATTGAAAATGCAGAAGAAATTGATAATTTATTAGATGCTGCTGCATATAAAGAATTAGTAGATTAAAAAAACATTTAAAAACTATGTAAGTGGTCTTCTTCTGATTAAATCATTAATTAGAATAAAGACCATTTTCAATTATAAAAAATATGAAATATGATTCAGGGATTTACACATTTACATAATGCATTAAGATGGGTGGTAATAATTTTTGCAATTTATGCTATAATTCAATTACTATCTGGAAAAAATCAAAATAGACCTTTCACCAATAAAGATAGAAGACCTGTTTTACTGTATATGATATTTTTGGATATACAGCTATTATTAGGAGCAGCTTTGTTTTTCATGGGGAATTGGGGCCTCAATAACATAAAAAATGCAGGAATGGGAACAGTAATGAAAAATGATGTGAGTAGATTTTTTGCAATAGAACATACCATTGGGATGCTTTTAGCGATAATTCTAGCACATATTGCACATGCGTTTACTAAAAAAGACATGTCCGACCAGGATAAGTTTTCAAAAACTTTATATCTTGTTGCTGCTTCAATTGTGGTAATATTAATGTTTATTCCGTGGCCATTTAGAGATGCAGCAAGACCTTTATTCCCAGGAATGAATGTAAACTAAATTTATAACACACATGCGTGCAGTATATTCTCTTTATTGCGTACTCACATTTATTGTGTTGTTTTTACTATTTTTCCCCTTCTTTCTTATTTTGTTTTTATTTAAAAACAGAGGCGAGAAGGGGATTTGGTATTTAATTAAAGCTTGGGGATATCTATGGTTTTTTATGATTGGGCAAAGATTAGAAAGAATAAACTGGAAGGATAAATATCAAGAGAAGACTCCTTTTGTTTGTATTGCTAATCATCAATCTTATTTAGATACTGCCATGATTTTTGTGGCCTTGCCTTTTATTTCTGCACCGCTAGCAAAGTATGAATTAACTAAAATCCCTTTATTCGGTTTATTATATAGAAAAATGGCTATTTTGATTGATAGAAAAAATGTGGAAAGCAAAAGAGAAGGTTATGAAAATTTATATAAAACTCTAAAAATCGGTAAAAAAAGTGTTTTTATCTTTCCTGAAGGTACTTTTAATGAAAGTGATGATGCATTATTACCATTTTATAATGGAGCGTTTAGGATAGCAATTGAATGTCAAAAGCCTATATTACCTATTTTGTTTTTAGATACAAAAAATCGGTTCCATTATAAAAATTTTTGGAAATGGTCTCCTGGCAAAACAAGAGCTGTATTTCTTCCTCTTTACTATCCTCCTGAAGATTTAAGCATGCTAGAATCGTGGAAAGAAATGATTAGAAAAGATATGGAAAAGCAATTATTAAGCTATCCATAATCCTTTCTAATTCTTTTTTAGAGCATATTGCTCAAATAGCCTTCCTTATTAAATATTGCCAAGCATGGATGGGTATTAAGACTAGTACAAGTAATAATATCTTCTCCTGCTCCTAGCTTGTGCAAGCGATTATAATGATTACTACTCTTCAAAGCATTATATAAATTCTTTCCATAATCAGTGCTCTTCCAATATTGCATAGCAATTTTTGACGCATCGCAATCTATTTGAAAAGAATCTTTCAATGCATAAGCTACTGCACCGGCAAATAAAGTGTCTTCCATATTTACTTTATCTTTCCAACCAGCACATGCTAATATTACCTTTTTATTTCGCTTTTTGAGATAATCAATTACATTATTAATATTTACAAATGCACCTACGATAATTTCCTTAGCATTTTTATTAAAGGACATATGTAGAATCTTTGTTCCATTTGTTGTAGTGAATCCCAAAACCTTACCAGAAATGACTTCGGGAGGAAAATCTGCTGGAGAGTTTCCTTTATCCATTCCTTCTAATAGTTTGCCATTTCTTTCACCCGCACTAATAATTTCAGGGTTTGCCTTTTTGAATTCTTTGCAATCGTCTACGTTTAAAAATGGGTAAATCTTTGAAGCTCCATTAGCAAAAGCGACGCTCATTGTTGTTGTAGCTCGAAATATATCGATTACAATAACAATAGTATCTTCTAAATCATATAAATCTAATAAACTTGGTGAAAGACAAGTTTCTAATATTGGTGAATTTTGATTATGCATAATGCAAAAATAAAGATTTACTTTGACGATAATTGTTTAAAACTTACTTTTTACTTGATATAAGTCCAATCGGCGATCTTTTAGATTTCGGACACTTCCAAACATATTCAATTCACGCAATAAATCTAAATCCACATCTGCAACTAAAACCATTTCTGTATTTGCAGTTGCTTCAGCTTTAATACCATTTGCGGGAAAAGCAAAATCACAAGGGGTTAAAACCATGGATTGTGCATATTGTATGTCCATATTATTTACATTGGGAAGATTTCCAACACTGCCTGCAATAGCTACATAACATTCATTTTCTATGGCTCGAGCTTGAGCACAATTTTTTACGCGAGAAAAGCCATTGTGTGTATCTGTTAAAAAAGGAACAAATAATATTTCCATTCCTTCCGCTGCTAAAACTCTGGAAAGCTCAGGAAATTCTGAATCATAACAAATTAAAACACCTATTTTTCCAGCATCTGTATCAAAAACTTGAATGGAATCTCCACCTTGCAATCCCCAAACATTCGCTTCATTAGGAGTTATATGTATTTTTTCATATCGGTCTATACGTCCATTTCTATGACAAATATATCCTACATTATATAATGTGTCATTCACTATTTCTGGCATGCTTCCAGTTATAATATTTATATTATAAGCTATTGCTAATTCAGAAAACTTTTCTTTTAATAATCTCGTATATTGTGCCAGTTCACGAATTGCTTCTGGAGGCGATAAATGGTTGTATTTTTCCATGAGTGGTGCATTGAAAAGCTCTGGAAATAACGCAAAGTCGGCCTTGTAGCCAGAGAGACTGTCAATGAAGAAGGTAACGTGATGAATAAATTCATCTAAATTTTTAAAACGGCGCATTTGCCATTGAACTAAACCTAAACGAACTACCGATTTGGTATACTGAGGATTTTTTTCATTTATTTCTTCATAATAAATATTATTCCATTGTAATAATATTGCATAATCATTC
>DATGSF010000045.1:0-2627 GCA_035302865.1 Chitinophagaceae bacterium
ATAATGCTTTTGATAAAATACCCGCATTTCCCCTGCAGCATCTAATCCTTGTACATAAAGCTGAAAACCTTTCTCACTAAACTCTTTTAGCCAATCAACATGCAAGACCATTTCTCCACCATTATTCAAACTATCTTGCAAATCCATGTAAAACATACTATGCGCATCTTTAGTTAGCACCTCCACAGCACCATTTTCCTCAATATTCGAACTTTATTATAAACATACCTTAAAACAAAATTTTAAATTATAATGCACATAATTTCTCCATCTCTATCCTTATACTATATGTACCAGCCCCTTCCTCTTCAATAAAATTAAAGTTTTTTATTTCTTCATTTTCAAATACCTCTTTAAATATTTTAACATTTGCCCAATCTAACAAATCCCCCTCGTCATTAAATCTATATATTACACCAGCAACTTGTGTTATTATTAAATTATTCGCTTCTAAATCAATAATAGCTATTTTATTTTTGAAATCATTACAAAAATTAGTATAATTAACTGATACTTTATTTTTTAAAAAACCATACACATCATCTGATTCTAAAGCCATCATTCTAAAAACTTCTATTATAGGAGTATTTTCTTCAAGTAATTCTAAAGGTTCACCTGGTATTAATATAGAATTTTCCGGATTATTTATTTCTTGTATTTTTTCTTGACTTGTACTATTTAGTTTACAACTAATTAATAATAAATTAAGAAAAACAATTATAACTTTATTCATAATGTTATTTATTTTTTATAGGTTTATATAAGTTAGGTATTGCTTTTATCCATCCAGAACGAATCACTTTACCTCCAGGTTTCATATCTATTTCCATATGATCAAACTCAATGACACCTTGATTATTTCTAAAAAACCAAAACTCTTCTTTTATTATTTCTGAATTTCCTTTTTTATCAGTTAAAACAGTCTGTTTGCGAGTGACAATATTTTCAAAACCTTTCTCAATTTCCAGTTCTTTATTTAAATTTCTTACTTCTCGTCTTATATTTAACAATCTATCTTTTTGAATACTTTTAAATTCAACATAATTATATCCTTCTTTGGATTTAGATGCAATAATCCAAGAATACGTTCTATTAGTTTGAGAGAAAACTGTGCCTTTTACTATATCATAATAATCTTTAAATTCAAAAAATTTCTGTTGGAAAACCGGACCTCTCATTCTTGGACCAATAAGAGTTATATGAGCCATTCTATCACTTACTTTTTTATTCAAACTAATATCTGTAGATTTAAATCTAGGTTTACCACTCTTTAATAATGTAATAAAAGAAAAATCAAAATCTATATTTAATACTTGATTTCCTTCTCTAGGTTCTTCTCCATTCACATCAGTAAATACTATAGGATTATTTCTAAACACCGCATAATTACTTACACTTATCTGATCCACAGGATCCACATTCCACCTCCTCCCCAACCTTGTATCATACTCCCAGAACTCAGCCGTATTATGATTCCCCATCCCACTGATCTCATTCACTTTTTCCTGTCCATTAAACCCAAACCTATACCTATCCCCTCCATCATCGCATATTCTTACTAGCACCTCTTCATTCACCCAAGAACCGCCTGTATATCGGATATTATCCAGTCTGAAATGTGGTGTAATTGACATGCTACTATTTGAAATATATTGTCCGGGTAAATAATCCATTGTTCCTAATCGACTTGATCCATAAAGTAAATGTGTGGATAAAGATAAGGATTTTTTAGATAGCTAGGGAGGAAATTAGGATTTTTGGTGATGATTAAAATGAATTTGGTTTTGGAAATTGTACTGGCACTAAAGTGCGTATAAATCTTAAATATTGACCGTCGGCTAAAGCACAACGGCATTAAGAAATATTTTTAAAACCAAGAGATAAGATAATCAATCCATATCGGATTTAACCGCATTAATTCAAACTTCATCCTCTTGTACTCAGTTTAATTAATTGACGATGCCCATCTTTTTCTAATGCAATACTCAATAAGATTTCTGAAATTTTTGAATTATAAAATGTATATTTTTTGGGGAGGTTAGATTTTAAATACATAAATCCGAAATTTTTGAATTTTACACACTTTTTTGTACAGTATCTAAAAAGTTGAGAAAAAATAAAGAATAGAGTTTTTAGATATTTAAAACGATAAAAAAAGCAACTATCACAAAAGGATGTTATGAGACAGCTACTTTGGTTTTTTCAATTTCTGGTAACAATTCTGGTCGGGCAAGTCAACTGCAAAATGACCTATACAAAAAGAAAGTGTATTACGTTTAGAAAAAAACAAAGGCTCTCTACTTGACCAAATGTACCCTAATCCGCCACTTATAGTATCCTGTAGAAGTTCAGGAAAACGCACTAAGTCTTCATCTAAATTAAAATAATAAGGGGATTTAAATTCTATTATATCTCCATCTACATTCCACTCGCCATCCATTTCCAATACAAGTTTTTTGTTCTTGTCGTAAATCTTTCTGCGATATTTATTATGTTCCATTAACTGTATAGTATCAAAAGTGTTTTTGTAATCTGCTACTGCATAAACCCCGATTAACTCTTTTTCTGTATAGCCACACGAAACAAACAATAAGACTATTAAAAACATTCCTACTCCTTTCATATCA
>DATGSF010000046.1:0-10637 GCA_035302865.1 Chitinophagaceae bacterium
GATGTTTTTGCTAAATCTGCAATAATAGAATTAAACGGTAATAAATTAGGATATATCTATTTACCCGAGTTTTATTCTAATTTTAACTCAGTAGGAAGTAGAAGATCAGGACGTGATGTTGAAAAAGAAGTAGAAAAATTAAAGAAAGAAAATGTAGAAGGAATTATAATAGATTTGAGAAATAATGGAGGTGGTTCTTTAAGTGATGTGGTAGATATGTCTGGGATTTTCTTAGGACGTAGCCCTGTAGTACAAGTAGTTTCAAGCGGAGGACAAAAAGTAACTTTAAAAAGTAAAAAGAGCAGTCCTGTTTATGATGGTCCTTTGATGGTTATGGTTAATAATCGTAGTGCTTCAGCTTCTGAAATTTTAGCGGCTGTATTACAAGATCATAAAAGAGCTGTTATTGTTGGTTCAAAAACATTTGGAAAAGGAACAGTTCAAAAACTAGTGCCTTTAGACCAATTTGTTCCTGGTTCAATCCGAAATAAAATTATTCAAGCTTTTAATGAAGCAAAAGAAGGAAATGCGGAATATGATGGAATTGGTTCTTTAAAATTAACAATTCAAAAATTCTATAGAGTTAACGGTGGTTCCACTCAATTAGAAGGAGTAACTCCTGATATTATTCTTCCAAGTTCTTATGATTTATTAGATATTGGAGAAAGAAGAAATGAAAATGCACTGGAATATGATAAAATTCCTTCCGTTTCTTATAATGCTTGGAAAAAAACCATACCATTAAAAGTACTAGAAAAGAACAGTAAAAAAAGAATAGAAAAAAATGCAGTTTTTGAAATTGTAAAAGCAATTGCAAAGAAATTAAAAGAACAGCAAGATGATAATATCGTTCCTTTAAATATAGAAGATTATAAGAAATACCAAAAAGATATGGAAACTTTAAAAGACAGAATGAAAGAAGTGGACAGCATTGGTACGAGTTTAGTAGCTATAAACTTAAAGGAGGATAAAGAAAAAATAGAAATGGATGAAGCGTCTAAAACAAAAAATGAGGATTGGCTTAAAAATCTACAAAAAGATGCTTATATCTTTGAAGCTAGTAATATTATGAAAGATTGGATTGGTCTTTCGAATTAATATTTTTATTTTTCATAATTATAAGAAAAGGAGCTGATGCAAGATATTAGCTCCTTTTTTATTAAAATTTTTATATGCAGTTATTTTATCAAGAACAATTAATAGAAGCAGGATTAGATGAAGCTGGAAGAGGATGTCTAGCAGGTCCAGTATTTGCAGCAGCAGTTATACTACCTAAAAACTTTAATGCAAAGGAAATATCAGATAGTAAAATTTTATCGGAAAAGAAAAGAATTGCATTAGCAGAATATATAAAAAAAGAAGCCCTAGATTATGCTATTGCAGCTATTACTCATGATGAAATTGATAAAATAAATATTTTAAATGCTAGTTTTAAAGCAATGCATAAGGCTATAGATCAATTAAAACATCGCCCTGAATTGTTATTAATTGATGGAAATAGATTTTCTCCCTATCTAGGAATCAGTCATCAATGTATAGTAAAAGGAGATGCAAAATTCGTTTCTATAGCTGCAGCTAGTATTTTAGCAAAAGTAAGCAGAGATAATTATATGTTAGAACAACATGTAAATTATCCTCAATATCAATGGGATAGAAATAAGGGATATCCCACACTTGCACATAAAAAAGCAATAAAGGAATTTGGCATAAGTCCCCTGCATAGAAAATCCTATAAAATGTCCTAAATCATTCTCTATAGTATTATAGATTATTTTCCTCTAAAAATAAGGAATTTGATTACCTTTGTTTTCGAATTATTGCAAAATTATGAGGCAACTACTGTCATTTATTGCTATTTTTATTTTATGTATTAGTATAAATTATGCACAAATTACTAGTCCAAATTCTACTATTCAAGATCCTCACGATCCATTTATCACTACAGACAGCCTAATGCAAGATAGTTTAAACATGATGGATTCTATGAATTTAGACTGGGTAGAAGAAGAGGTGGATATTTTCAAATACAAACGAAATAGTCAAAAAAGAATACAATTAGACACTAGTTTATTTGCACTATTAGATGAAATTTCTTCCGAAAATTTCCTTTGGGCAAATCTTGGAAATTTTAATACTTCTGGATACTCACTTTTATTTAAAACTACAGATTTTGAAGGTAAAAGAGGAGATAGACCTCATTTATTTCAAGCCTACAGTAAAGAAAAACAAAGAAATTTCTTTTATCATACCAACTTACCATATACCGAATTTATTTTTAATGCAATAGGTCAAAATCAACAGGGAGTTTCAGTTTTACACACTCAAAATATTACTCCGGAATGGAATTTTTCTTTTGATATAGGAGGAAATAGCTCGGAAGGAGAATATAACAGACAAAAAGCACAAAACTTTCATGGCATACTAAACAGTCATTATAAAAGTGCAAATCAAAAATTCAACAGTTATTTCAGTGCTTTTTATGAGCAATTTTTACAAAATGAAAATGGAGGAATTATTTCTTACGATTATTTACATAATCCTCAATTTACAGATAGACAAAGAATTCCCACTCAAGTTGGAGAATTAGCAGGTGGACAAGTTGAGGTTTCTTCCATTCATAATAGACATAGAAATTTTATTTTAGATTGGACAAATAATTACAGCTTAGGAGTGGTTGATAGTATATATAATGAAGATTCCACGGATTTAAAATTACACTACACTCCCCGATTGATTTTCGAACATAATATCACTTGGAGGAATTACCAATATTTATATAATGACAAAAGACCAGTAGCTGCATTTTATGAAGATGTAATTTCTTTCGGACAATTAAGTTTTAATGATTCCATTTATTCTAAAAACAATTGGCAAAGTCTTGACAATCGTTTCTCTTTAGCTGGAAATTTAGGAAAAGGAAGTAAACAATGGCAATTTAAAGCAGGAATTGGATTAAAAAATCAGTTTTATAAGCAATACAGTGATATTGAAGAAAATTCTTTACATAAACTGTGGGGAACTTATGCTTTTGGAAGAATAGCTAAGGAAGCTTTGGAGGAAAATCAATGGGATATTAATATGGATGCTCAATTATTTTTCACTGGAGAGGAAGCTGGTAATTTTTATATCAAAGGAGCCTTATCTAAAGGTTTAGCCAATTGGGCAAAAATTGATTTATATGCAAGTCAAAGTTTGAAAAGTGCCGCATGGTACCAACAAAATAGAGTTTTTAATAGTTTTAGTTTAGAAAATTCCAGTTTGCAAGAAGAAGCTATTACGCATTTAGGAGGTAAATTATACATTCCAAAAATAAAACTTACCGCATTTACTGATCAATATTTAGTAAATAATTTAATTAGCTTGCAAGAAGATTGGACGTATAAAAATTTAGAAAATCCTATGTACATTAGTCAAATCGGACTGGAACACAAGCTAAATTTAGGCATTTTCTACGCTTTAAGTAAGGGAATTTATCAAGAACTTTCTGATACAGAACAAATTGATTTGCCGCGCTTTTTAATTAATGAAAAACTAGGAATTGAAGCCTATATTTTTAAAAAAGCCTTATTAATAAATACAGGATTAGAAGGTATTTGGTACAGTCCATTTAAACGTTCGGAATATATTCCTTTATTAAATGATTTTATTTATCATTCTTCAGAAAAAACAGTAAATATGCCTATTTTAAATTTTTATTTAGAATTTAAAGTAAAAGGCTTTAGAGGATTTGCTCGGGTACAACAAATACAGCAACTATGGACTGAAAACAACAGCTATGCAAATTTTTATCCTTATCGAAATACCTATTTTATCTTTGGATTTAATTGGAGGCTGTTGCAATAAAAAATTTGAACAATTAGTATGGAAGAAAATAAAGATTTTTTAGAGGATGATTGGCAAGAAGAGGAAGATGAGCAGGAAGAAAATGAAGCATATATTCGTTATGAAGTACGTATAGATAAAAAACAAGAAGCATTACGTATTGATAAGTTTCTAATGCAAAGAATTGAAGGTGCAACACGAAATAAAATACAACAGGGAATTGAAAATGGTGCAGTATTAGTAAATGGAGAGCAAGTAAAAAGCAATTATAAAATTCGTCCTTTAGATCATATCATTGTATATGATATTAAAAGTGTGGATTACAGTATAATTCATCCCGAAAAAATGAATTTAGAAATTATCTATGAGGATGAGGAGATTTTACTAATTAATAAACCTGCAGGTTTAGTGGTACATCCGGGAAGTGGAAATCCTAATAATACTTTAGTGAATGGAGTTGCTTATTATTTATTTGGAGAAGAATTACCCGAAGATTTAAAATTAGATAGAATAGGCTTAGTTCATAGAATCGATAAAGATACATCAGGATTGATATTATTAGCTAAAACTGAAAATGCTTTAAAAGAACTGGTAAAACAATTCAAAGCTAGAACAGTTGAACGTAAATATCTTGCATTAGTTTGGGGAAATGTAGAAGAAGATTCAGGTAGTATAGAAGTGAATATTGGTCGTAATTTACGCCATAGAAAGCTTATGGATGTCTTTCCTGAGGCAGATTATGGAAAATATGCAAAAACCTATTATGAAACACTTGAGCGACTACAATATGTTTCTTTATTATCTTTTCAATTAGAAACAGGAAGAACCCATCAAATTCGAGTTCATGCAAAATATATGGGGCATACCTTATTTGGAGATACAACTTATGGTGGTGATAAAATTCTAAAAGGAACTATATATTCCAAATATAAACAATTTGTAGATAATAATTTTAAAATCCTTAAAAGGCAAGCATTGCATGCTTTGGAATTAAGTTTTAATCACCCAAGTACAGGAGAAAAAATGCATTTCAATGCTCCTATTCCTGAAGACATGACAACTGTTATTGATAATTGGAGAGAATATACCAAGGTTTATAAATAAGAAGCCATGCAAAATGAGAGATACAGTTTTTTGATAAAGGAATGGGCTAAAGAATTAGGTTTTGATTATTGTGGCATATCTAAAGCTGAAGCCTTGGAGGAGGATAAAGTTTATTTAGAAAAATATCTAAATAAAGGCTATCATGGCAAGATGTCTTATATGGAAAATTATTTTGATATTCGAACAAATCCTCAAAATATAGTTCCTGGAGGAAAATCAATTATTTCTTTATTATTTAATTATTATCCTAAAGAAGAACAAAAAACTGATGGCCCTCAAATATCAAAATACGCTTATGGTGCTGATTATCATGAAATAATACGAGATAAACTCAAGGAATTATTAACAAAAATCCAAAAAAACATCGGAAATGTGGCTGGAAGAGGATTTGTGGACTCTGCTCCACTCTTAGAAAAATCCTTAGCAAGTCGAAGTGGATTAGGCTGGATAGGAAAAAACTCTTTACTCTTAACTAAGCACAGCGGTTCTTTCTTTTTTTTAGCTAATTTAGTGATTGATTTAGAATTAGCTTATGATAATCCTTATGTTAAAGATTATTGTGGTACTTGCACACGTTGTATTGATGCCTGCCCAACGGATGCTATAGTAGATAATAAAGTAATAAATGCCAGCCGTTGCATTTCTTATTTGACAATAGAATTACGGGATGAAATTATTCCTTCTGAATTTCAAGATAAAATGGAAGATTGGGTATTTGGATGTGATATCTGTCAAGATGTTTGTCCGTGGAATCGTTTTGCAAAAGCACATAATCATCCTGAATTAGAACCTTATAGCATGATTATGGATTTTAATACAGAAGCATGGGAAGCTATGGATGATCAATTATTTAGAACTTTATTACACCATTCTCCTCTTAAAAGACCTAAATGGGAAGGGATAAAAAGAAATATAAAATTTATAAAAATAGAAAATAAAGATAAATAACTAATTGTATTTTTCTTAAGGTAAAAGATCCATTTAAAGTTATAAAAATTGTAATTTTACTTAAATTTCATTTTACATTTTAAATTTCAATAAAACAATGCAAAAAACTTTACTATTTTGTTCTTCTCTATTATTTGCAGGTGCAAGTTTTGCAGCACCCGGTGATACTACTACCGTAGTTTTCCATGATGCAGAAGAATTATCTTGGCATGACAATTATGATGCAGATAACATTTTACCTGATGGATCTGTGAGTTATAATAAAATCATCTTAGAATTTGAATTAGGAAAATATGCTTGTGATGGATATGACCCTTCTAATCCTGGTGAAGGCAGTAACCAAACTGGTTGGTGTGGTGATTGGGATTATGATGTGCATGTACAAGCAATAAACGCTAATGATAAAAAAGTAGAATTAGGAAGACTTATTACTCCTTATGCTAATCATAATTTTCCGAGAACTCCATTAGAATGGAAGCAATCCTACTATTTTGATGTTACGGATTATTATACTTTCTTAAAAGATGATATGACTTTAAGAATATTTTATGCTGGTTATTCTGGAGGATTTACAGGTACTACGAAATTGCATTTCATCGAAGGTCCTAGACATAGAGATGTGCTAGATTATGAAGTATTATATTTGGACTCCTACGCATACGGTGATACGAATAATCCTATCAATGATGCATTGGATGATAAAACCTTAACTGCTGCAACAGATATTGATCATGGTGAAGTACGTGTAATTATTACAGGTCATGGTGGTGATAATACTCAAAACTGTGCAGAGTTTTGCTCCAAATATTATGAAATGACTATTGCGGATAGCGTGCATAAATTCCAAATTTGGAGAGATGATTGCGGTTCTAATTTCCTTTATCCACAATCAGGAACTTGGGTATTTGATCGAGCAAATTGGTGTCCTGGAGATCAAGTTGAACCTGTTATTCACCCATTTGGAGCATTAAATGCTAATGAAGACCTAGCTATTAGTATGAACTTTCAAGATTATGTTTCAGGAAATCAATCTGCTTCCTATAAATTAAGTGCAACGGCATTTATGTTTAGTTCTTTACATTTTGAATACGACGCTGGAATTGAAGCTATTATTAGTCCTACTACAGATGATAAATATTTTAGACATAATCCAAGTTGTGGTATTGCTGAAATTCGCGTAAAAAACTATGGTTCTGAAGATATTCAAAGTTTAAAAGTACAATATACTATTAATGGTACAAGCCATGAATACTTATGGGAAGGAAATATAGCTTCTTTAGCTAGCCAAGATATAATTATTCCTATTGATGATGCTACTTCCGATTTAGATGTAAATGATATGCATAATTTTAGCATTGAAATTTTAGAAATTAATGGTGAAGAAGATGAAAATGAAGTAAATAATAGTGCTTCCTCAGAATTTGTTGCTACTCCAAAATGGGAAGGTGGTGATTATGAATTTAAATTAAAAACCAGTGCAAATATTCAAGGACAAGTGAATAAAGCATATATTAAAATTTATGATTTAGAGGATAATATCATTTACTCTTTAGATAATACAGTAGGAAATTCAGTTGAAACGGATCATGCTTATTTAGCGAATGGCTGTTACAGAATGGAAGTAAGTACTCCTTTAGGATTGGGTTTACGCTTTTTCAATTATTTAAATATGCCTGGATATATTGAAGTGAAAAACCTAACAGAAGATGCAAATGTTACTTTATTAAAAAATAACTTTATTGGAAGTTTAAAAGGTAATTTTGGAAATGGATTCACAGAATATTTTGAAGTTGTTAATTCTCCATATTCTGTTTCTGTACAAGAAAAAATGAATAATAAGTCTTTTAAAGTATATCCTAATCCTGCTAGAGACTATATTCAAGTAGAAATAGATGAATTGCAAGATGGAGAGAATGTAAGCTATATTATTTATAATATTTTAGGTCAAGAGGTTTTAAATGGAAAAGAAAATAAGAATGCATTTCAAGTGGATACAAGAAGTTTAAAATCTGGGAACTATTTTATCGAGTTACAAAACTCAAATATTAAAAAATCTTTTAAAATCAATATTCAGAAATAAAAATCAATATGAAAAAACCAAATCTTTGGAGAATGCTTTTAGTATTCTCCATTATTTTCAGTTACAGCCATGCACTTTTTGCACAAAACACTTATTCATGGAAAGAAGGCATGCACGATGGATATAAATACAGATATGTAGAAAATGATCCTAGTAAAACGAGATTTTACACTTTAAAAAATGGTTTAACTGTAATCTTAAGTGAACAGCATGATGAACCAAGAATTCAATCCTATATAGCTGTTAAAGCTGGTAGTAAAACAGATCCTGCAAATCATACAGGATTAGCGCATTATTTAGAGCATATGCTATTTAAAGGAACAGATAAATTTGGAACTTTAGATTATGCTAAGGAAAAACCACTTTTAGATAAAATCGATGCTTTATATGAAAAATACAATCACACTAGTGATGAAGAAGAGCGTAAGAGGATTTATAGGGAAATAGATTCTGTATCTGGAGAAGCAGCAAAATTTGCAATTGCAAATGAATATGATAAAATAATTGCTGGAATGGGTGCTACAGGATCGAATGCTTTTACTTCATTTGAACAAACAGTATATTTGGAAGATATTCCAAGTAATGCCATTGATAAATACTTAGCTTTACAAGCAGAGCGTTTTAGAAATCCTGTTTTTAGAATTTTTCATACAGAATTAGAAGCAGTTTATGAGGAAAAAAATATAAGTTTAGATTCAGATAGTAGAAAGCTATTTGAGAAAATGTTCACCAGTTTATTTGTTAATCATAATTACGGATTACAAACCACAATTGGAACAATCGATCATTTAAAAAATCCTTCTTTATTAGAAATTAGAAAATATTTCAATAAATACTATGTTCCTAATAATATGGGAATAATCATGGCAGGTGATTTCAATGCAGAAGAAATGATTAAAAAAATCGATCAATATTTTTCTTATATGCAAGCCTCTCCTATTGAAAAATATACATTCGAAAAAGAACCTGTTAAAAATGCACCTACTTTTGAAAAAGTTGTAGGTCCTGAACCAAGTCAAGTGATGATAGGATATAAATTACCAGGTTCCTACTCTAAAGATGCTAAAATGTTGAAACTAGTGGGTAGTATTTTAACTAATGGTACTGCTGGATTAATTGATTTAAATTTAGTACAAGACCAAAAGTTATTATATGCTGCAGGTTTTCCTTATGTTTTACAAGATTATTCTATGTTATTATTATTAGGAATGCCTTCAGAAGGACAAAGCTTAGAAGAAGTAAAAGATTTATTAATCGGAGAAATAAATAAATTAAAGAAAGGTAATTTTTCAAATGATTTAATTGAATCTATTTCTAATAATACAAAAAAGCAAATCACACAAATCTTTGATAATTATAGCTCTTTAGCAAATTTATTGATGGACAATTTTACTACTGAAATTGACTGGGCAGAGCTATTACAATTCAATGAAGAAATTACTTCAATAACCAAAGAAGATATAGTAAACTTTGCTAATAAGTATTTAAAGGAAGATTATGTAGTGGTATATAAAGAACAAGGTGAAGATTCTAATAAAACAAAAGTTGAAAAACCTAATATTACTCCAGTTGAGGTGAATAGAGAGGCACAATCTGCCTTTTTAGAAGAAATTAATGCTTTACCTGAAAATAAAATTACTCCACAATGGATTGATTACAACAAAGATATTATTAAAGGAAAAGCTGGAAAGTATGAGTTATTATCAGTAGAGAATAAAAACAATGATTTATTCAATTTAATTTACTACTATGAAACAGGTACTTATGGTGACCAATTATTATCTTATGCTGCAGAATATTTAGATTATTTAGGTACAAAGGATAAATCAGCAGAAGAAATTAAAGAAGCTTTTTATCGTTTAGCAAGTGATTATAGAATAGTTGTGGGTGCAGAAGAAACTTATATTTCTTTAAGTGGTTTACAGGAAAACATGGAGGAAACTTTAGTATTGTTTAATGAATTAATTAAAAATGCAGTAGTTAATGAAGATGCTTTGACTGCTTATAAGCAAAGAATTAATCAAAGTAGACAAAATGCAAAAGAGGAGAAAAGAAATATTTTACAAGGATTAAACTCTTATGCACAATATGGAGCGGATAATCCTTTTAATTATGAATTAAGTGCTGAAGAGTTAAGAAATATGAGTGCTGATGGTTTATTACATTCTGTAAGAAACTTATTAGATTATCCACATTTAATATTGTATTACGGACCTAAAAGTAATAAAGCTATTGGCAAAATAGTTAAAAAACATCATAAGGCACCTAAGAAGTTTAAACAATTACCTAAAATGAAAGAGTTTAAACAATTAGACATAAAAGACAATCAAGTTTTCTTTGCTAAATATCCTATGGTTCAAGCTGAGATTAACTTTATTCGTAATGCTGGTGTGTATGATGCAAAAAAAGTACCAAGCATTCAATTGTTCAATCAATATTTTGGAGGAGGAATGGGTTCAGTAGTTTTTCAAACGATCCGCGAATCTAAAGCTTTAGCTTATTCTACCTATTCTTTCTTTTCAACAGCATCAAAGCCTAATAGAGAGAATGTGGTTGTAGCTTACGTGGGAACACAAGCAGATAAGTTTAGCCAAGCAGTGGAAGCTATGCATGAATTAATGAATGAATTACCTACTTCTTCTAAAGGATTTAATAGTGCTCAAAATGGAATTCTGAAGAAAAT
>DATGSF010000047.1:0-4042 GCA_035302865.1 Chitinophagaceae bacterium
ATTTGAGCAAGAAAATGCAGAACAGTTAGCTAATTTACCTTTAAAATGTTTACAAACCCAATATCCAAATAAAACCAGCCAGACCTTAGAAGTTACAGGAGATTTAGGAACGCCAAAAGAATTGCACCCCGCTTTTTATGGGTGTTTTGATTGGCATTCTTCTGTTCATGGACATTGGTCATTAATAGAGATATTAAAAATATTTCCCGAATTAAATCAAAAAGAAAAAATACTAATAAAATTAGGCCAAAATTTAAAGAAAGAAAACATCCAAGGAGAAATTGAATATTTTAATCGTGGTCAGGAGTATTCATTTGAAAGAATGTATGGTTGGGCTTGGCTATTGAAATTACAAGAAGCTTTAAACACCTGGGAAATTGAAGAAGCAAAAGAATGGCGTACTAATCTTCAACCTTTATCCGATTTAATTATAAACAGATTTTTAGAATTTTTACCAAAATTACAATATCCAATACGAGTAGGAACACATAATAATACTGCCTTTGCATTAAGTTTTGCTTATGATTATGCTTTACAAGCAGAGCATGAGGATTTGCAAAAAATGATTCGCTCCACTGCAAAGCGTTTCTTTTTAAGTGATAAAGACTGTCCTATCTCATGGGAGCCAAATGGATATGATTTTTTATCACCCTGTATAGAAGAATTAGGTTTAATGCATAAAATTTTATCTAAAGATGAATTTACAGTTTGGGCAAAATCTTTTTTGCCTTTATTAAGCGAAGAAAATTATGATATTGCAGTTGCACAAGTTTCAGATAGAACAGATGGACATTTAGTACATTTAGATGGATTAAATTTTTCTAGAGCTTGGACTTTTTATGCATTAGCAGGAGATTATCCTCAACGATATGCTCATTTAAAAGATTTAGCAGACAAGCACTTATCTTATTCATTAGAAAACCTCTATGATGGAAATTATGAAGGAGAACATTGGTTAGCAAGTTTCGCTTTACAGGCATTGATGCAAAGTAATAAATAATAAAATAATAAAGGGCAATAAAAATTAGTTCTAATAATTATAAATCCTTAATTATGTTCCATAAAATACTCTATAGCCATTTTGTAGCCTTCTAAACCATAACCCATAAAGCAAGTTATACACACGTCTCTTAAATAAGAAACTTGCCTAAAAGATTCTCGCTTAGACAAATCAGAAATATGTACTTCAATTACGGGAGTTTTAACTGCAGCAATAGCATCACGGATGGCAATACTAGTATGTGTATATGCAGCAGCATTTAAAATAATCCCATTGACTTGCGCATCTTGAATTTTATCAATAATTGCACCTTCATGATTGCTTTGAAAATAGGATAATTCAATAAGAGAGAAGGATTCTTTTAAATAGGAAAAATAGGATTCAAAATCTTGATTACCATAAATTTCCACTTCTCTTTTTCCTAATAAGTTTAAATTAGGACCATTAATAATCAAAAAATGCATTTTCATATTTTTTGAGCCAATATAATAACTATTTTATTAAATAAATTTGAAAAGGAAGTAAAATTCCATAAATTTGAGGAAAATATTGAAAATATGGCATCGAATAAAAAATTATTACTTCCTACAGATTTTTCCAATAATGCATGGAAAGCTTTAGTATTTGCAGCTCGTTTACAAGAACATACGCAAATGGAAATTGTTATTTTGCATGCTTTTCTCCCATTTTATACAGGTTTTCAAAGTGCATCTGAAAACAAAGCACAATATGAAACAGGTTATAGAATTTCATCACAAAGAATGGAGAGTTTAGAAGAAAAGATAAAAGCAGAACTTCCTCAGTTAAAATACGAAACAGTAATAAAAGATGGAACTTTATATAATACCATTGAAGAAGTACAAGAGGAGAAGGACATACATGCAATTATTATGGGTACAAAAGGTGCCTCTGGCATTCAAGCTAATTTAATTGGTTCGCAAACCTTTGAAGTAGGTAAACGCGCTAATATTTCTATGGTTATAATTCCAGAACAGTATGAATATCAGGATAATACAGAAGCTGTCTTTTTAACAAATTTAGAAAAAACAGATATTCAGGCTATAGAGAGTGTAAAAAGCACAATACAACCTCAAAAAATCCATTTTGTCCATTTTGCTAATGCAATCCCTTCTCCAAGTTTAGAAGCAGAGATAAAAGAACATATTAGTCATTTAGATTTGACTGGAATTGAAGTATCAACTGAAATAATGGATATTGGAATATTTAATAGTCCTGAGAAAATAAAAAAGACAATTGCTGAAAAACAATGGTCTTTAATTTCCTTAAATCCGGGTCAAAAAGGCTTTTTTGAGAATTTATTTTCTAAGAGCTTTTCTAAACCATTGGTGCATTCCAGTACTGTGCCTATATTTTTGGCTAAGACTTTCTAATAATACAAATTACCAATCAAAATCCCTCAAATTGGGGGATTTTATTTTTTAAATTACCTTTTAATTTTGCAAATAAAATAAATTTTATGAAAAAAATAATTCCTTTAAGTCTGGGCTTAGGACTTATGATGCCTTTTTTCACATCATGTAATGATGAAGGCAGTAATTCTAAAAAAGATCCAATAGCATTTATTGATCCTGAAAACATGGATACGAGCATTTCTCCAGGTGAAAATTTTTTCTATTATGCTAATGGAGCTTGGTTAAAAAACACCGAAATCCCTTCTGATCAAACACGTTGGGGAAGTTTTGAACAATTAAGAGATAGAACAAATAATGATTTACATAAATTATTAGAAAATTCCCTAAAAAAAATAAACGGAAACGATAAAGAGGCTCAAGTTGGTAAATTCTATAAAAGTGGTATGGATACCGAAACCATTAATGCATTAGGAATTAAGCCTTTAGAACCTTATTTAACAGAAATTGACCAAATAACAGACAAAAATTCTCTTCTAAAAGAAATAAGCAGGTTACACACTTTGGGAGTAAGTCAGTTATTCAATTTTTATATTGCTCCAGATGATAAAGATGTAGATGTTATTGTACCTCAATTATTTCAAGGAGGTTTAGGTTTGAGTTCTAAAGAAGATTATTTTAAAACAGATGCTCGTTCAGAAGAAATCCGTGAAAAATACAAAAAATACATTACGGAGCTTTATGAATTATTAGGCGATAAAGAAAATGCCCAAAAGCATGCTGAAACAATATTTAATTTAGAGAAAAAATTAGCCCATGTTTCTTTAACTCCAACTGAAAGAAGAGATCCTCAGAGACTATATAACAAGTACAATATAAATGAGTTAAATAAAATTTCTTCTAATATTCCATGGAAGGATGTCTTTCAAGATTTAAAGTTTCATGATATCGATTATGTTATTATTGGTATGCCAGACTTTTTTAAAGAATTGGGTAATTTATTAGAAAACGTAAGTATCGACACATGGAAAACATATTTAAAATTCCATGTTGCAAGTGATATGGCACCTTATTTAAGTGAGGAATTTGAAGCTTTACATTTTGATTTCTACTCGCGTACTTTAACTGGACAAAAAGAAAAACAAGAAAGATGGAAGCGTGTAATGCATACTATAAATTCTAGTATTGGTGAGAATTTAGCACAATTATATGTAGAAAAACACTTTTCTGAAGCTGCAAAAGAAAGAATGATAGAATTAGTAGATAATTTACAAAACACTTTTGAGGAACGTATAGAGAATTTAGATTGGATGAGTGATGTTACGAAGAAAAAAGCTATCAGCAAGTTGCATACTTTCACGAAAAAAATAGGCTTTCCTGATAAGTGGAAAGATTATTCTAGCATTAAAATAAAAGAAGATACTTACTTAGAAAACATTTTACATGCTGCTGCATTTGAATATGATTATCAAATAAATAAGTTAGGAAAAGAGGTAAACAAAGCGGAATGGTTAATGTTACCAAATATTGTAAATGCTTATTACTACCCTACTTTTAATGAAATTGTTTTCCCTGCAGCTATATTACAATTTCCTTTCTTTGATTTTGAAGCAGATGATGCCATTAATTATGGAGGGATAGGAGCTGTAATTGGCCATGAAATGACACATGG
>DATGSF010000048.1:0-7765 GCA_035302865.1 Chitinophagaceae bacterium
AACATTAATTAAATTAACAAACATGTATATTAGTCCATTTGTATTTTTACAAGCCCAAGGAGGCAGTGGTATGATGCCCGTTTTACTAATTGGTATGGTAGCGGTTATGTATTTTTTCATGATTCGCCCACAGCAAAAAAGACAAAAAGAACAAAAGAAATTCCAAGAATCCCTAGTTACTGGAGATAAGGTTGTTACCTTATCCGGAATTCATGGTAGAATTACTCGAGTGAAAGATGATGGAACGGTAGTAATTGAAGTAGATAGAAATACAAATATCACTATGGATAGAAGTGCTATTTCTTCTGAAATGACATTAGCGCATAGAAAACTTGTGGCGTCAAAAGAAGCAAGTACTTCATCAATTGCTGAGGTAAAAGAGGAAGATAATAAATAAATCGATTCCATTATATGCTTAAAGTTGGGGTAACGGGCGGTATTGGAACAGGTAAAACGACAGTTTGTAAGCTTTTTTATCTATTAGGTATACCTGTTTTAGATACAGATCAAGTTGCAAAAAAATTACTCAATGAAGATGAGAAAGTAATTCATCAGGTTCAGAAACTTTTTGGAGATAATGCATATAATAATGGTATTTATCAAAAGGAGTTTATTGCAGCTGAAGTTTTTTCTGATCCTAAATTACTAGAGGAATTAAATAAAATTGTACATCCTCCTACTTTTGCATTTATTGAGAATTGGACTCGAGAGCAAGAAATTAATAATCATCCTTACTCTATTAAAGAGGCTGCAATAATGATTGAGTCAGGTTCTTATAAGGAGATGGATTATATTGTTGGTGTTCAGGCACCAGAGGATTTAAGAATTCATAGAATTCAAAAAAGAAATAACTGGAATATAGATGAAATTAAAAATAGAATGCAGGCACAAATGCCAGAAGAAGAAAAATCGAAATTCTATGATTTCACTATAATAAATGATGAAAAAAATGCTTTAATACCTCAGGTGCAAAACATTCATGAGGTATTATTGCAATTATCAAAGAAGTAATTATGGCAGTTTTAAACGAACAAGTTTCATTATTAGAATATAAACATTTGAAAGAAGTAGCTTCCAAAAAAGTATTAATAGTAGCTACCGAATGGAATGAAAAAATTATTAAGGAGCAGATTGCCGGAGCAAAAAGAATAGCTGAAAATTTAAAAATGGAATTAGATATTCACTATGTTCCAGGAGCTATAGAAATTCCATTTTCAATTAAAAAATTAGTTGAAAAAAGTAATTATGATGCTGTAATAACTTTTGGTGCTGTAATTCGTGGAGGAACACCTCATTTTGATTATGTGTGTAAATATGTAACTGAAGGAGTTTTGGCTTTAAATATGCAATTGGATATTCCTATAATTTTTGGTGTTTTAACTTTAGAGTCTGAAAAACAAGCTTGGGAAAGATTGGGAGGAAGATTGGGTCATAAAGGTGAGGAAGCTATGATAGCTGCTGCTAAAATGTCTCTATTGTAATATTGCTTTAAGAAATTAAAATAAATCCATAATTGAAACTTTTTAATTTTCTTATCCAGTTTTAAAAAATCGGATATTTAAAATAAAAAAGAAGCAACTTTATCTTATTAATAAAGCTGCTTCTTTGAAATTAAAGTATATTTCTCCTCCTGAAATTTTAAGATTTGAAAATCTTATATGCTGCAATGTTCATTAGTATGCACTTCCATGTCTTTGCACTTTTCCGTAGCTTTCTTTTTAGACATTTTTGTTAATGTTTGCGTTTTTAAAACAGTATCATTTATTTTGCAAGTACAAGTATAATCTTTTTTGCAGCTGGTGAATAAACTTGCCATAGCTATAGCAGAAATAACACCTAAAAATTTAATTGCTTTCATATCCGTTAGATTTTTGATTTTAAGTTATTATAATGATGCTTGTATTCAGATTCATACGCACTACCTTTTGCACCTTCAAAAGCTTTTCTGGCAGAATTAATTGCTTCTTCTTTTTTTCCTAATTTTTCTAAAATCTGAGCTTTAGTCCAATGCATATAAAATGCATTTGGATTTTCTTTTATTGCTTTCTCGACAAAGTTCAATGCTTCTTCTAAGCGATAATCAAATTCCAGATAGATACGAGCTGCAGGTAAATAAGGAGGGTTGTCTCCTTTGAGTTCCACAGCAATTTGTTCTAAAATTCGCTCTCTATTATCTGTTTTTAAATTTAAACTAGCCTCAATGTTTTCCCATCTTAAAACTAATTCAACTGTGCTATTCGTAATGTTTTGAAATGAAATTTCGAATGTTTCTTGCGTATTCTCTAGTTTTTTAATTGGAACTGCAGCTTTTGCAACATATCCGTCTTCACTCAAACCATCTACTCCCCAAGCTTCTGTGTTTTTATGTAATAAAAATACCCATTCGTTTTTATTAGGAATAGTAACAAATCCATAGGTTCCTGGCGGAACAATATCATCTCCCCATTTTATTGGCTCTTTAAAACTCAAAGTAGTGGTATTATTTGCCCCTGTTCTCCAAACCTCTCCATAAGGAATTTGTGATCCAAACATTTTTCGTCCTTTTAATGATGGACGACTGTACTTCAATGTAATACTGGATGTGGAAAACTCTTGCATGATTTCTGTACTTGGACTAGGAGCTGGTAAACTAACTTCTTGAGCAAAGCTCCAATTACAAAAGGCAAGTAAAGAAATGGATAAAATTAATCTTTTCATAAAAAAGCATTTAAAAATTTGAAAATTAATTATATTTTATATATATTTAATTTTCGTATTGTGTTTGTGTATATTTAAAAATCTAAATTATGAAAAAATGCTTTAAAACTTTAACATTTTTAGTTGTTTTATTAATAATTAACAAGATGATGCTTGCACAACATTTGATTTATAAAGAAACTTTTGGTGTGCCTTCTGGTCAAATCCTCCTGGGAAACTATACAGGTTTTGATGTGATGGATATAAATTATTATTGTAAAAATAATACAGCTACAGTGAGAAGTACTAGTCCGAGTAATACAGGTCATTATGAATCGGCTTCTGGAGGAGGAAATGTATATTTAAGTAATAGTAATGAGTCGCTTTATATTGAAAAGATACCTATTAGTTCTTATGAAAATATTATTTTAGGATTAGGAATTAGAAAAGAAAGAACAGCTGCTTTAGCTGAAGATATACAAGTAAGAGTGGTTGTTGATAGCGACACAAGTGATGCATTATTTTTTGATTTTCCGGTCGGTCCAGGAACAGTAAAATACTACTGGTTGCAAAGTGATTTGGGATTTATTCCAGAAGGAGATAGTTTAAGTATTTTAATCGATAACTTGAGTGAATTTTCCTTTAGAATTGACGATATTCATTTATGGGCTAAGGATGAAGTTTTGCCTATTTTATTAGCGAATTTTGAATTGAATATAAAGCCTAATGCTTTGTGCTTTATCTGGAAAACCTTAAAAGAGGAACAGGTGCAAAGTTTTGTTATTGAAATAAGCGATGAAGGATCTTATTTCAGAGAATTTTATAGAATGATACCGAGAAATGCATCAAATGGCAGTACTTATGAATATTGCTATAAGGATATTACTATGTGGAAAGGAAAAAAGTACTTCCGTTTGAAATCGGAAGATTGGAATGGAAGCGCGACATACTCTGAGGTGCTTGTATGGGAAAACCGAAATGCTGATATAATATTGCCGAATATTTTAAGAAGAGTGAATTTTTTTGAAGGTTTTGAAAGCAATAGTCTTAAAGTGTTACGTGTTTGGTCACTTGATGGAAGGGAAGTTTATAATTCAAGTGCTAACACTAACTTTTTCTTCAAAATTCCAGACTTGCTATCTGGACTGTATATTGTTGAGGTAATGGATAGGTATGATAAAGTGCATAGATATAAAATTCAAATTGTTGAATGATTGTATTTTTATAATAAGTAACCTATTCATTTTTTATGAGAAGAATACTCTTATTAGAGAAAGTAAAAATCAAGGCGGTTTGTTAACAAACCGCCTTGATTTTATTTTTCAATTGCATCAATTATTTTTGCATCATAAGGTTTAACTCTGGATCCAAATACATCTATTAAAGAACCGTCTTCTGCAATTAAATATTTTTGAAAATTCCATTTGACTTTCGAATCTTTTACTTTATTGTACTTCTTATTTGTTAACCAAACATAAAGGGGATGTTGATCGCTACCTTTTACTGATATTTTGGCTGCCATAGGAAAACTTACTCCATAGTTTTTTTCACAAAACGCGGCAATTTCTTCATTGGTTCCAGGCTCTTGACGCATGAAATTATTTGCAGGAAAGCCAATTACTATTAAATTGTCTTTATATTCTTTAGATAATTTTTCTAAATCCTCATATTGAGGAGTAAAGCCGCATTTAGAAGCTGTATTAACTATTAGTATTTTTTTTCCTTTGAAATCGCTAAAGTCTATAATACTTCCGTCCAATGCTTCAACCTTAAAATTATAAATCGAATTAGGTATTTCCTGAGCTTTTGTTGTACATGCCATAATAAAAATTAAACTGATTATACTCCATAAATATTTCATAAATAAAACAATTTAAACCAAGATACGAATTTTTTTAAAAACTTTTACTTGTAATAAAATAATAAATGTTTTTTCTATTTAAAAACATAATACATGAAATACTATTGGTTTAATGAATTTTCTGTATATTTGCTAAGACTTAAAAAGAGATTTGAATATACTTAAATCATGGATGATAATCAAATAAATACTTCAGGTTTTGAAGAAGACGATTCAGTACAAAATGTAAATATTGAACAACAAATGGAAACTGCATACATAGATTATGCAATGTCTGTTATTGTTGGTCGTGCCTTGCCTGATGTTCGAGATGGATTAAAACCTGTACATCGTAGGGTTTTATATGCAATGCATGAACTGAATATGGGTTTTTCAAAGCCACATAAGAAATCTGCCCGTGTAGTAGGGGAAGTTCTGGGTAAATACCATCCTCATGGTGACTCCTCTGTTTATGGAACAATGGTGCGCATGGCACAACCATGGAGTATGCGCTATATGATGATTGATGGACAAGGTAACTTCGGATCGCAAGATGGAGATGGTCCAGCAGCGATGCGTTATACTGAAACACGAATGCAGCGCGTTTCTGAATCTATGATGTTGGATATTGAGAAAGATACTGTTGACTTTGTGCCTAACTTTGATGAAACACTTAAAGAGCCAACAGTTTTACCTACTCGTATTCCACAATTGTTAGTTAATGGTAGTAGTGGTATTGCTGTAGGGATGGCAACAAATATGATGCCTCATAATTTGTCTGAAGTTATTGACGGTTGTGTTGCTTATATTGAAAATAATGATATTAGCATTGAGGAGTTAATGAATCATATTAAAGCACCAGATTTTCCAACAGGCGGTATAATTTATGGGGTGGAAGGTGTTAAAAAGGCAATGGAAACCGGTAGAGGAAGGGTTGTAGTACGTGGTGTGGTAGATATTGAAGCACAAAGTAACGGAAGAGAAAAAATTATTATTAAGGAAGTGCCTTATCAAGTTAGCAGAGACGCATTGACAGAAAAAATAGGGCATTTAGTAAATAATAAAATAATTACTGGAATTACCAATGTGGCTAATGAATCCAGTAAAGAGGGAACGAGAATAGTAATTGATGTGCATAGAGATGCTGTAGCTCAAGTGGTTGTTAATCATTTGTATAAACATACAGAATTAGAAACCTCTTTTGGTATAAATAATGTAGCTCTTGTTAATGGTCGACCTCGAACTTTAAATGTGAAAGACTTAATAGTCGAATTTATAAAGTTTAGACATGAAACTGTTGTAAGAAGAACGAAATATGAATTAAAACAAGCTGAAGATAGAGCACATATCTTAGAGGGCTATTTGAAAGTTATTAGTTCCGCTGATGCATTAGATAAAGCGATAAAAATCATTCGTGAAAGCGAAACCCCAGACTTGGCTAGAAGTGGATTAATGCAAGAGTTTGACTTGTCTGAAGTTCAAGCAAGAGCGATATTAGAATTACGCCTACGTACATTAACAGGTCTGGAAATAGATAAAATTCAAGAAGAGTACGATGGATTGATGGAAAAAATTGCATATTTGAAATCAATATTAGAAAACGAAGATTTAAGATATGAAATAATAACTGAGGAATTATTAGAAATAAAGGAGAAGTATGGAGATGAAAGAAGATCGGAAATTCAATATAAAGCAGGTGAAATAAGAATAGAGGATTTAATTGAAAAAGAGGATGTGGTTATAACTATTTCTAATCTTGGATATATTAAACGTACGCCAGCAGAGGAATATCGTTCTCAAAGAAGAGGTGGAAGGGGTGTAAAAGGTTCTAGAACAAGAGAAACTGATTTTATTCAACACTTATTTATTGCCTCCACCCACAATACTTTATTATTCTTCACTGAAAAAGGTAGATGTTTCTGGTTAAAAGTATACGAAATACCAGAAACAGGAAAAGGAGGACAAGGTCGTGCTATCCAAAACTTAATGCAAATACCATCAGATGATTCTATAAAAACTATAATTGATATAGCTGAATTTGATAACTCTGAATATATGGATACACATAATATCATTTTATGTACCAAAAAAGGAATAATCAAAAAAACAGCTCTTGAAGCTTTTAGTCGTCCAAGACAAAATGGAATTAATGCTATAACAATTAATGATGGAGATGAATTATTAGATGCGGCTTTAACGGATGGGAATAGTCTGATTATGATGGCGGTGAAATCAGGAAGAGCAATTACTTTTGAAGAAGAAAAAGTAAGAGCTACCGGTAGAGGAGCAATTGGTGTAAGAGGAATTACCTTAGATGATGATAATGATGAAGTGGTTGGAATGTTATGTCTTAAAAAGGATGAAGTTGACAAACAAATATTAGTAGTATCAGAAAAAGGTTTAGGTAAAAGAACACAATTCCTTGAGAAAATTGAAAATACGGAAGATGTAGAACAAACTGAGTTAGATAAAGCATTTAAAATTAGTGACGAAGATGGTGTAGAATCTTATTATGCTCTTTCTTATAGAGTGACAAACAGAGGAGGAAAGGGTGTGAAAACCATGAATGTAACGGAGAAGACAGGTAGTCTTATCGGAATGCTTTCAGTTGTGGAGTCAGACGATTTAATTATTACTAGTAAGTCAGGAATCACAATTCGTATGAACGTGGAGAATATTCGTTTAGCAGGTCGAGCAACGCAAGGTGTTATATTAGTTAATATTGATAAAGGTGATGAAATTGCGGCGATTGCTAAAATTGATGCTTCTGCAAAAGAGATAGAAGATGAGGAGGATATAGAAAATCAATCAGATAACGATAGTGATGAAAATAATAATTCCGAAGAAGGGTAAATAATCTTATTATTATTTTAGTAAACCAGGGTGTTTAAAAATACATATTGAAAACATCCTGGTTTTTTTAACAATTTGTTTGTGTAAAATATTTATAAAAATGAAAAATAAAATCTAAGTACTTGCATTTTATTATTCTAATTTCTACCTTGTTGTAAATTTTAACGGGAACAAATATTTAATTTATGAACAAGGTATATAAAATAATTAGCACAATTTTATTGTTGTCTTTAATTCCTTTTTATTCAACCCATGCACAAACACCGCAATATACTTATGGTATTAGTAATGGTAGTAATGTCTTTCCATTAGCAACTACTACTAGTAATAAGGAGCAATGGTTTTATATAATGAGTGAATTCAATCCAATTGTTCCTGCTGGACAAATAGATAAAA
>DATGSF010000049.1:0-18004 GCA_035302865.1 Chitinophagaceae bacterium
TTTCTAAGAATTACTCACAATAAGTATCAAAAGCAGCTTTAAGGTTTTCTTCAATCATTTCTGCACTTCTACCTTCAATCATATGACGCTCAATCATGTGAACTAATTTTCCGTCTTTTAATAAAGCAATTGATGGAGAAGATGGAGGGTAAGGCAAGAAATAAGTTCTCGCTTGCGCTACGGCATCCTTATCAACACCTGCAAAAGAAGTTACAATTTGAGTTGGCTTTTTTGTTGTGTTTTTGATAGCACTGATTACGTCCGGACGAGCAGTACCTGCGCTACATCCACAAACAGAATTAATCACCACTAAAGTAGTGCCTTCAGATTTAAGGCTGGAGTCTACTTGTTCAGGAGTTAATAATTCTTTGAAACCTGCTTAGGTTAATTCCCTTTTCATAGGGTTTACTATTTCTAATGGATACATAATTTGTTGTTTTTATATATTTGATATACTAAGCAAAAATAAACAAAATTTAAGCCACTAAAAAGCGTACATATCTATGTAACTATAAGTTTAAACAATAATGCAATTTGAATGGAAAGATTTCAATTTTAAACTTACTTAGAATCCACCTCAACTTAGAAGCCAACTAAAAGGATAAATTTTCATTTAAAGATAGTAATATAGACGATATAACTTTAAATTTGCTACATGGACTTACTATCATGGAAGTATTGGGAATCAACGACTATTGCTAAGTATATCAATCAAAGACCTGGAGAAACAAGGTTGGGCGAACGTGTACAATACGGAGATTTAGACGACTTGAAGCAATCTCAAGCTAAATATGTCATTTTGTTAGTACCAGAAGACATCGGTATTCGAGGCAATTTAGGCGTTGGAGGAGCACAAAGTAATTATGAGGCTTTTCTAAATGCTTTTTTGAATATTCAATCGAATGCAATGCTTCATGGTGAGGAAGTATTTTTAGGCGGATATTTAAATCCGGAATGGTCCGCATCTCATGCTGATGTGAAGGATGTGGAACAACTTAGGAATTTAACTGCAAGATTAGATGCTTTTCTAATTCCTATACTTGAAAAGATCTTTAAGTCCGGGAAAATACCAGTTTTAATCGGCGGTGGACATAATAATGCTTATCCATTAATCAAATCAGCGCACGCAATAAATCAATCAGCGATTAATGTCATCAATATTGATGCACATGCAGATTGTAGGGTTTTAGAAGGAAGGCATAGTGGTAATAGTTTTAGCTATGGAAAAGAAGAAGGAAGTCTGAAAAATTATGGATTGATGGCTTGGCAGGAGTCTTATAATCATCCTGATATTATCAAAACATTGAAAGCAGATGATGGTAATGTGTTGATATCTTTTGAGGATTTATTTTTAAGAAAATCGATTTCGGAAAATGAAGCTTTGACTGCTTTGAAATCTATACAAGAAGAACGAAAATTCGGTTTGGAATTAGATGTAGATACAGTGGAAGGCGCATTGAGTAGTGCTTTAACACCATTAGGGATTTCAGCTCAACAAGCTTATCATTGGGTTTATACTTTAGCAAAACATCCTCAAGTGTTGTATTTTCACTTGCCAGAAGGAGTGAGTCAAAGAAATGACGATTTGAAAAGTGATACAATGGGAAAACTACTTTCTTTTTTAGTACAAGCATTTATTAAAGGACATTCAGAAATTTAAAATATAAATATAATGAAAATAACAACTATAGAAACAGGCTATTTTAAGTTAGAAGGCGGTGCAATGCACGGGGTGGTACCACGCGTACTTTGGGATAGATTTAATCCTGCAGATGAAAATAATTTATGCTCTTGGGCATTACGTTGCTTGTTAGTAGAAATTGACGACAGGAAAATATTGATTGATACAGGTATTGGTGATAAACAAGATGAGAAGTTTTTTAGTCATTATTATTTACATGGAGAGGATACTTTGTTAGGAAGTATAGAAAAAGCGGGTTTGAAAACGGAAGATATTACAGATGTGTTTTTGACGCATTTGCATTTTGATCATGTAGGTGGAGCAGTGATTAAAGTGAATGAAGAGTACCAATTGCAATTTCCTAATGCTGATTATTGGACGCATAAAGAACATTGGAAATGGGCGACTGAACCGAATGATAGAGAGAAAGCATCTTTTTTGAAAGAAAATATCTTACCTATTGAGGAGAGTGGAAAACTTAAATTTATTGACGTCAAAGATGGGGAAGAATGGTTGCCAGGATTTGCCTATTTTAATGAAAAATTAAAATAATAAAAAGACAATTTATTTTTTAGGCCTTGTGTTATCAGAAATAAGGGTAATTTAAATTATCTTATAAAATATTTTTCCTCTTAGCCTAACTTTCTTGAACTAAGAGGAAAAATTATAATAATATATATAAAGCAATTTATTTAATATAGAAAAAATAGCAATTAAATATGCCATTTTTTACGTAAAGGATGGTCTTTAGCTTTATTGAATATTTTATTTCCATTTTCTCTTCCAGCTCTTCTTGCTCTTTGCTCTTCTTCGGGTAGTTTACTTTCTTCTAAGCATTCAGGTGAACAGCAATTTTCATAATTTTTTCTACAATCTTCGCATTGTATAAATAATAAATGACAACCGTCGTTTGCACAGTTTGTATGCGCATCAGAAGGATTACCACATTGATGGCATTGTGCAATTATATCATCAGTAATTCTCTCTCCTAAACGTTCATCAAAAACGAAATTTTTTCCTATAAATTGAGAATCCAATCCCGCATTTTTAGCTTGTCTAGCATATTCAATAATTCCACCTTCAACATGAAATACATTTTGAAATCCATTATGTTTGAGATAAGCACTAGCTTTTTCACAACGAATGCCTCCAGTACAATACATAATTATATTTTTATCTTTCTTGTCTTTCAGCATGTCTACAGCCATAGGCAATTGCTCTCTAAATGTGTCGCTAGGTACTTCAATTGCATTTTTAAAATGACCAATTTCATATTCATAATGATTACGCATATCTACAAAAATTGTATTAGGATCTTTCGCCATTTCGTTCACCTCATGCGCTTTTAAGTAATAGCCAATATTAGAAGGATTGAAATAAGGGTCTTCAATTCCATCAGCTACTATTTTATCACGAACTTTCATACGTAAAACCCAAAATGACTTTCCGTCATCATCAATTGCGATATTTAATCGCAAACCATTTAATTCTGGATCAAATTCATATAAAGCTTCCCTAAACTTATCCTTGTTTTCCGTTGGAACAGAAATTTGTGCATTTATACCTTCGGAGGCTATATATACGCGTCCTAATACACCCAAATCATTAAATTTACGGTATAAATTGTTACGAAAAGTTTCGGGATTTTCTATTTGAAAATATTTATAGAAAGAAATTGTTGTTCTAGGAGTATCATCCTCCAACATTTGCTGCTTTAAAACAGCATTCGAAATTTTGTTATATAACACTGGCATGGTGCTTTTTAAAATTTAGTGAGTTAATATATTTTATATATGCAAAGATAATAAATCCCTTTTAAAAAGCTTAAAAAAGACATTTATTATTGTTATTTTCGCAAGGTATAATAAAAGAAAATGGAAGAGACAACTCGATTGGCAAAACGTATGGCTGTTTTAGGAATGTGCTCAAGAAGAGAAGCGGATGGGTATATTTTGAATGGTTGGGTAAAAGTAAACGGTGAGATTATAAAGCAAAAAGGATATAAAGTAAAAAACTCTGATAAAATTGAAATGTCTCTTGAGGCTTTAGAGCAACAAAAAGCTAGAGTAACTATACTTTTGCATAAACCTGTTGGATTTGTGAGTGGGCAACCGGAAAAAAACTATAGACCGGCGGTACAATTAATTCGTTATAAAAATTTATGGAGAGCGGATAAGTCTGGAATAAAATATGAAGATAAACATAATCAGGATTTAGCACCCGCTGGCCGTTTAGATATTGATTCAACCGGCTTATTAGTGCTCACACAAGATGGTGTTATTGCTAAACAATTAATAGGTGAAAATAGTCCTATTGATAAAGAATATATAGTTACCGTCGAAGGAGAAATTATGGAAAATGGATTGAAGTTGTTAAATTTTGGCTTAAGTTTGGATGGGAAAAAATTAAAACCAGCTAAGGTTACATGGATACAAGATAACCAATTGCGATTTATTCTGACTGAAGGTAAAAAAAGACAAATACGAAGAATGTGTGCTTTAGTAGGTTTGCATGTGGTTGCTTTAAAAAGAATTCGCATTGGAAAAGTAAAATTGGGAGATTTGCCCTCTGGAAAGTGGAGGTATTTAAGTGAAAATGAAAGTTTTGAATAAAATAAAATTTATATGATTCCCATAGGGATTTTTTGGATATTGCTTATTGTATTGTTTTTATTGCCTTTTTTATTGCTATTTAAAAAAGATAAAAAAAAGATGGGTAATAAAGCTTGGATTCTTGCAATATTACGTGGACTTAGTTTAGTGTTGATTACATTTTTATTGTATCCAAAACAGTACATAAAAAAAGAGTACGTAAAGCAAAAACCGCAATTAATTATTTTAGAAGATGAATCTATATCAGCAAAAAAATGGTCGGAATACTCGAACTGGGTTAAAATAATAGCATCTGAAGAGGAAAAATGGGAAAAGGATTTCGATATACGGTATTTTAAATTTGCATCGGGACTTGATGCAAAAGGTACTGATCAACAGAAAGACTCTTTGTATTTTGAAGCTACAAATATCAGTAATGCCCTAGAGCTTATATGGAAAAAAACGGATCCTGATAGAATAAGGGGAATTATTTTAGCAACCGATGGTTTGTTTAATCAGGGCATGGACCCGTACTTTTTATCCTATCCTCTTGATTTACCACATCTATGGGTAGGTCTTGGTGATTCTACTAGTAAAAAAGATATTGAAATTTCAGAAGTGAGCTTTCCTAGAAAAGTAACTTTAGGACAAAAGGTTAAACTGCAAAGTCAAATTATTGCTAAAGAATTTAAAGATAAAAATACCAATGTACAGCTTCGAATTAATGAACAAAAAGTCCAAGAGCAGGGAGTTGAAATTAGCTCAAATAATCATACAGAGAGCGTTCATTTCGAATGGGAACCTGATAAGGCTGGTTGGTATAATCTACAAATAGCAAGTCCTTTTTTAAGTGGTGAATTTAATCCTGATAATAATCAAAAGAGTTTTCATATAGAAGTAATAGAGGAGAAATTAAATATATTAATCTGGGCTTCTGCACCACATCCTGATGTGCAGTTTCTAAAGAAATTGGAAAAATATATTCCAGAGGCTACTATTGATTTGCATTATGGAGAAGAGAAACCAAAGGATATAGAGAAAATAAATATTCTTTTAGCAGTAAATTTAAGTACAAGAATTCCACAAGAGTTTGAAGGAATAGCTATGTATTTCTTAGGTCAAAGCTCTAATTTGCCTCCTTTTATTTCTGAAGGAGTTAAAAAATTAAATGTGCCTATAGAAAGTGAAATTTTATGGAAAAAAGAATCTGAAAATATTTTTCGGGATTTAATAAAAGATATAAAGCAACAAAACTTACCTCCGTTACAACAGAGCTTTCAATGGAATAAAAATTCTCTTAAAGAAGGATTGGATTTAGCAGAGTCGAAAAATAATAATGTTTTTATTTATTTGAATAATAATGATCCAAAGGAAGTTTATATTAACGGTCTTGCTTGGTGGAAATGGAATTTAGTGGAAAATAAAGATAGAAAAGAAGAAGATATTAGAAATAATCCTTCTGTTACAGAGCAGTTGTTTTTACAGTTAATTCGCTATGCACAACACAATTTAAAAGCTAAGAAATTAGATGTTTATCCTAATAAATCAGAATATTATTATAGTGATAATATAGAATTGATTGCACAAATTTATGATGCCTATTATAATGCGAGAGAAGAAAATATTATTGTTGAAATATATAAGAATGAGGAGCTTTTAGATACTTATAATATGCAGGCAAACGGAGACAATATTTGGAATTTGAATTTAGGACATTGGCCTGCAGGATTATATAGATTTAATGCAAAAATGGAGAATAAATCCGAATTTAACGATTCTGGATACTTTGAAGTGCTTCCTTCAAGTTTAGAATTGCAAAATTTAGAAGCAGATTGGCTTCAAATGAGTCAGTGGGCAGATATAAGTAATGGAGAATTCTTTGCTTGGAATGAGGTGGATAAAATTGAAAAATGGTTTGATGAAAATGCTATTTCTCAAGAGTTAAGGATAGAAAAAAAGCAAGGATTATTTTTAATAGATAAGAAATGGTGGTTTATCTTAATTTTATTTTTCTTAAGCAGCGAATGGATTTTAAGAAAACGCTGGGGAGGTTATAGATAAACATTTAAATGGTATCTTTGTGCATAAATTATTTTTTCTAGCAAAAGCAAAATAGCATATATGAACAAACATTCTTTTTTACAGAATATAATATTGTTTTTAAAAGGTTTAGCAATGGGAGCAGCGGATGTTGTCCCAGGAGTATCGGGAGGAACCATTGCCTTTGTTGTTGGTATTTATGAGGAATTGCTAGAAACAATTGATAAATTAAATTTTTCTTTTTTTAAAGTATGGAAAAAAGATGGAATTAGACAAGCATGGAAACAATATAATCTACAATTTCTGGTAGTGTTAGGAGCTGGAATTGTTTTTAGTATTATAAGTTTAGCTAAAGCAATTACATATTTATTAGGAACTTATCCCATAATGGTTTGGGCTTTCTTTTTTGGTTTGATATTAGCAAGTATATTCTATATCATTAAGCAAATGAATGCTTGGAAGTTTTGGGAATATATAGCTTGTATAATTACTGCAATTTTTGCTTATTTTTTGACCTTGGCTAAACCTTTAGGAGGGGCCGAATCTTATTTTTTCTTCTTTTTAGCGGGCTTCTTTGGAATTATTGCTATGATTTTACCAGGAATTTCTGGCGCTTTTATTTTATTATTAATTGGAGCCTATTTACCTGTTCTTGATACACTTAATAGTTTAGTAGAAGCATTAAAACAAAGAGAATCTTCAACTATTATTTATTCAGGGATAAGAGTTGCTCTTTTTATAATAGGTATGATAACAGGTTTAAAGGTGTTTTCTAAAGTTTTAACCTATTTATTTAATAACTTTAAAAATATAACCTTTGCTGTACTTACAGGTTTTATGATTGGCTCTTTAAATAAAATTTGGCCTTGGAAGGAAGTGATTGAAACACGTATAAATAGTAAAGGGGAAGAAGTTCCTTTATTGGAGAAGAGTGTTTTGCCTGCAGCTTATAATAGTGACCCTAATGTTTTGTTGGCAATTATTTGTATGGTTTTGGGCTTATTGCTAATATTAAGCTTAGAGTTTTTTGCTAGTAAAAAAGGAAAAATAAATTAAAATATTAAGAAATGAAAGAGGTATTATTAGAGATTATTAAAGAGGCCGGATTGCATATTAAAGATAAGTTTTATACTGACTTTGAAGTTAGTTCAAAAGAGGGAATTAATAATTTAGTTACGGAGGTTGATAAATCTACAGAAAAATTAATTAGAAAACGAATAGAAGAAACATATCCGGAGCATGCTATTTTAGGAGAAGAATATGGTGGGCAAGAGACTAGACAAAAAGGATTTGTTTGGATTGTCGATCCTATAGATGGGACGGTGAATTATGCTCAAAGAATTCCAATTTGTTGTGTTAGCATTGGCATTATGCTGGATGGAATAATGAAATATGGAGCAGTATATAATCCAATGATGGATGAACTATTTTATGCTGAAAAAGATAAAGGAGCTTTTCTGAATGGAAAAAGAATCAAAGTGTCAGAACCTAGACCTTTTAAACGGTCTTGTTTAGTAACAGGCTTTCCTTATAAGCATCCTCAAAAAGTTGATATTATTGCCATTTTTTCTAAAATCGCGGCAATGGGCGTTCCTATTCGCCGTTTAGGTTCCGCAGCTTTAGATTTATGTTGGTTGGCTTGTGGTCGTTTTGATGGTTTTTGGGAGTTTGGCTTAAATCCATGGGATGTTGCTGCAGGATATCTTATAGTTAAAGAAGCAGGTGGTAAAGTTAGTGGTTTTCAGCATGAAAATATGGATGTTTTTAGTAAAGAGACCTTGGCATCAAATGGTCATATACATCAAGAATTAAAAGAAATAATCAATAATTTTATTAATGAACAAAAATAAAATGAAAGTAGAAGTAATAAATCGTTCAAAACATTCCTTACCTCAATATGAAAGTGAGGGTGCAGCTGGCTTGGATTTACGAGCAAATATTGAAAATAATATTATCATCAAACCACTAGAAAGAAAAGTTATACCAACAGGCTTATATATTGCATTACCTATAGGAACGGAATTGCAAATTAGACCAAGAAGTGGTTTGGCAATTAAAAAAGGAATAACTGTTATTAATTCTCCAGGAACTATAGATTCAGATTATCGAGGGGAGATAATGGTAGGATTGATTAATTTGTCCCAAAAAGAATTTATTATCGAGGATGGAGAAAGGATTGCTCAAGCAGTTTTTGCTAAACATGAACATTTGATATGGGAAGAAACGGAGCAATTGTCAGAAACTAAGCGCGGAAGTGGTGGATTTGGTCATACAGGAACTAAATAAATATATATGGCAAAGAAAATAGCAATATTAACTTCTGGAGGTGATGCGCCTGGAATGAATGCAGCAATTCGTGCTGTTGTGCGTACTGCTATTTATTATAATTTTCAAGTTTTTGGTATTCGTAGAGGTTTTCAAGGCTTAATCGAAGATGATATTATTGAGTTAGATAATCAAACTGTTGCTAATATAATACAAAGAGGAGGCACTATTTTAAAAACAGCTCGATCTAAAGAATTTAGAAGTAAGGAAGGAAGAAAATTAGCATTTGAAAATTTGCAAAAAAGGGAAATAGAGAATTTGATAGTATTAGGAGGTGATGGTTCTTTTGCCGGTGCGATGCAACTACAAAAAGAACATAATCAACTTAAAGTAATAGGTATTCCTTGTACAATTGATAAAGATATTTGTGGCACTGATTATACTATTGGTTTTGATACAGCTGTTAATACTGCAGTTGAAGCCATCGATAGGATTAGAGATACAGCACATGCACATGATCGCTTATTTATTGTGGAGGTAATGGGACGTGATGCAGGTTATATAGCTTTACATAGTGGCATTGCTTGTGGAGCGGAGGAAGTGTTAATTCCAGAAAAGGCAACAGATCCTAATTTGATAATTGAAAAAATAGAAAAAGATAAACAAAGAAAAAAATTAGTTAGGATTATTGTTGTGGCAGAAGGGGACGATTTTGGTGGTGGTGAAATAGTTCAAAAATTAATAGAAAAGAACTTTCCTGATATTGAACCTAAGGCAATTGTATTGGGGCATATTCAAAGAGGTGGTTCGCCAAACTATTATGATAGATGGGTTGCTAGTCATTTTGGTTATTATGCTATTAAATATTTATTAGAGGGCAAAAAGAATTTTATGTTAGGGAAAGTGAAGCAAGAATGGATTTGTACACCTATGGATGCCATTAAATGTAAAGAATCTAATCAGAATTTAGAATCTTTTGAAATGGTGCATATCTTATCTTCTTAAAAAATTAAACTTTATATTTATAAAGCGTTCTCGTAAATTTGTAAAATCTAAAAATAAAAAATTAAAATCATGAAATATTCTAAAATAATAATTGGCTCTGATCATGCGGGTTATGACATGAAAGAAAGTGTGAAAAAATATATTGAAGCTAAAGGTATAGAAGTAGTAGATAAAGGACCATTTTCTTCTGAATCTGTAGATTATCCAGATTATGCACATTCTGTTTCTAGTGCTGTAAATAATAAAGAATTTGCTTTAGGGATTTTATTATGTGGAAGTGGTAATGGAGTTTGTATGACAGCCAATAAATATGAAAATGTTCGTGCGGCATTATCTTGGAATGCGGAGATTGCTAAATTAAGTCGACAACATAATGATGCAAATATATTATGTATGCCTGCACGATTTGTATCAGAAGAAGAAGCAAAAAGTATGATCGAAGAGTTTTTAAATACAGATTTTGAGGGAGGGCGACATGAAAATAGAAAGAATAAAATAGCAATTTGTAAAAAATAGAGACTTTGGGACTTTTAGATAAGTTTTTAAATAGAAGAGGAGGCGCTAATGCTACCATGAGTATGATGGAGCATATAGAGGCTTTACGTTGGCATATAGTTCGCTCGGTAATTGTTATTATAGTTGCAGCTATTTTTGCCTTTATAAATATTAATTTTATCTTTGATAAGGTAATTATTGGGCCTGCTAATGGAGATTTTATTGCATATGAATGGTTTTGTGCTGTAGGAAAACTGTTTCATATAGAAGAATTATGTATGGATGGTGTTACTTTGAGATTTCAAAACACACAATTGGCAGGACAGTTTATGTTATCTATATCGGTAGCGTTTTTTGTTGGTTTTATTATTGCTTTTCCTTATGTATTTTGGGAATTTTGGCGATTTGTGAAGCCTGCTTTAACGGATAATGAAGTGAAAATGGCTAGTGGTATTGTTTTATGGTCTTCATTATTGTTTATAGCTGGAGTTGCCTTTGCTTATTTTATTATTGCTCCTTTCACCATTGGCTTTTTTGCCACCTATGAATTAAGTGAGCAATTTGAGAATATTATTACTATTAAAAACTATTATTCGACAATATCTAGTTTAATAATTGGTATAGGTATTGTTTTTGAATTACCTATAGTAGTATATTTCCTGTCAAAAATAGGTTTCTTGACACCAAACTTTATGCGTGAAAAAAGACGTTACGCAATTGTTATTATTTTATTTATTTCAGCTATAATCACTCCTCCTGATTGGTTCAGCATGATTTTAGTATGGATGCCTTTAATGTTACTTTATGAAATTAGTATTTTTATTTCCGCAAAAGTTGAAAAAACAAGGAATAAGGAATTAGGAATACTGGAAGAAGATGAACCTTTGGATTGGTAGATTATTAATATTACAAAACAAATAAAATATGGAAGTTGGAATAGGATATTTTGGAGACATAGATAGAAATCCTGCTCAAGAACTAGCAGAACAATCAAATGCTGTAATTCAAAATATTATTGAGCAAAGTATATTAGCTGATAAATTAGGTTTGGATGTTGTTGCAATCGGTGAACATCATAGGGAAGATTATGCTGTTTCTGCTCCTCATATTGTTTTAGCAGGTATAGCAACTGTTACGAAGAAAATAAAATTAATGTCAGCTGTAAATGTTTTAAGTTCTTCTGATCCAGTAGCTTTATATCAAGCTTATGCTATAATTCAGGCTATGAGTGGAGATAGGGGAGAGATTGGAATGGGTAGAGGTAGTTTTATCGAATCTTTCCCAGTTTTTGGTTATGATTTAAAGGATTATGAAATACTTTTTGAAGAAAAATTTGATCTTTTAAGGGAATTGATAAAAAATGAAAAAGTAACATGGAAAGGAGAAAAAACACCTGAATTACGAAATATTGGAATTTATCCGAGAACTGAGAAGGAAATTCCTTTATGGTTGGCGGTTGGTGGAACTCCTTCTTCTGTATTACGTGCAGCCAAGCATGGAATACCTTTGATTGTTGCTATAATTGGAGGTCAGATATCAAATTTTAAACCTTTATTTGATTATTATAAACATGAATATATCAAGCATGGTCATCCAATTGAAAAAATGCAAATAGGGGTGCATACTCATACTTTATTATTAAAAAATGAAGAGGAAGAACGTATGTATTTTAAAAAGTATGCTGCTCAAATGGATAGAATTGGAAAAACAAGAGCTTGGCCTCCTTACAAATGGGAGCAATTTCAGGCAGGCATGAGCCCTGATGGTGCACTTTTTATGGGAACAGAACAACAAATAGAAGAAAAAGTACGCTATGTTAAAGAGTTATTTGGCTTGACGCGTTTTATAGCTCATATGGATGTTGGAGCTCCTGGAGAGGAAATGTTGTTAAATACTATCCATGCAATTGCGAATATTAAAAACAAAATTGTAAAATAAAATTTAATAAATTAATTAAACTATTTTAAAGGATTATTCTTTATGGAATCTTCAGAAAATCAAGATTTTATTAAACAGAAAAAGAAGAAAATACAATATCAGTTTTTTTTCGTACTAGTAGCTTTTATTGGCATTGTTTTAGCTTCATTATGGATTCATATTCAAATGGACTGGACGCAAGATAAACGATATTCAATAACGAATACCTCTAAAGAAATTTTAAAAGATCTAAACGAGGAAGTATATATAGAAGTATTCTTGTCTGGAAAAGAAATGCCTGCTGCTTTTAAAAAACTTTCAAAAAGTGCTGAGCTACTACTTAGACAGTATAGAATTATAAGCAATAATAAAATCACCTATGAGTTTATAGATCCTCTTGCTGAAGATAAAAATGCAGAAAATGCTTTAAGTAAATTGAATAAATTTGGATTGTCCGGTATTCCTGTTACCATAGATGGAGGTAAAAAGGGAAGTATGCAAAAAATGTTATTTCCATGGGCAATAATACATATTAAAGGAAAGGATGGAACAATAGATTCAAAACCCATTTTCTTACAAGAAACTAATACACCAAACTTATCTCGTGCTATTTTAAATAAATCAGAGATATTATTAGAATTTAATTTTATCAATGCAATTCACGAATTACAAAATAAAGAGAAAAAAAGTGTTGCATATCTTAGAGGAAATGGACAGAGTTTTAATTATGAAAATATTTCCTTATTTAAAGAGCTTGGAAAAAGATTTCATGTGGACAGTTTAAATCTACAAGCGAATATTGAAATTCCTTCAAATTATGATTTAGTATTTGTGCAAAATCCTATTGATTCCTTTTCGGAAATAGATAAATTTAAACTAGATCAATATCTAATGAAAGGTGGAAATATTGTGTGGGCAATAGACGGTGCTACAGGTACATTAGATAGTTTAATGGCTACAGGTTCCTTTAATAGCATGCCACTCAATTTAAATTTAAGTGATTTGTTTTTTCATTATGGCTTTAGAATAAATCAAGATTTAATTCTAGATGCATTAGATCAGGTATTGATTCCATTAGCTTCAGAAGGATTTGAAAATGCAGAACCCGTGATGTATCCATGGGTATATAATCCCGTATTAGCAGCAAACTCCGAACATATGATAGGAAAACAAATGGATGCTATTTTAACGCAAATGATAAGTAGTATCGATATAAATGATAGCGATCCATCCATTACAAAAACTCCAATTTTGCAAAGTAGTAAGTATTCAAAAACACAATCTGTACCGGCTCCAATACTTTTAGAATCTGCAATGGAAAAAATAAATGAGAAACAATATAATAAAGGGAGTCAAATTGGAGGGTTATTATTAGAAGGGAGGTGGACGTCCTTTTATGCTAAAAGACAACCACTAGAAGTACAAGAATTTATAGAACAAAACAATTTAAAACTCAAAAGAAGTGCTGATGAAGAAGGGAAGATGATTGTTTTTTCGGATGGTCAAATTTTTTATAACCTTTATTCTGAACAAGCAGGTCCTTCAGAAATGGGAACTTTTAGATATTTAGATTATCAATTTGATAATAAAATATTATTGCAAAATATTATTGCTTACTTAAATGGAGATGAAAAAATACTAAAAGCTAAAAATAAGGATTTCTCTGTTCGATTATTAGATCCTCAAATTGTAAAGGAAAAAAGGAAAGTAATGCAATGGTTAAATATTGCAATACCGATATTAGTTTATATAATTATTGCCGGTCTTTGGTTTTTCCTAAGACGTAAAAAATACTTTTTGAAATAATAAATATGCAAAATAAAGCTAAAGAAATACTTAAGGAAATTCAAGACTTACATGTGGTTGTTATTGGAGATATCATGATTGACAGTTATGCATGGGGTAGTGTAGATCGTATTTCACCAGAAGCAGCAGTTCCTATAGTTCAATTATTTCAAAGAGATAGTAGATTAGGCGGAGCAGCTAATGCTGCATTAAATTGTATATCTTTGGGTGCAAAAGTAACTTTAGCTTCAGTTATTGGAAATGATGAAAAAGCAAAAAGAGTTTTAAATTTATGTGAAGAAGAGGGTATATTTACGGACTTAATTATACAAAGCAATGAGCGTTTAACTACTGAAAAAACTAGAATTTTAAGTAATAATCAGCAAATAATGCGATTAGATGAGGAAAATCATTATGATTTATCCACGAAAGAAGAACACCCATTTATAGAAAAAGTATTGAAATTTTTACAAATTGAAAAACCAGATATAGTACTATTTGAAGATTATAACAAAGGTGTTTTAAAAGAAAATGTTATTGAAAAGGTGATAAATCATGCAAATCATTTAGGAATAATCACCGCAGTAGACCCTAAGAAAAAAAACTTTTTAAGCTATAAGAATGTCACTATTTTTAAACCCAATTTTAAAGAATTACAAGAAGGTTTAGGATTTGCTGGTTTAAAGCATAATTTAGAAAACTATAAGAAAGCACATAAAAAATTATATGCAATTTTAAAGCATCAAATTAGCCTTTTTACGCTATCTGAACATGGAATGTATTACCAAAACCAAGATGAAGAAAAATGGATACCAGCACATAAAAGAAAAATAAAAGATGTTAGCGGTGCAGGAGATACGGTAATTTCTGTTGCTGTTTTGTGGTATGCTATTACAAAAAACATGGAAGAAGCAATGAAAGTGGCAAATTTAGCAGGAGGATTAGTTTGTGAAGAAGTGGGTGTGATGCCTATTAGTCAAGACAAAATATTAAATAATATTCATCAAATAAAATAAAAAATATGTCTTTAGTAACAGTTGGAACTATGGCTTTTGATGCTATAGAAACTCCATTTGGAAAAACAGATAAAATTATTGGCGGCTCAGCTACTTATGTAGCCTGGGTTGCGTCTCAATTCTATACTCCAATTAAACAAGTATCTATTATTGGAGGGGATTTTCCGGAAGAGGAAATAAGAGCATTAGAAGAAAAAGGTGTTGATTTTGAAGGTGTTGAAGTTGTAAAAGATCAAAAATCTTTTTTCTGGAGTGGAAAATACCACATGGATATGAACACCCGTGATACTTTAGTTACCGATTTAAATGTATTAGAACATTTCAATCCTCAGTTGCCAGAATCTTATCAAGATTGTTCCTATTTAATGTTAGGAAATTTAGCTCCTGACGTGCAAATGTCTGTAATTAATCAGCTTAAAAATAAACCCAAGCTTATTCTTTTAGATACAATGAATTTCTGGATGGATATTGCAATGGATGCATTATTACAAACATTGAAATTAGTGGATGTTATTATTATAAATGATAGTGAAGCAAGACAATTATCGGAAGAGTACTCATTAGTTAAGGCTGCTCAAAAAATTCATGCCATGGGTCCTAAATTTGTAGTTATTAAAAAAGGAGAGCATGGAGCATTATTGTTTTATGAAAATAGAGTGTTTTCTGCACCTGCATTACCTTTAGAAGAGGTGTTTGATCCAACAGGAGCAGGAGATTGCTTTGCAGGAGGATTTGTAGGACATCTTGCAAAGACTGGTGATATTTCCTTTGAAAATATGAAAAAAGCTGTGATTGTAGGTTCAGCTATGGCTTCTTTTTGTGTTGAAAAATTCGGAACAGAACGTTTAAAAGAAATAAATAAAGAAATAATTCAAGAAAGAATAAAAGCTTTTGAGGATTTAGCTAGTTTTAATACAATAAATCTATAAGTGTGCATTATTTTATGTATATTAAGGCTTAATAATTATATTATATGAAACATCAAACGAAAATAGTGGCAACCGTAGGTCCTGCCAGTGATAGTTATGAAGAGCTAAATAAATTAGTAGATGCAGGTGTTAATGTTTTTAGATTGAATTTTTCTCATGGGACGCATGAGCAACATGCTGAAGTGATACAGAAAATACGTCGTATTAACGAAGAAAAAAACTTACATATTGCTATTTTGGCTGATTTGCAAGGTCCAAAATTGCGCGTAGGAGAATTACAAGGTGAAAGCTTAGCTTTGAGTGAGGGAGATATTATAGCATTTACAAATGAAAAAGAAGAAATAGGTACAAAGGATAATATTTTTATTTCTTATCCTAATCTGCATTTGGATTGCAAAGTTGGGGAGCTTATTTTATTAGATGACGGTAAAATAGAAACGGAAATAATAGAAATTACTTCCGATAATTTTATAAAAGCAAAAGTAAAAACGGGTGGGGTATTGTTACCTAGAAAAGGAGTTAATTTACCCTATACTAATATTTCTTTGCCATCTTTAACAGAAAAGGATTTAAAAGATTTAGATTTTATTATAGAACACGAATTAGATTGGGTAGGCTTATCCTTTGTTCGTAAACCTAAAGATATTTTTGATTTAAGATTCTTGTTAACTTCTAAGGATGCAATGACTAAAATTATTGCAAAAATTGAAAAGCCAGAAGCGGTAGAAAATCTAAGAGAAATTATCTTAGCATCTGATGGAGTAATGGTAGCAAGAGGTGATTTAGGAGTTGAATTGCCAGTTGAGAAAGTACCAATGATTCAAAAAGATATTGTAAGAAAATGCATTCATAGAGCAAAACCTGTAATTATCGCAACTCAAATGATGGAAAGCATGATGGAAAAACGAAGACCTAATCGTAGTGAAATGTCGGATGTTGCGAATGCAGTTATGGAAGGTGCAGATGCTGTTATGTTAAGTGGTGAAACAGCAATGGGGAAACATCCAGCACTGGTAGTAAAAACGATGGTTGATATAATTCAAGAGGTAGAAAAAGAAAAAACAGTATATAATAGAAATTTAATTCCACAGCCTCACTCACCGTCTTTTTTAAGTGATGCGCTTTGCTATAATGCATGTAGAATTGCTGAAGATATTAATGCTGATGCAATAATAGGTATGACTCAAAGTGGATATACTGGCTTTATGCTTTCAAGTTTTCGTCCCTATTCAGAATTGTTCGTATTTACTCAAACAAAACAGCTAGTTAATCAATTAAGTTTAAGTTGGGGTGTTAAAGCATTTTATTATGAAGAAAATACTGATTTGGATAAAATGATTGAAACTCAAATAAGTATTTTAAAAGAAAAAGGATTGTTGCATAAAGGAGATGTGGTAGTTAATACTGGTTCTTTACCTGTAACGGAACGTCTTCCAACGAATATGGTGAAAATAACAAAAGTGAAATAAATAAGTATAAAGTAAATTATAATGCGAAATGATAATTTTAATAATGTAATTTTCATTTCGCATTTTTTATAAATATTCATATATCAAGATGGATTCTTTAACCCAAATAGCAATTGGTATAGCAACTGTTGAGGTTTTAGCTGGTGATACCTTAAAAAACAGATCTTATTTATATGGTGCAATACTCGGAACCTTTCCTGATTTAGATGTATGGTTTGGTTATTTATTTCATCCCGTGGATGCTGTTGCAATGCATAGAAGTTTGACACATTCCTTTTTAGGAATGCTCTTGTTTAGTCCTTTGCTCGGATTTTTATTATGGAAAATTGAAAAAAGACGAATATCCTTTCTTTTAGCAAATATTATTATTGCATCTACCATATTTACCCATGTTGCAATAGATTTATTCACATCATGGGGTGTGCAAGTTTTATATCCATCAACTTGGCGCTTATCTTTTAAAACAATTTTTGTTATTGATCCCTTATATACTATTCCTTGGATAATAGCTTTGATGATAATGTGGAGAAATACTGGAAAAAGCAGAAAAAAGATTTTACGTCGAGGTTTTATTTGGAGTTCCGCCTATCTATTATGGACAATAATTGCAAAATTAATAGTAATGCAACATTTTAAGAAAGAATTGCAAAATCAAAACATAAGTTACGAGCAGTTTATAGTGAAACCATCTGCTTTAAATACCATTTTATGGCAAGCTCAAGTTAAAGATGGTGACACGTACTATATAGGCGATTATAGTTTTTTTGATACTAAAGATGTTACTTGGAAATCTTATAAAAATGATAAAAAA
>DATGSF010000050.1:0-8693 GCA_035302865.1 Chitinophagaceae bacterium
AATTCTTGAAAACGATTAGATTTTTTACGTGCCAATTGAAATAATTATAAGTTAACAATGCACAAAGTTAATAGGAAAATTTGATTCCTTGCCCAACATTGAATAAATTTGAAGAATAAAACTTTAAAATAGTAAAAACGCAAAAAATATGAATTGGAAAAATCTTACACTATTTCTATTTGCCCTACTTGGATTAAATACTTTTTCAAGTCATGCTAGAAAGAACGTAAAACACGGCTATGAAATAAAAGTGCATTTTGAACAAGAAGTGCCAGATGCTTCAATTGCACTTGCAAAATATTTTGGAAAAGGCTATCCAACAGTTTATAAAGTCGATAATGCAGAAGTTAAGAATGGAAAATCAGCAACTTTTAAAAGTGATGATTCTATTTTAGGAGGATTCTATATGATTCTTTTTAATGAGAATAGATATTTTGCTGAAATTGTTTTAAACGATGGAGATAATTTTGAAATACATATAGATACCTTGGATTTTCCTAGAAATAACCGATTTAAAAACAGCCCTGAAAATAATGATTATTTAGATTTTATTAAAGAAATGGGGAAGGTATCTCAAGCACAAAAATTGTTGCAAAAGGATTTAGAAACTGCGAAAAGTGAAACAGATTCCAACCGTATTTATGAAAAATTAGATATGGAAACAAAAAAAATTAATGATTATAGAAAGGCATACATTCAAAAGAAACCAAACACATTTTTAGCTAATGCATATAAAGCTTTATTGTCTGTTGAAGTGCCGGAAGGAAAACATTATTTAGAAGATGGAATAACAGAAGATTCTACTTATGCATATAGGTATTATAAAAGACACTTTTGGGATGGATTTGATTTTAAAGATGAACGATTGATACATTCGCCAATTCTTGATACAAAGTTAGAAGAGTACTTTACTCGCGTAGTTATGCCTATTCCGGATTCTATCATATTCGAGGCAGATAAACTTTTGGAGAAACCCGAACAGGATAAAGAATTGTTTAAATACACCTTGCATTATTTGACAAAATTTGCTGAAGAGAGTAATGTTATGGGTATGGATGAGGTATTTGTATATTTGGTAGAAAATTATCATATGCAAGGAAAAGCTTATTGGATGGATGATGAACTGTTAGAGAAATTTGTGAAAAGAGCACAACAAATTGCTCCAAATGTTGTGGGTAAAGAAGCACAAGATATTATAGTAAACGATGCATTTACATTAAAAGAACAAAGTTTACATGATTTTGACGCAGAAGAAACTATTTTACTCTTTTGGAATCCTACTTGTAATGCATGTTTAAAGGAAATTCCTAAATTAAAAAAACTTTATGATGAAGAACTTAAAGCAAAAGGCGTAAAAGTATTTACTATCGTATTTGGAGGAGATTTAGAGAAAATTCAAAAACAAATTATAGAAAGTAAAATTGAAGAATGGAATAATCATGTGATAACTAAAGATGTACAAAAAATTCAAGATGCTTTTGATGCTTATCAAACACCTAGAATGTTTTTTCTCGGAAAAAATAAAGTAATTGAAGGAAAAAGATTATCTTCTGAAGGATTTATGGATTTTTACAATATTTATAAGAAGAAAAAAAATAGAATACATAATTAATAAATAGCAAAATGAAAGTATTAGAACTATTAAAAGCGGAATTTGAATTAGAATTTGCAGGAACTAAAAAATTAGTTGAAGCATTAAAAAATATAGATTGGAACTATAAACCACATGAAAAATCTATGTCTGTCAAAGCTTTAATTAATCATGTTGTAGATTTAACAGCTTGGCCTACTGTAGTTTTAGAAAAAGAAGAACTGGACCTCGTTATAGTGCGACCTTCTAAAATCGACAATACGGATGCTATCTTAGAAAAGTTGGAAAACATAAAAATGGAGGTAATTAAAGCTTTTGATACCGTAAAAGAAGAGAACTTAAACACTATTTTTAAACTAAAAATGGGGGATTTTATAATTATGGAAGCTCCTAAGTATAATGTATTGCGTAGTATGATAAATAATCACATTTATCATCATAGAGGGCAATTGAGCGTTTATTTACGATTAAATAATCTCCCAGTTCCGGGTTTATATGGACCTAGTGCTGATGAGCAATAAATTATTTTTATGTCTTATGTAAACTTTTGCCTTTTAAAAGAGTCTAAGCTTTAGACTTAATTGATTTTTAAAAATAACTGGTATGAAAAAATATAAATTATTTAGCTTGACAGTACTGATTTTTTCAGGAGCTGTTTTTATGCAAAGTTATGCACAAAGTGCGTATGAAGCATTTAAGTATGGAAATACAATGTCTCAATCTACAGCTAGAGGAATTGGGATTGGAGGTGCGCTAGGAAGTATAGGTGGAGATATATCTTCTATTACTGTGAATCCTGCGGGAATTGGTGTTTATAGAAGTTCGGAACTTACGATTAGCCCTGCTCTACAGTTTTCTAGTATGCAATCGCAATATTTAAATGAAGCAGCAAATGCAAATAATAGTAGATTTGTTCTTGGAAGTATTGGTTATGTAACTACTTATGCACCAAGAGGTGAAGCATATAAAAATAGTAAAATGAAAGCTTTGTCTTTTGGTTTAACTTATAATAGAGTAGCGGATTTTAATGAAAAACAATATTTTACAGGCTTAAATTCAGAAAGTAGTATAACAGATATTTTTTCAGCCGATGCTATTGCTTATGGAGTGAATTCAGACATCCAACCTCCTCTAGGTTTTTTTGGATATGAGGGTTTTTTGCTCTACGATGACCTGAGTTCTATTCCACGTCATACAATATTGGATCAAGGTGGAGCATTACGCCAAAGTCGTGAAAAGCGCCAAATAGGAGGAATTAATGAATTTGGTCTTACGATTGGTGGAAATTATAATGAAAAAGTTCTTTTTGGTATAGGGCTTAATTTCTTGAATTATAAATATGAGCATAATTATACTTTTATAGAAGAAGATGCTACTGGAAATAATAATAATGATTTTGATCATTTAGTCTATAACGATGATTTTGAATCGATGGGATTAGGATTTAATATGAAGTTTGGTACGACTATTATTCCTAACGATAATTTTAGAATAGGATTAGCTGTTCATACACCAACTTGGGCAGCTTTTGAAGAAAGAGCATATTATAATTTATTTACAAATACGGAAAATTTGAAATATGACACTAATCAATCAAGTACTAATCCTAATACAAACGTTAGCCCCGATTATCCTTACGATTTTAATTATAATTTAAGAACACCTTGGAGAGCCGTAGTAAGTGCTGCCGCTATTTTAGGAAAGAACGGATTTATTACTGCTGATTATGAATTTACGGATTATACATCTATGAAATATAGTGGCTCTGGTGGAAATGCAGCATTCTTCCAAGAGGTCAATAGTGTAATTAAAGATTATTATCAGGGAGCACATAGTATTCGTTTAGGTGCTGAAGGTCGTATCAATCAGTTTTTTGGAAGATTAGGTGTGGGTTATATGTCAAATCCGTTTACTGATAAAACAATTAATAATGGGGAGCAAATGCACTATACAGCAGGATTCGGTTATAGATCTGGAGGGTTTGGTATAGATTTAGGCTATATGCTTTTACAAAGAAAACAGAATGAGTATGCTTATCCTTTATTGGCTTCTAATATTCCCGTGGGAATAGTAGAAATGAAACAATTTAAAAACATGGTAGCTTTAACTTTGTCCATGAAGTTTTAAACAAAACTGAATATAAATAATGAACAGTTAAATTTGTTTTATTTATATTTTCTTTTACCACATAGTACATAGTCCGATATTTCTATGTTTCTATGTGGTTTTTATTTTGCTTAAATAAATATTGATTTTTAACTTTAGAGAAAATAAATTCGTACGTAGTTTAATTACGAATTCATCCACCATTCCCCATCCATCATCCACTAACCACCATTCTTCATAGTTGGATAGTCAATATAACCTTCAGCACCTCCACCATAAAATGTATTTCTATCTGGAATTGCCCAAGGGTGATTTTCTCTTATGCGTTCTACTAAGTCGGGATTGCTAATAAAAGGCACACCAAATGAAATTAAATCAGCAATGCCTTCTTCTAGAGCATAGTGTCCACTTTTCGCATCAAATCCTTTATTTATCATTAAAGTTCCTTTATAAATTTTACGGTATTTTCGAGCAGTTGCCAAAACTTGTTCCCTCCCTTTATGATTTTTATCTAAGGAGAAGCCGGAAATATGCACATAGGCTAAAGGATAGTTATTCAATTTATTAAAAATATAATCAAAAGTTGCAGCGGAGTTTTCATCTTGTATAATACCAAAAGTGTGATTTAAATCTGGAGCGAGTCGAACTCCTACTTTTTCTAAAGGATATACTTTAGCTATAGCCTCTAATACATCAAATAAAAAACGTGCTCTATTTTCTATGCTTCCACCGTAATTGTCTTTTCGTGTATTAGAACACTGCATAAAAAATTGATGAAATAAATACCCATTTGCAGCATGTAATTCGACTCCATTAAATCCCGCTTTTTCTGCATTTAAAGTAGCTTGTACAAAATCCCGAATGGTTCTTTCAATATCCTCTTGTTCCATTGCTTTTGGAGTAACAGTTTCTTGAAAGCCTTTAGGACCGTAAGTTTTAAAATTAGGATTTATTGCCGAAGGTGCTAATGGTAAATTCCCATTTAAAAGATTAGGATGACTAAGGCGACCTACATGCCAAAGTTGCGCAAAGATTACTCCTCCTTTTTTATGCACTGCTTTTGTTACATTTTTCCACCCTTCCACTTGTTTTTCAGTGTAAATATTAGGAACATATAAGGAGCCTATGCCTTCTGCACTGACATGGGTACCTTCTGTGATTATCAATCCCGCACTCGCTCTCTGTTCGTAATACTTAACATTCATTTCTGTAGGAACTCGGTCTTCCCTGCGCGTTCTGTTACGTGTCATAGGTGCCATCACCACGCGGTTTTTTAAATCCAAATTCCTTTTTTTATACGATTCTAGTAATTTATTGTTATGCATTTTTGTTCTTGACTTTTGTTTCAAATATAGTGAAATATAGAAGTATAGAGAAAATAATATTTTAGAAATAAGTTTGGAAAATAAGCTTGGCTTGAATTTTTTTAAAAAATTTCTAACAAGCTATTAGGCACTCTTTTTTATTTTACTCTTCTGCCTTTCCATTCATAAGATCCAAATAAACCTAGAAAACCAGCGATGATAATATAAAAAATATGGAATAACTGCAAAAAAGGATAATAAAACAGTTCTTTTCTCTTATCAAAAAAAGAAGCTACGGACCAAACAAAAGGTAGTTCTATAATAATTTTAATTGTATAGTATAAGAGGAATAAATACAAATAGTGTATTTGAAATAAAGCTAAAAATAATAAAAACAATCCCAGCAAATTCCATAAATAAACTAACAATAGACTAGCTTGTAATTGTTTTTCTTCATAAGCTTCTGATTTAGATGCCCAGCGTATTCTTTGCTGAAAAAAATCATGAAGATTTGCTTGGCATTTTGTTTTTACAATTGCTTTTTTATCCTTTAAAAAATAAATTGAATTAGGATATTTTTTTCTAATTTTTTGCAATAAAAGCATATCATCTCCAGAGGCAATATGATTAATGTTTTCGTAACCATTTACAGCAATAAAAGCAGATTTTTTAAAAGCGAAATTTGCACCATTTGCCATAGAGCCCAAATTGAGATACATACTAGCAACGGTAATACCCTGCATGCTTAAAAAATCAATACTTTGAAAATAATATAGAAAATTCTCCTTTTTAAAAGGAATAAAAGAAACGGGGGCAGCGATACATTGAATATTAGGATGTTTTTGTATCATGTTTTGCATGCTCTTTAACCAATTTGGTGGAACTACACAATCCCCATCGGTAGTGATAATCCATTCGAATTTAGCATGCGTTATAGCAATTTGAAGAGCCTCTTTTTTAAAAGAATTTCTTCTTTCTTCCATTGAGATGAAGTCCGCTAAATGCAATAGTTTTATTTGAGGATAGGAATTTTGCAAAAATTTAATTTTATCTACGCTAGCATCATCAGAAAAATCATTAATTACTATTATTTCATAGTTTTTTTTAGTGAAATTATTCTTTAAAATAGAAAGTAAACAATTTTCAATGTTTTTTTCTTCATTTCTAATAGGAATGATAATGGAGAAAGAAGAAGAATCATGAGAAGGATTATAAATAACTTCTTTTGTTTTATGCCATCCGATTTGATAAAGAATAAAAAGAATAGCATAGGTGATGCAAAGAAACAGTGCAATAAAAAGAATTATTTGCATAGCTAAAAGCGAAGTTAAGTTGCAAAATTACATAAAGATTAATCAAATACGCTATTTATTATAGATTATAGTGTATATTTGCACAAAAATTATCAAAGAATGAATCTTCACGAATATCAAGCAAAAGAGTTATTAAAAAGATATAATGTTCCAGTGCAAGAAGGAACAGCAGTAGAAACGGTAGAAGATGCCGTAAAAGCTTATGAAGCAATTGTAGCAGAATCAGGTAGTAAGTTTGCAGTATTAAAAGCGCAAATTCACGCTGGTGGTCGTGGTTTAGGGCATATTAAAGAAGTGCCTAGCCAAAATGGTGTGAAAGTTATTAAAAGTGTGGAAGAGGCAAAAGAAGTTGCTGAAAATATTTTAGGTAATACTTTAGTAACGGTACAGACAGGAGAAGAGGGTAAGGTGGTTAATAAAATCTTATTAGCTAAAGATATGTATTACGACGGGCCAAGCGAGCGTCAAGAATTTTACTTATCTATTTTATTAGATCGTGCTACAAATCAAAATATGATTATGTATAGCACCGAGGGAGGAATGAATATTGAAGATGTTGCAGCGGAGACTCCAGAAAAAATTTTTAAGGAATATATTAAACCGGGGTATAACTTACAAGCTTTCCAAGCTAGAAATATAGCATATAATTTAGGATTGTCTGGCGATGCATTTAAATCTATGGTGAAATTCGTTACAAACTTATACAATGCTTATGTAGGATTGGATTGTAATATGGTGGAAATTAATCCATTATTTAAATCATCAGATGATAAAATGTTTGCAGTTGATTGTAAAATGGATATAGATGATACAGCTTTAGGCCGTCATTCAGATATTGCTGCATTAAGAGATATTTCCGAAGAAGATCCAACAGAAGTGGAAGCTGGAAAATACAATTTAAACTATGTGAAATTAGATGGTAACGTAGGTTGTATGGTTAACGGTGCAGGTTTGGCTATGGCTACTATGGATATGATTAAATTCGTGGGTGGTGAACCTGCAAATTTCTTAGATGTGGGTGGAACAGCAAATGCGGAAACAGTAGAAGCTGGATTTAGAATTATATTAGAAGATCCTAATGTAAAAGCTATTTTAATTAATATTTTTGGTGGAATTGTTCGTTGTGACAGAGTAGCAGCAGGAGTTATAGAAGCTTATAAAAATTTAGGAAATATAGATATTCCTATAATTGTAAGATTACAAGGTACAAATGCTGAGGAAGCAAAAAAATTAATCGACGAAAGTGGATTAGAAGTGCAATCGGCAATTTTGTTAAGTGAAGCTGCTGAATTAGTTCAAAAAGCAGTAGGATAAAATATCGAAAATATTAAAATGTATATAAAAAGCTAATTGGATGCATGTCTAATTAGCTTTTTATATTATATGTAATTGCAAAAGATTTGTTTGTAATCAAGAATTTAAGCCTACATTATGCACCGCAAAAACTTGTTATAGGATATAAGTTTTTTGATAAGTAATGTTTTATGATAAAAAAGTATTGTAATGCTTATAAGTAACTTTGGAGTGTTTTATTTTCATTTTGTTAGGATTTGTTTTTATATCTTTTTCGTTACAATCCTCTTATAGTACCAAAGTACAGCTTCGGGGCTTGATGTCTCAAAACTATTGAAAATAAACCTCATGCATAATTAGGATTAATGCTTTTAATGTATTCTTAAATTCAAATCATAAATGCAACACGAGGTTTTTATTTATATTAATTTAAATTTTGAAAAGATTCTTATTTTTTAATGTGTTGTGTAATTTTATAAAATGATAAAGGAAAATTTAAAAAATATCCAAATTAGGATAAATAAAGCTTGTGCATCTGTAAACAGAGATCCTGAATCAGTACGACTATTATTGGCGACAAAAACTGTGGATCCAGAGAGAATTAAAATAGCTATCAATTCCGGATATTCTTTAATTGCTGAGAATAAAATCCAAGAAACTATTGCAAAGTATGAAGATTTGAAATCTTTGCCTCATGAAAATCATTTTATTGGTCATTTACAAACTAATAAGGTGAAGTTTTTGATTCAAAATGAGGTGAAATGTTTGCATTCCTTAGACCGAAAACGATTAGCAGATAGATTGCAGAATAGATTGGAATATGAAAATAAAGAAATGGATGTTTTAATTCAAGTCAATACTTCTCAAGAAGCAAGTAAGTTTGGAGTATCTCCAGATGAAGCTTTAGATTTTATTCAATATGTTGCTACCCTTAAAAATATACACATTAAAGGTCTTATGACGATTGGTTTGTTTAGTGCAGAGGAAAAAAAAGTTAGGCACTGTTTTCGCTTATTACGAAGCATTAGAGATCAAGCTACAGCTTTAAACTTGCCAGGAGTTGAAATGACTGAATTGTCCATGGGA
>DATGSF010000051.1:0-17121 GCA_035302865.1 Chitinophagaceae bacterium
CAGAGTCTAATACATCTGGTCTATTTGTTGCTGCAAGTAAGATAATACCTGAATCACCACTAAAACCATCCATTTCAACAAGTAGCTGATTTAATGTATTTTCTCTTTCATCATTACTCATCACAGCATTTTTACCTCTTGCTCTTCCAATTGCATCTATTTCATCAATAAATACGATACAAGGAGCTTTTTCTCTAGCTTGTTTAAATAAATCTCTAACTCTACTTGCGCCTACACCCACAAACATTTCTACAAAATCAGAACCAGATAATGAGAAAAATGGTACTTGAGCCTCACCAGCAACAGCTTTTGCTAATAAAGTTTTACCAGTTCCTGGAGGTCCTACTAATAATGCACCTTTAGGAATCTTACCACCAAGAGAAGTATATTTTTTAGGATTTTTAAGGAAGTCAACAATTTCCATAACCTCCACTTTAGCTTCATCTAATCCTGCAACATCATTAAATGTAATATCTACTAAAGAGCCTTTTTCAAATAATTGTGCTTTAGATTTACCAATATTGAAGATACCGCCACCTGCTCCGCCGCCACCGCCTCCGGCACCACTCATTCTACGGAATAGGAATATCCACATCACTACGATAAGAACTAGCATAAGGATTCCTGAAGAAAATAAATCTCTAAAAAAGCTTCCTCTACTTTCAATTTCAACAGGAATTTGCGCTTTATTTTCCTCTTCAAATTGTTGCATTACCTCTTCATACTTCTTATCGAAAACTTCATAAGAACCGATATTGAATTTTAAATCAGGTTTTTTACTAGCGCCAAATCCGATTGGTGCTCTTCTGTTTTGCTCTTCTTCACGCTGCTCTTGTTCTGATTTTTTCAAATAAACTTCCGCAAACTCTTGGTTAACGACAACAACGCGCTCTACTTTATCTTCTAATAAGTATTCGTTTTTAAATTCCAAAAAGGAATTAATCTTTTCTGCAGAATCACCACCTCTACTGAAAATATTAATACTAATTAAAGACAATACAATTAAACCATAAATCCAAAATAAATTAAATTTTGGTCCTTTTCTATTTCCACCACTTGTAGGTCTTCTTCTTGGTGGAGGGGTAGGAGGCATTCCTCCTGTTCTATTACTCATATTTTGTCTTATTTTAAATAAATTTCAAATAAATACCAATGATTTGTTTTAATTATGGGACATTTTTTTACTATCACTCCACATTCCCTCTAAGTCATAGAAAGCTCTTTCTTCTGGCTTGAAAATATGTAAAACTATATTTATATAGTCTAATAAAGCCCATTCATCACTTTCTTCTAAAGCAAATGGCTTTTCATGGCAAAGCTCGCGTACTTGCTTTTCTACAAAGTTTGCAATTGCTTGCATTTCCGTATTGGTCTCTACATCACAAATTATGTAAAAATCTGTGATAGATTCTTCTATGTCTCTTAAATCTAAAGAATTGACATTTTGTCCGTTTTTTGTAAGTACGGCATCCAAAATAACTTTGAATAATAAGCTATCACGCGTCAATTTTGCGCTTGACTTATCTCTGTTTTCTAATTTTTGAACTATTTTTTTCAATGAATACAGTTCTTTTAATGATTAATAATGTAATTTTCCTCCAAAATTAAGTAATATTTTGGCACTTACCTTAAAAAATAAAAAATACCCTTGGTTAGTTTACTTATCTCATGTAAATAGTACCAATAATTATGCCATGGAATATATCTCCGACGAAGTGGCGCAACACGGAATGGTTATAGCTGCAGAAAAGCAATTACAGCCTAAAGCGCAAAGGGAAAAAATATGGAAAAATGAAGATGAAGATATTAAAATGAGCCTAATTTTAAAAGCTCCTTTTGAAGCAGATAAAATATTTGTTTTTTCTATGTTAATTGCTTTAGCTGTGCAGTATGTATTGGAAGAAAATTTGCCAAAAAGCGTAGATGTGAAAATAAAATGGCCCAATGATATTTATATTAATGAAAGAAAATCTACAGGTATTTTAATAGAAAATAATTTTTCTGATGGGAAATGGAATTGGGCGGTGGTAGGAATTGGTCAAAATGTTAAATCCAAAATAGATTTTAATGAACTTAATGCTATTGGATTAGAAGATATATTAAAAGAACAAGAATTAGATCCATTTTGGTGGATGCAGGAAATTAGAAATGCAATTTTGAATTTTTTGCATATTTATAAAAATCCGGAAAAAATTATTACTACATATAATGCATTGTTGTTTCGAAAAAATAAAATACAGGAATTTGTTGCCTTAGATGATAATAAAAGGTTTAAAGCAAAAATTATAAAGATTAATACTAAAGGACAATTAGTGTTAGAAGAGGAAAATGGAGCGATATCTACTTGGATACATGGCTCCATAAAATGGGTTTTTTAATCATTTCCTTTCTTCGTGGGGAAAATAGGCTAAATAGTTTTTTTCTAAAACTAAAGGTATCTCTGCATGAATTAAACTGTGTTCATATTCATGTAAACTTTTAAGATTTCCGGATTTGCTTTGAAATAAAATAGCATCACTCTGAATATCATAAAAACGATTGGAGGCTTTACCATTAAATACAAAGTAGTTTAACTCTTCTTGATTGTTTAAATGATTGGCATGCATATTTTCCATTTTTTCTTTCCATTCTTTGTGCGTCTCTTCATTAAAGCTAATGATTTTGTATATTTTTCTTTCTAAGTACCCCTTACATAGTTGACTTAAAACATAATCATTACTCTTTGACCATATTTTAATATGCTGAACAATATCATAATCATCTAATTCGCAAAATAATTCCAAGCTTTTATAATCTAAATTATTGAAATTTTTATTTTCATTTTCTAAAGCAAAAAAATATTTTAAAGGAGAAAGTACATAGATATCTTTATTTTGTAAGAACAGTTCTTTTGCTCGCTTAAGAATTTGATTGATAATAAGTTCAGCAGCTAATACCGCTTTATGTTGATATACTTGCCAATACATTATTCTTCTGGCAATTAAAAACTTTTCAATAGAATGCAATCCTTTTTCCTCTACTACCAGAGTGTCATTTTGCACAGTAAGCATATGTAAAATCCTATCATAACCGATAACTCCTTCTGAAACACCTGTATAATAACTGTCTCTATTTAGATAATCCATTCTATCCATATCATATTGAGAAGAAATCAAAGCGTGTAACCAAGGCTTATCAGTGTAGGTATTATTAAAAATAGCTAGAGTTTGTTCTAACTTACCATTAAATTCTTCATTTAAAACCTGTATTAATTGTTTGCTTAAAGATTCATGGTGTAATCCAGGAATAATTATTTTTTCTAAAGCATGAGAAAAAGGTCCATGTCCGATGTCATGTAATAAAATAGCTAAGGAGCTATGAAGCCGTTCTTCCTTAGAAGTTTTAATACCTTTAAGCTGTAGCTCATGTAAAGCTACTCCCATTAAATGATAAGCACCTAAAGAATGATGAAATCGCGTATGATTAGCCCCAGGATATACCAGTTCGGCTGAACCCATTTGTTTGATTCTGCGTAAACGTTGAAAATAAGGATGGTCAATAATCTTTTGAACTAAAGGATTTTTAATTCTAATAAAGCCATATACTGGATCGTTAATTATTTTACTCATTTTCATCTTTTTTATCAGGATCTAAATGAATTACTTCAGAATTTATACAAAATCGCTTATAACTAGGAGGGGGACCATCATTAAAAATATGTCCTAAATGACTATCGCATAAAGAGCACAATACTTCTATTCTCTTCATGCCAAAAGAAAGGTCTTCTTTATAAATCATATTGTCCTTTTCTGCAGCTTCCATAAAGCTCGGCCAACCGCAAGTACTGTAGAATTTTTGATGGGAGTGGAATAGTTTATTGCCACAAATTGCACAATAATAAGTACCTCCAACATCTAAATCCCAATATTTTCCTGAAAATGCACGTTCTGTACCAGCATTTCTCGCAACTTCATAAGTAAAAGGATCAATTTTCTCTTTTAAAATCTTATCGTCGATTACTACTTTTTCTTTTCTGTCTTTTATAAAATAAGGGGATAAACACATAATAATTATAATTTTAAATTAAGATATCTAAAAAAAGAATATAAATAGCATTTATTCAGTTTAAAATCTTTCAGTATCTTTGTAATTCTATAAAGTTAAAAAATAAATTTCATATGGCAGTTAGTAAAACAGCATTAGATTTAAGTTTGCCTTATAAAATCAAAGATATTGAGTTGGCAGATTGGGGACGAAAAGAAATTCGTTTGGCAGAAGCAGAAATGCCTGGTTTAATGAGTATTCGTGAAGAATATAAAAACCAACAACCGTTAAAAGGTGCACGCATTGCAGGGTGTTTGCATATGACTATTCAAACTGCAGTTCTAATTGAAACATTAATTGATTTAGGTGCTGAAGTACGTTGGAGTTCTTGTAATATTTTCTCAACACAAGACCATGCAGCTGCAGCTATGGCTAAAGCTGGAGTTCCTGTTTTTGCTTGGAAAGGACAGACTGAGGAAGAAGCAGAATGGTGTATAGAACAAACTTTATTCTTTGGATCTGAAGATCAACCATTAAATATGATATTAGATGATGGGGGAGATTTAACGAATATGGTATTAGATCATTACCCTGAATTAGTAAAAGGAATTAATGGTATATCAGAAGAAACTACTACTGGAGTTTATCGCTTAGTGGAAAGAATGACGAAAGGTACTTTGCCTATTCCTGCTATTGATGTTAATAACAGTGTTACAAAATCAAAATTTGATAATAAATATGGATGCCGTGAATCTTTGGTAGATGCTATTCGTAGAGCTACAGATGTGATGATGGCGGGTAAAGTAGCAGTTGTTGCGGGATTCGGTGACGTAGGTAAAGGTTCTGCAGAATCTTTGAGAGGTGCTGGTGCTCGTGTAATCGTTACTGAGATTGATCCTATTTGTGCCTTACAAGCGGCAATGGAAGGTTATGAAGTGAAAAAAATGGTAGATGCAATTCCTGAAGCAGACATCGTTGTTACTACAACAGGATGCCGTGATATTATCACAGGAGAGCATTTTAAATTGATGAAGGATAAAACTATTGTTTGTAACATTGGGCATTTTGATATTGAAATTGATGTGGCTTGGTTAGAAGAAAATTATGGTCATACTAAAGATACTATTAAACCTCAAGTGGATTTATATAATGTAGAGGGTAATGATATAATTTTATTAGCAGAAGGACGCTTAGTAAATTTAGGTTGTGCAACGGGACATCCTTCGTTTGTAATGTCTAACTCATTTACAAATCAAGTGTTAGCACAAATTGAATTATGGAACCATGCTGATGGTTATGAAAATAAGGTGTATGTATTACCAAAACATTTAGATGAAAAAGTTGCTCGTTTGCATTTGAAAAAAATAGGAGTTACTTTAGATGTTTTAACGGATAAACAATCAGAATACTTGGGTATTCCTATCGAAGGTCCTTATAAACCAGAAATGTATCGATATTAAAATGTTTATTATAGCATTTTAAAAAAAGTAGAAGATGCATTGCAACTTCTACTTTTTTTATACAATTTTTAAAGCATATCTGCTGTTTGGGTTGGACGAATTTCGATTTTTGAAGGCAATGCCCTTGGATGCATAGCTAATAAATCTACTACTAATTGGCCAATATCTTCAGGTTGAATCTTCCAGGCATCCTCTTTTTCATTTGGCTCGTGATTATTGAAATAGGAAGTTACCGACCCTGGTAATATAGCTGTAGTTTTTACTCCATGAGCACGTAAATCTAACATTACAGCTTGTGTAAATCCAACAACAGCAAATTTAGAAGCATTATATCCACATCCGTTTTTAAAGAAATTAATTCCAGCTAAACTTGCTATAGTGAAAAAATAACCTTTGTTTTCAATTAAATCTTCGACACTCGCTTTAATAGTATGAAATACACCGGTAAGGTTCGTGTCGATCATTGCATGCCAGTCCTCTTCTTTTAAATCTCTTATATTATCGAAAATTCCTAAACCTGCATTAGCAATAACAATATCCAAACGACCAAAATGTTTCTTGATTGCTGCAATAGCATTTTCTTCATCTTCTCTATTTCTAACGTCAGAACCGAGACCAATGATTTGATTTTCATTCCCTATACTATGGGCTATTTTAACACTATTTTCTTTATTTCTCCCTGATATGGCAACTTGATATCCTGCATCAACCAAAGCCTTTGCTATTCCTAATCCAATTCCTTTGGTACCACCAGTGATATATGCGACTTTATTGTTTTTCATAAAATATTATTTATCCAAATTTACAGAAATTCTATGAAAATCTATGAACAATTTTATTTATTGAAGGTTAAACAAAGTATATAGTGGATTTAAAAACCATGTATTTTATATTCAAAATGAAAATGAAAAATTATGAAAATAGGTTATTTAAATAGTTTTAGTGCTTTACTCTTTGCGAGTATTTTTCTTTTTTCTTGTGATAATACCAGATACGAAAATCGAAATGACGAAACAGTAGATCGAAATATAGCACAACCTGAAATGGATGTTTTTGATGTTCAATCAAATTATAATGCTCAAGAAATCGATTTTCATCAATTAGGAAAAGTGAATACAAAGATTCAGTCTTATGTTAAAGAAGGGGATAGAATAGTAGATGAATTTATACAAAGAGATGGAAAAGATTTTCAAGTATTAGTTCAGGATTTAAAAAAAATAAATCAGAAAATTGATCACATCAACATGGAAGAAACCAATCAAGATGTAGCTTTTTCAAAATGGTTAAACGAGCAAAAAGCTTTAATCTCTGAATTAAACAGCTTGAATGAAACGGTAGTTTTAGAAGAAGAAAAACATGCCAAAGAAATTGTTTTTAATATTCAAGCACTTTATGAAGATTTCGAAAGGCACGTTGAATAGTTTTTTTAATCATTAAGAATGATGAGTTCTTTTATAGATAGAAATTATAATTTACATTTAAATTTTCAACTCCTTAAATCAAATATAGGGAGTTGAAAATTTAATTCTACTTTATATATTTATTTCAATAAAAACTTTTGTAACACTTCTGCAACTTTGCGATCATTACTTAACCTTGGGGCTTTATTTTGTCCTCCTAATTTTCCTAAGCTTTTCATATAATTTTGAAAAGCCTTGGCTTCAAGTAATTTGATTTTTAAAGGTGATAAAATGCTTCCTCCTATTAAATCATCATAATATTCATTTAATGCACGCAGTTCTTTATCTAAACTAGCAGCGAAAGCATCCAAATTTTCCGGTTCTTCAACAAATTCAATATACCATTCGTGATGTGGTAAAATGCCTTCAGGAGTTTCAACATAAGGTGCAACTGTAAATTCAGTTATGATAGCAGGGTGTTTTTCTAATGTTTTATTCATAGCTTTTTCCACTTCTTCTCCAATCACATGCTCTCCAAAAGCAGAAATAAAATGTTTTACCCTACCTGTTACTAGAATTCTATAAGGATTTTTATCAATGAACTTTATTGTATCACCAATGCTATAACCCCAAAGGCCCGCATTGCTATTTATAATTAATGCATAATTTACACCAAGTTCAACATCTTTTAAGGATATTCTTCGAGGATTATCTTCAAAAAATTCCTCTAAAGGAACAAATTCAAAAAATATGCCCGAATTTGTATTTAATAATAAACCATTATCTTTTTGTTTATCTTGGTATGCAAAGAATCCTTCAGAAGCTGGATATGTTTCAACTGTATCAATCTCTTTTCCTATGCTTTCAAATAATTTCTTCCTATAAGGCTCAAAGTTTACTCCTCCGTAAACGATTATTGATAAATTTGGGAAAATATCTTTTATTTTTTTACCAGGATGTCGTTCAATTAACCAATCAAAATACATTTGAATCCAAGGAGGGATACCGCTTATTAGAGTCATGTTTTCATATTCTGTTTCATCGATAATTTTTGCTAGCTTTTCTTCCCAATCTTCTATGCAATTGGTTTCATAGGAAGGTAATTGGTTAGTTCTTAAATAGCCTGGAACATGATGATTAACAATTCCACTTAATCGGCCAGTTAAGATATCTCCTTCTTTTTCTAACTCTGGAGATCCTGAGAGAAAAATCATTTTACCATCAGTGAACTTGCTGTTTCCTGTTTCTTGTATATAATTTAATAGCGCGTATTTAGCACCGTTAATATGATTACTAATAGAATCTTTAGTTATAGGTATAAATTTCGCACCGCTAGTAGTGCCGGAAGTTTTGGCAAAATAAGCAGGTAATCCAGGCCATAAAATATCTGACTCGTTTTTACGTAGTTTTTTTATATACGAACTTAACTCTTCATAATCACGAATGGGAATGTTTTTTTTAAAATCTTCATATGTTCGGATGTTTTTAAAATTATGATCTTGTCCAAACACAGTATTTTTTGCCTTTTCTATGAGTTTTTTACGAATATCCTCTTGATCTTTTATAGCAGAATTGCTATCACGCTCAATTTTATTGCTTAAAATTTTTGCATAAGGTTTCGCCAATATAGATTTTAATCCCATACTATATATTATATAAACTAAGGCAAATATAGTAATAAAGCCTTGAAATTGAAGAATCTTAATGCATATATTAAATAGTAATAGCAATTATTATTCTTATTTTTATATTAATAATAATTGCTATTATGTTTGAATTATAAGGTTTAATGCTTTATTTATCGATTTTAAAAGCTTAAAGGCAAAACGTATTCTGAATCCATAATTTCACCAGAAACACTAATTGCAGGTTCCCAATTAGGCATTGATTTTACAAGTTCTAGGGCCTGTTCATTAAAAATATCATTTGTGCTATCTATAATTTTGGGATTCACTATACTTCCATCTTTTTTAATTATAAAATGTACGAAGACATCAACATTTTTTTCCTTCTTTTTCATTTTTTGAGGATAAGTAAAGTTTTCTATAATGTAGCTATGTAACTTTTTTTCTCCACCAGGAAATTGCGCAGGAATACTAATTTCTTCTTTATCTTCTTGATAAACATCCTCTTGGATGATTGCATTTTTAGCAATTAACATTGTCTGTTTCGTTCCATCTTCCAATTCTATTTCAATAGAATTAGTATGTTTTTCTCTATTATTTTTACTAATTTGATTTTCTTGAAAATAAATAGTACTCTTTGTTCCATCCTCCATTTCAACTTCTATAGCATGGGAGGTTTTCTTTTCATTATTAGATTCAATTTGATTTTCTTGATAATGAATAGTTTCTTTTGATCCATCTTCCATTTCTACTACTATAGAGTTTTGCGCGAGACTAACTTCCGCTTGTAGCATAAAAAGAAGGCCAACGATAGTAAAGGTTTTTTTAAGCATAACATTAATATTTTTATTGACTGTATTGTTTGAATGTATAAATATACAATAAATTAATTAAGTTTAAAATAAAAGAAGAAATTTTAAAGCATTTTTTATCAAATCTTATAAATACTTTAGTAATATTGTAATGAAATTTATTTCTGCCGAAATGACATAAATAAGTATTGGATTGAAATTTGAGTATAAATATATAAATTTAGAGATAAAAATATGATAGATCCCAAAGAATTTAGAAAATATGCAATTAAGCATAAAGGCATAAGTAGTAATACTTTTGATCAATATGCTTCCCATATTAATCATTTGCCAACAAATTTAACACCTTATATCATTGAAGAGCGTCCAATGAATGTTGCATCTATGGATGTTTTTAGTCGTTTAATGATGGACAGGATTATATTTATGGGAGAGCCTGTTAATGATTATGTTGCAAATATTGTTACTGCTCAATTATTGTTTTTAGAAAGTACAGATAGGAATAGAGATATACAAATGTATATTAATAGCCCAGGAGGCAGTGTATATGCTGGATTAGGCATTTATGATACTATGCAAATTGTACAACCTGAGATTGCTACTATTTGTACAGGCTTAGCTGCTAGTATGGCTGCCATATTGATGTGTGCTGGAACAAAAGGTAAGAGAACTGCATTGCAACATAGTAGAATAATGCTACATCAACCTAGTAGTGCTATAGGCGGTCAAGCAACGGATATTGATATTACTGTAAAAGAAATTCAAAGAGTTAAAGAAAATCTTTATAAAATCATTTCTGATCATACTAGTCAAGATATTGAGAAAGTAGCTGAGGATTGCGATAGGGATTTCTGGTTATTGGCTGAAGAAGCAAAGGAATATGGAATTGTAGATGAAGTATTAAAATCAAATCCTAAAAAAACAATTAAATAAATTATTATGTCGAATATACAATATAATATAAATCCAATCATGGAAGAGGAAACAGAAAACAAGACTACTCCTATAAGCTTATGGAATAAAAAACAAGAAGAATTATTTTTTCAAGATAGAACTATTCATTTATGGGGGCCTGTTCTGGATGAATCAGCAAAAGATGTGGTAAATAAACTTTTATTATTAGATGCAGATGATCCAGGAAAGGAAATAAAATTTTATATTAATAGTCCGGGTGGGGTAGTAACAAGTGGAATGGTAATGTATGATGTGATGCGAATGATTAAATCACCAGTTTCTACAATTTGCATGGGCTTAGCTGCAAGCATGGGTTCTATCCTATTATCAGGAGGTGAGAAAGGAAAAAGATTTATTTTTCCCCATGGAGAAGTAATGATTCATCAACCAAGCTTGGGCGGTTATTTTCAAGGAGTTTCAGCAGATTTAGAAATTCATGCAAAGCAAATCCAAAAGACAAAAGAACTTGGGGCTAGAATTTTAGCTGAAAATTGTGGACAAGATTATGAGCGAATTTTAAGAGATTTTGAAAGAGATTATTGGATGGATGCAGAAGAGGCAATCGCTTATGGTATAGTAGATGGCATAGTGGAAAAACTTTAAAATTATAAAAGGTGTTGTTTAAACAATGCCTTTTTTTGTGCTAAAAAAAGAATGATATGTTTATTATTGACTCTCCCTCAAATAATGCCTATTTTAATATAGCATCTGAAGAATATTTATTGGAAAAATTCCCAGAGAAGAACCTTTTATTATTATACATTAATGCACCTTCGATAATCGTAGGTAAACACCAAAATACCTTAGCAGAAATTAATTATGAATTTGTAAATAAAGAAGGGATTAAGGTGGTGCGAAGATTATCAGGTGGCGGTACAGTATATCATGATTTAAATAATTTAAATTTCTCTTTCCATTCCCCATTGGATAAGAATAATTTTCTGGATTTTGCTGTTTTTACTAAACCAGTTGTGGATTTATTACAAAAAATGAATATCCCTGCAGCATTAAAAGGGAGAAATGATTTGGAAATTGAGGGTAAGAAATTTAGTGGAAATGCTAAACTTTCTAAAAATGGTAAGATGATACAACATGGAACTATTTTAATAGATTCTGAAATAGAAGTTTTGGCCAAAGCATTAAAAACGAATCCTTTAAAATATGCAGATAAAGCTACAAAATCTATTCGTGCACGAGTAACAAATTTAAAGCCTTATTTGCCAAAAGATATTGATACACTGAAGTTTAAAGAATTGTTTATAAAAGAAAGTTTGGAAAAGAACCCTAATGCAGAATTATATTGCTTAACAGAAAAAGATGTACTGAATATTCAAAAACTTGCTGATGAAAAATATAGTACATGGAACTGGAATTATGGTAATTCACCTAATTATAATTTTAAAAATGCAATAAAATTTCCAGCTGGTTTTGTGGAATTGCATATTAATGTGAAAAAAGGAGGAGAAATTGAGGATTTGAAAATATATGGTGATTTCTTTTCAGAAAAACCTTTGGAAGAATTTGAACAGTTGTTTAAAGGAAAGCAACATGAAATTAATACTATACGTAAAATTATAACATCTATAAATTTAGAAGATTATTTTGGTAAAATTGAAGTTGAAGAGTTTTTAAAATTATTTTATTAATATCTAGCTTTTAAAATATTTATAGAACAAAGTTTGGTGAATTCAATTTGTTGCATTATATTTGCAAACCTAAAACGGAGGTAGTAGCTCAGTTGGTTAGAGCGTCGGTTTGTGGCACCGAAGGTCGTGGGTTCGAGACCCATTTACCTCCCCAATAAAAATTTAAATTTGAGTCAGTTTCATTATTTGATTCTGACTTTTTTTATTTGTATTCAGAATAAAACGGCTTGAGTTTATCCTAAAATATTAATATTGTCTTTTATAATTTTATAGATTCCATTATTGTCTTATTCTTATAAATCAAGCTGTTCTTATTTTTAAATTCTCATCCATATAGCTCAAATTCTAAATTAATACCCTTAAATTCTAATTACAGCTGGTCTAATTGATATGTTATTTATAACTTTAAAAATAAAAAACATAAAATAATGATGATGAAAAGAAAATTGTTTGCTATAGTGTTATCTATGGGACTTTTTGTGTGTACTAATAGTAATGCACAATTATTAAAGAAAAATGGTAATTTAAACTTTAATCCAAAGCAAGAATACGGCTTCCAGAAGCTAGGAGGACAATTAAATTTTGTAGATATACAACCTAAACCTCAGAGTTTAGTAAATCAAACAGAATCAACTCAATCTCGTTTAAAAGGCTATTCTTATAAGGTCTATGACGGTGTACAATACAAAGCTACAGATAGCATGGAGTTTTTTTGGGGAACAGGAAACAATAATACTAATACAGTAATACATTCTGTTTTAGAAAGTGCTTCTGATGTAGGAATTCTTTATTTTCCGACTGATTTTGATTATAATTTACATGAGGAAAGTTTTTTTACCTACCGCACTGATTATTTTATAAATGTAAATTCGGACTCTGTTTCTGTATTTTTTGAACTTGGTTCAGGTCTTGAAAACACTAATTATATTTTAAATTCATTTTCGAATGGATTAAAAGATAAAACTGAAATCTATAAAATTAACGGAAATCAATGGGATGCCTTTAATAAATTATCTAAATTTTATGATAATCAAGGTAACTTAATTGAAGAAAGAGTTCAGTATATATCGAATGGTATATGGGAAAATGATAGGACGATAATTTATGAATACAACAGCAATGGATCTATCACATTAATTAAATTTGCGGAGTGGGATATGATTAATAACGAATGGGAATATGTGAGAGAAATAAGAGGAGAATATGATAATCAAAATAGATTAGAAAGAACTGTTTTAAAAGAAATGAATAATGGAAATTTGGAAAATTCTGAACGTGAAGTTTTCTTTTATAATTCTAATGGTACTGTAGATTATATGCAAAGACAGATGTGGATTGGAAATATGTGGGTAAATGATATGAAAAAAGAGTTTACATACAATTCATCAAATTTAACGAATAAAGTAATTGAGTCTAGTTATATAAATGATGAATGGGTAGAATTGATACGTAAGACTTATAATTATAATTCTAATGGTGATTATACAGAAATAATTTTTGAGGTTAATCAATTTGATGTGTGGGATTATATTGGTAAAATAGAACGAGAATATAATGGAGATGCCTTAAAAAAAGTGACCTTGTTAGAATGGTCTAATGCGGAAAGTACTTTAGTTAATAATTTAAGAACACACTACGAAACAAATTCTTATAATCAATTTACAAAAGTATATTCGGAAGTATGGGATAATGACAGTTGGAAAATCATTAACGACGCTCCATTATTTAATTTTTATTATGAAGAATATGAAGCTCCTGTTAGTATAGATGAAATCGAAAATGATTTTATTTCCACCATTTATCCGAACCCTACAAAAGATCAATTAACAATAAAATCAGAAGGAGTTAATTTAGAAAAAATTAGTATTATAAACTTGCAAGGGTCGGTGGTATATGAAACTAAAAATACTATCAGAGCTAAAGAGGTGCAGTTAGATATTAGCCATTTGAATGCTGGTATGTATTATGTAATCTTAAAGAATAAAAAAGGCCAAGTAACTAAAAGTATTCAAAAATTATAAATTATATTTAATGTGGAGTGGTATTTTACTACTCCATATTTATTTTAGCTTTGAAGTATTGGGTAGTTCATTAAAAGTTTTTCTCCCTTTTATAAAATATTGCCAAAGAATACTATTTGAATACTGTCCTTTATGCACATTTTTAGGAGGATTCTTTTTTCTCCATGAATAATAATAAGAAAATTTAGAATAAAAACTAAAATGTGCTTTTACTACAGCAATGCAATTTTTAAATTGTCCTTTTAAAATAAACTGTAATCCTGCTATTCCATCTAAGCAAAGTCTTAAAAAAAGATAAGGGAATAAATAAGAGGTTTCCTTATTTTTCAACAATAAGATTAAATTATTTCTAAAGTTATAAAAAGTTTTTTGTGGACTTCCATAACTTATAATACTGCCCCCTACATGGAAAACTTCAGATTCACCAATACTATAAACCTCTTTGCCACTATTCCATATCCGCCAACATAAATCCACTTCTTCCATATGTGCGAATAATTGTGTATCTAAACCTCCTAATTCATGATAAATTTCACTGCGAACCATAAGGCATCCACCAGAAGCCCATAACACAGGTATATTGTCATCATATTGCCCTAAATCCTCTTCAACTGTATCAAAGATTCTGCCTCTACAAAATAAAAACCCCATTGGATCTATAAAACCACCTGCAGCTCCCGCATATTCAAATTTGCTTTTATCGTGGTAACTTTTAATTTTTGGAGCACAAGCAGCTACTTTAGGATTTTGTTCCATAAAGTTATAAAGAGGAGAGAACCATTTAGGGCTTACTTCGAAATCAGCACTTAATAAAATATAGTAAGGCGCTTTAATTTGCAATAAGGCTCTATGGTATCCACCAGCAAATCCAGTGTTGGTAGCTAAGGTAAGCGTATGAACATATTGAAAATGTGAATGTATTTTATCTTGAATTGGATCAGTAGAAGCATGATCCACAACTACTACTTCATAAAGATTTTCGGAATGTTTTAATATTCCGGGAAGAAATTTTAGATGCCAAGACCAGCTATTATAACTTAAAATCACAACAGCTGGTTTTTTAAATTCCATCATTTTAAAAGACTTAAGAAAGGCTAGATATTAATTATTCTGCACTTTCATAAACAGGCTCATAAAGAGAACTTTTTGGAACCTCTACATCTTTATTGTATTTGAATTTTTGGGTGTAAAGGTTATAACAACCTGCATTTGCAAAAATAAAAATACTAAAAAAGCCTAAAAGGAAATAAAAACGAGAAGTTTTAGTTCTTGATGTTTTAATATCTAAATTATTATCAATTTCTGGTAAAGGTTGATTTTCCATTTTACATTATTTCTTTGCGGTAAAATTATTTAAATTAGTCGAGTTTTCAAAAGAAAATAAAAAGATTAATTTTTTAACAGTGAAAAATGCAAAAAAAATGCTTTTTAATTAATGGAATTTTAAAACATTTCTTACTTTTAAGCGGATAAAATACAAAAAAAATATAATCGGCGAAATTGTTGTAAAAGTTTTGTAACTTTGTAAACCTTTACACAATAGTGTCTCGAAAAAATTATATCATTCCAATAATATTATATGAAATTATCTGAATTTAAATTTGAACTACCTTTAGAACTTATTGCCCAACATCCAAGTACACATAGAGATGAGAGTCGATTAATGGTTGTACATAGGGATTCGGGTAAGATAGAACATAAATTATTCAAAGATGCTATCGACTATTTTGATGAAAATGACGTGATGGTAGTAAACAACTCTCGAGTATTTCCCGCGCGTTTATATGGTAAGAAAGAAAAAACAGGTGCGAAAATCGAAGTGTTTCTATTGCGCGAACTGAATAAAAATATGCGTCTCTGGGATGCAACAGTTGATCCAGCAAGAAAAATTCGTGTAGGTAATAAATTGTATTTTGGGGATAATGAAGAATTAACTGCTGAAGTTATTGATAATACAACCTCAAGAGGGAGAACAATTCGCTTTTTATTTGACGGTACAGATGAAGAGTTTAGAAAAGTACTTTACGAATTGGGAGAAACTCCATTACCAAAGTATATAAAAAGAGAGCCAACATTGGAGGACGCTGAAAGATATCAAACGATTTATGCTAAAGAAGAAGGTTCTATTGCTGCCCCATCTGCAGGATTACACTTTAGTCGTGAATTGATTAAAAGAATGGAAATTAAAGGTTTGAACTTTGCAGAAATTACTTTACATACAGGATTAGGAAGTTTTAGACAAATCGAGGTGGAAGATTTAAGAAAGCATAAAATGGATGCAGAATATTTTAAAATTGAAGATTATGCTTGCCAAATTGTAAATGAAGGGATTAATAATAATAAGAAAATTTGTGCAGTGGGTACAACAGTTTTAAAAGCAATTGAAAGTTCTATAACTGCTGAAAGCTTACTAAAACCAGCAAATGGTTGGACAAATTTATTTCCGCATCCGCCTTATGAATTTGAAATTACAAATGCATTAATTACTAATTTTCATTTACCGAAAAGCAGTTTGTTGATTTCTACAGCAGGATTTGGAGGATACGATTTGATTATGCATGCCTACCAAGAAGCAATTAAAGAAAAATATAAGTTCTTTAGCTATGGCGATGCAATGCTGATTCTATAAATATACCAATAAGAACAATATTAAAAGCTTTTGAACTTCGGTTTTAAAGCTTTTTTTGTAAAAGTATTGTCAGTTTTTCTTAATTTAAAAGTTGTTCCTAATTATATAACTTATCTTTGAAAGGAAACGCTTTTTTTGTTTTTAAAATGAGAAAACCTTCTAAAATGCTGACTGTCTTAATGTTCTGTATTATGGCAGTTATGTTACTAAAAAATGGGGTATTGTATGGTATATACCAATATAATGCTTCTTTTTTTATTGAAGTGTTTTGCGAAAATAAGAATGAACCTCAACGTGCTTGTGAAGGGCAATGTCAAATAATGAAAATTTCAGAAGAAGAAGAAAGACAGAATATAGCACAGGTTTTTAAATCTGCAAAAGCAGAAGTTTTATACTTACCCTCTTACTTTATTTCTTCTCCAAAATCAATTAAGAATTCAATTAAAAAATCATACTCTCTTCCTAAAAATGATTTTTTTATTAGCTCCTTAATATTTAATCAATTAGATAAGCCTCCAGAAAATATAGTTCTTATAAAACGTCTTTTATTT
>DATGSF010000052.1:0-3541 GCA_035302865.1 Chitinophagaceae bacterium
AAAGAAAATAATAAATAAATATGTTTAACTTTGTTATAAATCAAGATAGCTTTTACACACTTTACGGGATACTACCGAATAGGATGATCGATAGGGATAAAATCCTCTATAGAAGGAGGGAATAACCAATTCTGCTGTTGATTATATTCTTTAAAATTCACTCTCACGCAATTGATATTCAGCAATATAAAGATATAAAAAATTGTTGAATTAACAATGAAAAGATAGGAATATAATCGTTAAAATAAAAATAACTGCCTCGGTTATGAGACAGCTACATTTATTTAATGATTATCTATTTTGTTTAGCTCTTTCTGCTTGCATCTTTTGCATTTCCTCTAAACGTTTTTGCCATTTAGATGTACCAACAGGCTTATTTTTATTTTCTTCGATTTGTGCCAATAATTTGTCTTCATTTATCATGAATTTTTGAATAACAAATTGTTGTACAATGCTTATTAAGTTTGATAAAGTATAATAGAATGTCAAGCCTGCAGCAAAATTATTAAACCAACCTAAGAACATAAATGGCATTATATACGGCATATACTTCATCATCTGAGCCATTTGATTATCAGCACCAGCACCAGCTGAAGTCATATTTCTATTATATAAAGCTAAAATCAAACTCGTAGCTGCCATGAATAAGGTGAATAAACTGATATGGTCGCCATATAAAGGTATTTTAAAACCAAAATCCAATATAGAATCATAGGTTGATAAATCATCTGCCCATAAAAAGCTCTTTTGTCTTAAATGGATAGAGGTAGGGAAAAAGTAATACATGGAAAGTAAAAATGGCATCTGAATTAACATAGGAAGACATCCACCTAATGGATTTACTCCTGCTGTTCTATATAGTTTCATTTGCTCCATTCCCATCTGTTGTTGATCTCCTCCATATTTCTCTTTAAGCTGATCTAATTCAGGCTTTAATACACGCATTTTTGCCGTAGATAAATGACTTTTATAAGTGAAAAATGATAATGGAATACGAATTATTAATGTCAATAAAATTATAATTAATCCTATTGAAGCTATATTAGCATTTAAAAAATCAAATATTGGTATTAATAACCATTTGCTTATGTATTTTACAAAGAAGAATGGCCCTATTCCTAATTGAATTAACTCTTCTAAATCATCAATACCTTGGTTTTTTAGTAATTTATAATCATTAGGACCTATAAACCATTGAAATGGGAAAGAAAAATCGGAACTCACTGTGGTAGGAATATCAAATTCTGTCTCATTTAAAGTAATAACCTCTTTTCCATTCTCTGCTTGATAGTTTTTTGTTGCCTTAAAGGATACATTTTCCATTTTATTATCTGCAACAATTGTACTATTAAAGAATTGACTACGGACACTAAACCAATAGACGTCTTTTTTAAGATTTTTATCAGAAGTTCGCTCAATTGCATTATAATCATGTGAACCGTTATGGTATTTATAATGCACTTGCATATTTCTTCTTTCACTTTCTATATCCTTTTCCGTTTGGAATAACTCTGTACTCCAATGTATTGGTATAGACTTGCCATGAGCTAATTCTTGATCGAAACCGATTAATCGCATATTGGCTTGCAATAAATACCCTTCTTCAGGTAAGATATAATCTAAGATTACCTGTTTTTCGGCATTTATTTTAGCTACAAAACGAAGTTGTTGCGATCCATTTGGTAGCTTATTAAGTTCAGGAGTGAAAAATAATGCATCAGAACCTATTACTTTCCCATCATGAGGAATTAAGATTTGCATTTTGTTTTTATCACCTTCAAATAAAACAAGTTTCTCTTTAGTATAAGTTTTGTATTTCTTAATATCTGCTTTAATAGGATAAGCACCTTTATTAGTAAAGTTTAATGCTAAATCTTTATTTTCTAAGCTTATAATTTCTTCTGAAAGTTGTATAGTTTCAGTGTTATCTAAGGAATCAGACTCTGAATCAATAGGATGATTTTTAGTTTCTTCAAAACTTGACTGATGTGCTAATAGTTCCGCTTTAGCTAAAGAATCAGCCATTTGCTGTTCTTGGTATTTTTGCTGTTCACTACTATTCCAAAAGATATATATACCTCCAAGGATTAGTAATAGAGCGAATCCTATAAGTGAATTACGATCCATGAATTAAAAATTAATTTATTTTGCCTTGCAAAGGTACTTAAAACTTAATAAAATAATGTAAAAATGAATAAATATACTAGGGAAAAATGCAAGTGGTGTTTAGCTCTAGTTTAATGTATATTAAAATTTAATTCTGATGGGCTATAGCCTAAATACTTTTTAAATGCTTTTGAATATGCAGCAGTTGAACTATAGCCGCAAGTATAAGCTATGGATTTTATACTTTCACCCTTTCTTATTAAATGTATGGAATGTTTTAAAACATATTCTCTATGAAATTGTATAATCGTTTTTCCGGTATATAGTTTGAATTTTACTTGCATATCTGTTTCGCTCATGCCCATTTTTATAGATAAATCTTGTAAATGTATAGGATCGCTAAAAAAATTGGAAAGATACTCTTCCATTATTTGCATGCGTTCTATATCATCTTCACTTAGGTTATGTTTGGGTTTGGATTCATTGTGTAAATTTTCAAAATAAACAATTTGACTTTCGTGAATTTTAGTTTTTAAATATAAATGGCGTGTCTCTTTGGTATAATCATTGGTAAGTACATGAAACATAAGTTCTTCCAATAAAGAGTTTATGTGAAAAACTTGTTTTTTGCCTTTACTAGCATCAATTAAATACTCTTTATAATGCTTATTAACAATTCCTGATCTTCGTAAAAGATTAAAATTTTCTAAAAAATAATGCAGTGAAAAACTTAATATTACGAGTTCTAAAAGCTTATCTTTTGGTAAAACTATTTCTCTTTCTTGCTTTTGATAGTCAATAAAAGTAGAACCTTTTAGTATTGAACATTTATCTTCTGTAGTAAGGTTAAATAAACATTTTCCTTTTAAAATAAAATACTGACTAATTATAGTGTTTTTATTTGTTTCTAATATGATTTTACAATCTTTAACATTAGCATTTGTTTTCAAATGTGTTATTTGCAAATCTTTATTTAAAACTTCTATACTTCCTATTTGTTTTCTTTTAAATGAATCATAATACAATATTTCCCTTTTGTTAGTAAGACTAGAGGGAAAATGCTCATTTTGTTTTTTTAATAGCAGTAATTGTAAATTTCTTTTTTCTAATCTTTTTGTTTTCATCTCCTTATCTATTGGGTTTTTTTATATGTTTTTTTGGACAACTATTGTGTCCTTTTGGATAACAAGCTTAATTAAACAGTAATTAATTTTGTTTTATTGAGATGGAGATGTGTTTTCCTTGGTTTTTGTAAAATTTTATTTTTTTAAAAAATAACAAAAAGAAACAAAATGTATTTATAAAATATAAATATAAGTAGAATAAAATTTTTAACCAAAGCTGAATTCAAGTCTCAAATGCAACTTTGTTAAATAATAATTTTTCCATTCTTTCAATGGGATTGTCAAAGTTATATCTTTTTCTTGGTCTATTG
>DATGSF010000053.1:0-3827 GCA_035302865.1 Chitinophagaceae bacterium
TCTTTTTACCATTGCTTTCATATCCGCATTTGCAGAATAAGAATAACAACCAAACTTATAAGGCACAAAATCGTATTCCGGATTTTGTTTACGCATAGCATATAAAAACAAAAGCTTTTGAAAGCGAAGTTTTTCCACTTCTCCTCCTAATAATTCTATTAATGCTAATATTATTTTTCTTCTATAAAACATTGTTTAAATTTAAATAATAATAAGATTTTATATTTTTTAATTAAAACGAAGAAAACCCATACTTCTGCTCTCGTTTTGTAAAAGCATCTTCTCCTCCCTCAAGAATCTTACAAATTTCTTTACGAATTGGAGTGTTCTCAATACTTCCGGATTTGTAATTTAAAATCTCATTTTCATTTGTGGCAATTATAACTTGTTCTGCATCTGAATTAACGACTAAATTTGCATTATGAGTAACTATAATAACTTGTCTGTATTTTTTAATTTTTTTGAAAATTGGCACTAAATGATGCATAATAAAGTCGTTGTCAAGATCGTCTTCCGGTTGATCAAAAATAAAAGGCTTTAAAAATGGATCTGTAGCCAATTTTAGGCATACATAAAAAGTTCCTCTTTGGCCTACTGAAAGTTGATATATTTCTTTATTTTTAAATTTTGAGCTAGTTAAAACCCTCCAAAACTTCTTTCTGGAACTGGACAGTAAACAAGTTCTTAGAAATTTACGAGCACCATCACGAGTGAATAAATCGGAACCAAGAAGATCCGCTAATCCAATTTTTTCTGCTTCATTTATGTCAATGATTTTTTCACCTTTTAATAATTGTATAAAACTTTCTTGGTTTTTAATGTTGAAAGTTTCTAATACTCTATCTATTCGACTTTGTCCTTTTTTCTCTCTGAATTTCTGTAAGTTTAAACATTCTAAAATGCCTTCATAAAAAATTTTATGGTTGAACTGTTCAATTGCTTCAATTTCGATTTCATAAAGAAGTTGGGAAACCAATTCTTTTTGCTCATTATTCCAATCTACTTTACCTGCTTTTAATTGCTCCCATTTTTTTTGAATAATCGAAATATAATTTTGATGTGATTCCTTTATTAAATCTGCGATTTTGCCAATTTGTTCAAACTTCTTTTTTAATTCAGTTTGTTTAGAACCTGCTTCTTTAATTTTTTTATCAATTGTATTTATATCATGTTGATATATTTCTAATTGTTCTAACAATGTGCTGATATTGCCTTTTATTCCAGCCTTTTCAAAAGATTTTTCTATTTCACCATTTTTTTCTTTTAAAGCCTTGAGTTCATTTTCTTTAGATTCTATAAGGTTTTTTAAAGAGTTCGATTGATGTTTGAAGTCTATAACAGGAATTTTATAATCATCATTTTCAATGAGCTTATTCAGACTATTAATATCATCATTAGTTGAGATTTGAAAACGATTTAATTCATTTTGAATTTTGTTTGCTTTATTTATATATTGGTTAACCTCATTAATTTTAATTAAGTTTTGCGTGTAATCCTGAATTAATTGTTTGTTTTCTTCAGTTGTAATCGTATTAATAAGGTCTTCTTTTTCCTTTTTCTTGCTTTGATTAAACTCTTGTGAATTTGACAAATTTCCTTCATCATCTTCGAAATTCAACCAGTCTCTAATATCAAATATTTCATTAATCAATTTTTCAATTGTAGAATCAGAAAATTCAGGCTGCTCCTCATCATAAGTTGATAATTTTAAAAGGTTTTTTATTTCAGAATCTAACTTCTCTGGATTTTCGGGATCTGAAATATCCTTAACTTCACCTTGATGAATATGTAAATAATCTAAACTGTTTATTTCTCCTATTTTATAAACAGTTTCTGTATCGTCTTGTTTACGATAGGTAATTTGAAAATCATCAGAAGCTATTGAAACTTTATCAGAGCGTTGACTTTTCTTTGTTTTGCCAAAAGTCTTAGCTATTGCATCTAAAAGCAAACTTTTTCCAGTGCCCCTCCCGCCAATAATAGCTATCAGATTTGAATTTAGAGGTAATGTGTTCGAATTAAACTTTACACCCCCTTCTTCAAAAATATTTGTATTATTAATTTTGATTTCTGAGAAATGGGGTTTTGGATAGTTTTTAAGCGGATTGTCTCTTTGAACACTTACTCTTTCATTGTTTTCAAAAATAATTTGTTTGAATCCTTCAAAAGTCGGATCAGCTTTAACCCATGTATAATTGTTTTCACTGTCAGGGGTTCCAATATCTTTTAAACATCTACTATCGTTAGAAGTAGTGAAGACGGGAATTGACCTTAAATCATTCTTATTTTCAATATAACTGGAAAGCCTATCTATATCTTGTTTATTTCGGGTTTGTAATAGAATTGTCGGATTCAAATTATAGACATCTCTTAGATAAGTTCTATCCGTTCTGCCTCTCTCTTGAAATAATCCATTGTCAGAATTGCAATGTGGGAATATGAACAATCCATTTAAAGAAGTTATTTTCTCTAAAACATCGGCAACAGACTTTCCTGAAACTGTTAGAACGCCATCAGTTTTAGGGTTGTGAACATCTATTTTAGAAAGAAATGTCTCTATCCCTTTTGACATATTCTCCTTGTTATATGGAATTGAACCAAACAATGCCAAAATATGTACGCCTGAAACATTAATTTCAACTCCACAAATTACCTGTAATAAACTATTACTATTATTTGAATGATTTAAAAAAACATCTAAAAGGCAATTATGTTTATAATTATGATCTGTAAGAGCAATTAATCCTAAATCAGGATTATAAGTCTCAGTAAAAGCAAAAAGATTTCTCACATAATTATAACAACGTGTTTCTTCATCATCAGTAGTTCCAAAAAAATATTCTTTGCTATCATATTTCAGGGCATTTTCTTCACCTCCAACTTTACTTATATACCGCTCCCATTTTTCTGGATTTTCTGTCTTTAGTTCGTTGTAATAGTTTAATAAGGGAATATATCCATCATCTAAAATCGTTTGAACTTGTAAATCCCATTTACGCCATAAAGAACCTCTTAATTCATTCATGCCAATATTATTTTTCTTCTATAAAACATTTTCTTCTGTTTCTTCCTCAAATTCCATTTTAGGTAAGTCGGCTACAATATCCACTGTTTGCACACTTACATTGATAATACTCAACAACAAATCCAAAATATATCTGGGTTTATCGTGTTCTTTTGCCCAATCGTTAGGGTCGTTGGTAATGCCACTTTTCTTATCGGTTTTTACTTGATAGCGATCCATTATCCATTCAATGGCAGATTTTCCATTGACCACATATTCATAGGCTTTTTCGGGAATATTATTCAGTACTATTTTACTATTGTAAATAATTTTATCTTTCTGGTCCCTCTTTGGAAAGCGCATTTTTTGCACTTTGTATAAATCTGGATTAATCAGAAAAGCCTCTTCTGAAGCACCACTTACTTCAACTCCTTCATAATGCGGCACTTCTTCATAATTCAAATGCAATTCTGCTAACTTTCTTCCAGCTTTGCTAAATTTCCAAAAATCACGCACATCTTCTACCAACGGCAAGCGAGGCAACATTTTCTTTAAATCATTTTCAAAAGTATTTCTGTAATCTTCACTATGTAAAATACCATAAACATAATAGAAAATATCTTCTTTGGTGACATTCTTCCCATACTGCTTTTTAGCTCTTTCCAAAATAAAATCGGAAACACCATCTCTACGAACGTACTCACTGTCTCCTGCCGCATCAAATAAACCAGGATTGGCTTTTTCTCGTTCTTCGTAATAGTAAAGTGGAAAGCATTGATTATTAAATTGAACTTGATAATCAGTAGGACAATTAGAAATTAAA
>DATGSF010000054.1:0-17085 GCA_035302865.1 Chitinophagaceae bacterium
TTATACAGTTAATCAAAAAGGATGCTACTTGGCAAACTTTAAACCGCAAAGAGGAGATTATTCTGCGGATGGTGGATTATATACTGTAAATGCTAAAGCATACTGGCCAAACGATTATGGTTTATATAATATGTCAGGAAATGTAGCTGAATGGACTAGTACAGCTTATGAACAATCAGCTTATAGTAAGAATATTATGGCAGATTTAAATCCTGATGTGCATTATAGAACAGAAGAAGGAGACCCTGAATGGTTAAAACTTAAAGTTCTAAAAGGCGGAAGTTGGAGAGACCCTTATCCATACTTAAATATTAGTAATAGAGATTATGAATTTGCTGATACAGCTAAAGCTTATATAGGATTTAGAACGATATATGTACAAACAGAACAATCTTTAGGGCAATAGAATAAGATATAATCTTAAAACCAAGAAAACAAATACAGAGAAAAACAAATTTATTTAACAAAAAAAACTTTAAAATTAAATCAGTATGGGTGGTTCAATTCGTTTATTTTTTGAGTCTTCGAAAGGAAAATATTTAAAAAACCTTATCGTTGGGGTAGGTGCAGGTATAGTATTATTAGGTGCATTGTTTAAATTACAACATTGGCCCGGAGCAGGACTGATGTTAACAGTAGGAATGTGTACAGAAGCATTTATTTTTACTCTACTTGGTATATTACCTCCAGTAAAGGATTACTATTGGGAGCGCTATTATCCAAATCTTGATATAAATCCAGAAGTAGAAGCTGCAAGAACTGGTAAACCTTTTATTAAGCCGGAACATCCATTAGGTGCTGGCGGGGGCGGTGGTACTGCTGGTGGTGGTGCACTAGGAGCAATGGATAAAATGTTAGAAGATGCTAATATCACTGCACCAAATTTGGAAAGATTAAATGCTAACTTCCAGAAATTTGGTGAAACTGTTAACCAAATGAAAGATATGACGCATTTAACAAGCGCAACTACAGAATATACGCAAAATGTTTCTGAAGCTTCTAGCGCTTTAGCACAAATGAAGAATACTTTCTTAGGTGCTTCACAAACTTTAAGTTCATTTAATGAGGCTGCAGAAGATACGGCTCAATTTCATGAACAAGTTCAAGTTTTATCTAAAAATTTAGGATCATTAAATCAGATATATGAAGTAGAGTTACAAGATGCTAACAATCACTTGAAAGCTATGAATAAATTCTATGGCAACTTAGTTGCTGCTTCAGATGCAATGGCTGCAAGTGCAGAGGATGCTATGTCTGCGAAACATGAAATAGAAACATTAAGTTCTAATTTATCTGCATTAAATACCATATATGGTAATATGTTAAGTGCAATGCAAGGTAGATAATGAGTAGCATCAAAAATTTATTGAAATTTTTGTGCCTTGAAAATTTAATATATGGTTTCATAGTTAGAAACCATATATCTAAGAAATCTATTTAATGACTTTAAAAAATAAATTATAATATGTCCTTACCTAAAGATCCACGGGGGATGATGATAAATCTTATGTATTTGGTTCTAACTGCAATGTTAGCACTAAATATCACAAGAGAAGTCTTGAATGCCTTCAATACAATTGACGAAAGTATTGTTCGTTCAAACACATCAATAGACGGGAAAAATAATGATATATATACCAGTCTCGATGCAATGGAGCAAAATCCATCGGAAAGAGATAAGGTTAAAAGAGTTAATGATATTGCAAAAGTATTAAAACAACATACAGAAGATGCAATTGCTAACTTAAACGTTTGGAAAGATTCAATTATTAATGCTGCCGGAGGATGGGAAACCGACGATAATGGAGTGAAGCAAATTAAAAGAATTGATGATATTAATGAACCAACTAAAATATTAGTAAAAGAAAAAGGTGGAGACCAATTAAAGGCGGACCTTCAAAAGTACTTGAACGATGTTGAGGCTTTATTGCCAGATGGAGCCTTCAAGTCTACTTTTAAACAAAATTCTCCTTTACAAATTATTGAACCCACTCCATCTGAAGATAATCCATTAGGAGATTGGTCAACAGGTACTTTTAATAATGTACCAGTTATTGCAGTTGTAACCTTGTTTTCTAAATACCAAAACGATATTCTAAATACGGAATCTATGGTTTTAGAAGAATTAATTAAACAAATTCATATTGACGATTATAAATTTGATGGTTTAGAGGTTATAGCTGTTCCAAATACTACTTATGCATTACAAGGTGATGAGATTGAAGCTAAGATAATGCTAGCTGCTTACAATAAATCTGATAAACCAACTATAACTTCTAGTGCTGGACCAGTACGAGTGGAGAATGGTATTGGTACGCTGAAAATTAGAGCATCAGGTACGGGTGAACGTACTGTTAGCGGTCAAGTAAGTATTGATAAAGGAGGTGAAACAGAAAATTACCCTTTTAGCTTTAAATATATGGTGGGAAGCGCGGGTGCTTCATTACAGTTAGATAAAATGAATGTAATGTACATTGGGATTAAAAATCCTGTAACTATTTCAGCTTCTGGATATAATATTGAAGATGTATCTTTCGATATGCCTGGCGCTAAAAAAACACCAACTGGTCCTGGTAAGTTTGATGTGGAAGTTGATAAAATCGCTGAATTAGAATATGTTATTTCAGCTGGGAAAGGTGGAAATAAAACACCATTGGAAAGAGGTAAAATCAGAACTAAATATGTTCCTGATCCAGTAGCTAGAATGTTAGGACAATCTTCCGGATCAATAAATGCAGGGAAAGCTAAATCAGCTTTAGGAATTATTGCAGAATTAGATGATTTCCCTTTTAATTTACGTTATAATATAGTATCTTTCACTTTTTATTGGATAGATTCAAATGGTGAAACTTATGTTAGTAATAATACTAGCGCGAGATTTAACCAAGCTACGAAAGATTATATGAATAGATCTAGAGCAGGTGATAGATGGATTATAGACAACGTTAGAGCTAAAGGTCCTGACGGAAGAGAAAGACCTATTAACTCTATAACATTAACATTGAATTAAAAAGAAACTCACGGAATATGAATTTTATTAAATCACTTTCACTCACATTTACCGCCATACTTGTAGGTTATGGTATGACATATGCACAGCCTATGAATCAAGATGCAGCTGTTGCAGGTAATAATAATCAAGAACGCGTTGGCGTTAAGGATGAATGGAAACCTTCTCTTGTGCCAGATGGTGCAATTGAACGAACAGAACGTAAAAATCGTGTTGTAGAATGGGCGCCAATTCGTGAAATTGACGTTGCTTGGAAGACTAGAGTATGGAGAGAAATAGATGTTCGTGAAAAACAAAATCAAGCCTTTATTTATGAAGGTGATGAATATACAGGAGGGGGAGCTTTTATAGAAATTCTTTTATACCTTGTGAAAAGTGGTGAAGTGGCTGCCTATGATCCTATTGATGATAGATTTACTACTGAAATGACTGAAGAAGGATTAGAAGAAATGTTGGGTGATCAAGTTCGGATAGATGAGCAAATTGACCCTATTACTTTTGAGGTTATTCAAACAGAATATCGTGAAGAATTTGACATAAACTCTATTATTAAATATCAAATTAAAGAAGATGTTATTTTTGATAGAAATATTGGTCGTTCTGTAGTGCGTATTATAGGATTATCTCCTGTAAAATCGCAAACTATCGGTGAAGGGGAAGTAGCGCAAGAGGTTGAAATTCCAATGTTTTGGTTATATTATCCAGAGTTGAAAAATAAATTAGTTAATTACGAAGTTTATAATCCAATTAACGATTTAAAACGTATGACTTGGGCTGATTTGTTTGAAAATAGATATTTCTCTAGTTATATTATCAAAACTTCTAAAAACAATCCTAGAGGTCAAAGACTTAAGAGAGACGATATTCGTAGCTTATATATAGGGGAACAATTAGAACGTGAATTAATGGAACGTGAAATGGATATGTGGGAAAATTAATTAGATGCTATTATATCAAAAATATAGCTCTCCAGTTTGGAGAGCTTTTTTTTATTACAAAATTTTCTTTTTATATTTGTGTTTTAATTTATCATGAAAAATAGCTTTTTAAATCTCTTAATATTTTCATTTCTATTTAACTTATTTTCACCTAGCTTATTTGCTCAAAAGAATAAATCTAATACTTCTGTCTATGAACTTAAAAATAAGGATAAAGAACATGTTAGACAGCAAATAAAAACTGATCTTAGATTTTTAACTGATCCTAGACTAGAAGGAAGAAAGGCAGGTGAATTAGGTGCTACCAATACTGCAAACTATATTAAATCTCGTTTAAAAGAGTTCTCTTTACCCCATGTGGACTTAAAAATTAATAGAGAATTCGAAATCATAACTGAATCAAGATTAGGCGCACAAACAAGATGTATAATTAATAAGAAATTTGTTAGAGTGCCAGAGGAAGTTGCTCCATTGCCATTTTCATCCAATAAAAGTTTTAGTGGGCATTTAATGAAAAATATGAAAGAGCCTCTTACTCCTTGGCTTTTGCCTTTATTTGATTCACAAAATGATGCTGAAAAATATAAGGAAAATTGGATAGAACATGCATTTGCTTTAGCTCAAGAAGCTTTAAAGCAAGATGCAGCAGCTTTAATTCTTTATGATCAATTTGATGTACTAGAAACGCTATATGTAAAAGAAGACAGTTTTAAAAAACTAGATATTCCCGTATTGGTTATTTCAAATAAAACCTATGAGAACTATTTTAAAAATAAAAATAGTCTTGCTACAATTTCTTTTGAATTAGATTTAGTTAATATTAAAAAGAACACTGAAAATATTTATCATTATGTGGATAATAAAAAAGATAAAACTATAGTTTTTAGTGCTAATTATGATTATTTAGGGAATTCTACTTCTTCGAATAAGGAAATATTTTATGGTGCGGATGATAATGCTAGTGGAATTGTGGCTTTACTAGCTAGTTTAGAGATTTTTAATTTGCTTCCTATAGATAAAAGTGATTATAATTATCTATTTGTTTTTTATTCTGCTTCTCAAATGAATAATAAAGGAGCTTTACATTTTTTAAAGCAACTTCCAGAAACAGTCAAAAATCAAATAGTCCACACTTTTCATTATGATTATATAGGCAATTACCTACATAATACAGGTCTTTTTATATATGGACTTAATGATAATGTCACTTTATTTAAAAAGGGAAATATTAATGTATTGCCCATCCAAGGCTATCAAGAGTCTTCTATAGCTGATGTATATAAGAAATTTAATTTTCCAGTTTTTACTATTAATACAGGAGCACATTTAAAGCATGGTACAACGCAGGATCAATTTCATGGTGTAAATCAAAATGGCATTTTTAGAATTGTTGAATTAATTAGTGAAGTTACTTTAAATGGAGCTTTGCAAGAATACATACAGTCCATACCTGATGGTTTGTCCAAAGAATTATCTTTTAATACTGCTTCTTGGGAAGAATGGGGTATAGAAAGTGATAAATCTTACGATGGTTTAGGAGTTAAAATCTTATCTTTGAAAAAAGAGAAAATAGGAGAAAAGTTTGGTCTTAAAGATGGGGACATAATTTTTAATATTAATTATAAGCCTATTGTTCATATCGAAGAACTAATTAGTGTCTTAAATAGCTTGGATAGAGGACAAAGAGTTACCATTAAAGTCAAACGAGATGTCTCTGTTATCGATATTTCAGAAAAGTTATAAAATTTTATTATGAATAACGGTTATTTTTATTTCGACATGCCAAAAAATGAGCCAGTGAGAGATTATGCACCAGGCTCAGAGGATGCGAAAAAATTGCAAGAAGCAATTCAAGAATTAAAAAAACATAAAATGGATGCACCAATGTATATAGGTGCGGAAGAGGTGCGTACAAACAATTTAGTTACCATGCATCCACCTCATGAACATGCTTTTGAATTAGGTCATTTTCATAAAGGTGAAGCAGAACACGTAGAAAAAGCCATTGAAGAAGCATTAAAAGCGAGAAAAGAATGGGCAAATACTAGCTGGGAGCATAGGGCAGCAATATTTCTTAAAGCAGCTAATTTATTAAGTGAAAAGTATCGGTATAAATTGAATGCTGCTACCATGTTAGCGCAAAGTAAAAATGCATTTCAAGCAGAAATTGATAGTGCATGTGAATTTATTGACTTTTTACGTTTTAATGTGCACTATTTAAGTGAAATTTACCAACAACAACCTATTTCTCCTGAAGGTTTTAACAATAGAATGGAATATAGACCATTAGAAGGTTTCATTTTAGCGGTAACTCCTTTTAATTTTACTGCTATTGCTGGGAATTTACCAACTTCTGCTGCAATGGCTGGGAATGTGGTAGTGTGGAAACCTGCTAATACTCAAGTGTATTCTGCTAATGTGATTATGGAGATATTAAAAGAAGCAGGCTTACCTGATGGGGTAATTAATTTGGTTTATACCAGCGGTCCTACTGTAGGGGAAGTTTGTTTTAATCATCCTGATTTTGCTGGGGTGCATTTTACAGGCTCAACTGGAGTATTTCAAGAGATGTGGAAAACAATTGGGCAGAACATTCATAAATATAAAACTTATCCACGAATTGTAGGTGAAACAGGTGGAAAGGATTTTGTGTTTGTTCATCCTACTGCGAATATTGACTCAGTTGTGGCAAATTTATTAAGAGGAGCTTTTGAATACCAAGGACAAAAATGCTCTGCTGCATCTAGGGCTTATTTACCAAAAAGCAAAGCAGATGAAATCATTCATAAATTACAAAATGAAATTGCAACTTTAAAAATTGGGAAAACTGATGATTTCTCTAACTTTATTAATGCAGTTATTGATGAAAAATCATTTGATAAACTAGCTTCTTTTATAGACCAAGCTAAAAATGATGCAGACGCTGAAGTTATTATTGGCGGTACTTATGATAAATCTGAGGGATATTTTATTCATCCTACTGTTATCTTAGCAAAGAAACACGATTATGTAACTATGTGCGAAGAGTTGTTTGGTCCAGTGTTGACGATATATATCTATGAAGATGAAGATTGGAAAGAAACACTTAAAATTGTAGATACTACCTCTCCTTATGCTTTAACTGGAGCTATCTTTGCTCAAGATCGTTATGCTTTAGAGTATATGACTAAAGCTTTAGAGAATGCAGCGGGTAATTTTTATATTAACGATAAACCTACTGGCGCAGTAGTAGGACAACAGCCATTTGGAGGTGCTAGAGCTTCAGGGACAAATGATAAAGCAGGATCAGCATTGAATCTATATCGTTGGTTAAGTGCAAGAACAATAAAAGAAACTTATGTTCCTGTAACTGATTATAGATATCCTTTTCATAAAGAATAAAAGACAATAGTTAAATCAGCCCATCCATTACGATGGGCTGATTTAATTGTTAAAATGATATAAATCACCTCAAAGTATGACTTAAGTCAGCTTGGGTTCATTAAAACTGATGTACTTTTGTATCATTCAAGGAGATGAAAACAGATAAAAGACATCCTCAATCAAAGGTAGAAACTTCTTCCAGTCAAATAGTACCATGTTATCACTGCGGAGAGGTTTGTCCAGACCTATCTTTCCAGCATGAGACTCATTATTTTTGCTGTCAGGGATGTCTTTCTGTTTTCGTATTGCTTAAAGAGAATAAGTTAGATCAATACTACAAATTAAATCCGAATGCTGGTAATAATTTAAGAACTACTTTTAGAAAAAATCATTTTGCGTATTTAGATAATGAAAAAGTAATTCAAAGGTTACTTAAATACCAAGATGGGAACGAAGCGCATGTCGTATTTCATATACCTAAAATTCATTGCAGTTCTTGTATTTATCTACTAGAGCATTTGCCTCAACTATTAGCTGGAGTTTTTAGAGTTGATATTCAGTTCTTAAAACGAGAAGCTAGGATAATTTTTGATATAGAGAAATTAAGTTTAAGAAACATAGTTGAATTTCTAGTTTCTCTCGGTTATGAACCCCATTTATCTTTACAAGACTTTGAAAAAAAAGAGGTAAAAAAAGATAAAAGCTTAATTTACAAACTGGGCGTTGCTGGATTTGCATTTGGAAATATTTTATTATTGAGTTTTCCTGAATATTTATCTTCAAATGTTGGTGCAGAAGCATTCATTGGACCAATGTTTAAATATATAGCCTTTGCTTTATCTTTACCAGTCTTTTTTTATAGTGCTACAGAATTTTTTTCCAGCGCATATAAGGGTTTAAAACATAAGCATTTAAATATTGATTTTGGAGTAGCTTTAGCAATTGTTTTAACTTTTGGAAGGAGTTTATATGAAGTTTTTGTTTTAGGTCAAGGTGGGTATTTTGATTCCATGGCAGGAATTGTTTTCTGGATGCTCGTGGGTAGAGTTTTACAACAAAAAACTTATGATCATATTTCTTTTAAAAGAAGTTATACTGATTATTTTCCCATTTCAGCTACAAAAATCGTAAATGGTAAAGAAATTCCTACTACTTTGCCAGATTTAAATGAAGGGGATGTTCTATTAATACATAATCAAGAATTAATTCCTGCAGATGGTTATGTTCTAGATGGAGATGCATTAATAGATTATAGTTTTGTTACTGGTGAATCTGTACCGGTTAAAAAAGATAAAAATGAATTGCTCTATGCTGGTGGTAAACAATTAGGTCAAAATTTGAAAATTAGACTTTCTAAAAAGGTGGAAACAAGTTATCTGACTTCTTTGTGGTCTGATTCAAAAATAGATAAAGATGACGAAAAACTGGTTCGAAATTCTTTTATTCAAGTATTAGCTAAATATTTTACGGTTATTGTATTAATTATATCAGCATTAGCAGCAACATTTTGGTTTGCACAAGGAGTAGAAACTAAAGCTTGGAGAGCGCTGACCTCGGTACTTATTGTTGCTTGCCCATGTGCCTTATTGCTGACTTCTACCTTTACAGACGGTTATTTTATTCGAATATTGTCAAAGAATGGCTTTTTTCTTAGGAAAGCTAATTTAGTAGAATATATGGCTAAGGTCAAGCATGTAGTTTTTGATAAAACTGGAACTTTAACTTCAGCGGAGCAAATGGAAGCAGTATTTATAGGCGATAATCTAAATAAAGATGATATTTGCTCCATCTTATCTTTAGCGAGACCATCCACTCACACATTTGTGAAGCCTATTTCCAGACTCTATGACAAGGAAACATTCAGTTTGAAACCTGTTAGCAATTTTAAAGAACATCCAGGTTTAGGTATTGAAGGCTGGATAGACGGCGTTCATTGGAAGGCGGGTTTATTAGGATTCTTCGATGTGGATAGAAATGAGAATATACCCAATAAAGGAACCGCTATTTTTATTGCTAAAGATGGTAAATTATTAGGTTATTATCTTTTAAAACAAGGATTAAGAAAAGGGGTGAAGGAAGTATTTCATTCTTTTGAAGAAAAAGACTATACACTTGCTCTTTTGACTGGAGATTATGATGTTGAAAAAAACTATTTAAAACAAACAATTGGTGAAAAGGTAGATATGCGTTTTGAGCAATTGCCACAAGATAAGTTTAATTATGTTGCTTCTATTCAGGAGGAAGGAAAACTTGTAGCAATGGTAGGCGATGGCTTAAATGATGCTGGTGCCTTATTAAAAAGTGATATTGGAATTTGCATAGTTGAAAACATGGAAAATTTTTCACCCGCAGGTGATGCTATTTTTGATGCTAAGAATCTCAATTTACTTCCGAATATATTTCAATTTACCCAAAAACATAAAACAGTAATTCACTGGGCCTTTATTTTCTCAATAATTTATAATCTTGTTGGTATATACTTTGCTGTTCAAGGTGTATTGTCACCATTAATTGCTGCAATTTTAATGCCATTGAGTACTTTTTCAATAATTTTAATCACCTATTCGGGAAGTAAAAGGCATGCTCAAAAGAATAAATTAAAGCATTAAATGGCTTTTGAAAGATTAAATATATTAATGATTGAATTTGAATCATGTATACTTATTGAAAAAATGAAAGTCTGGATTTATGACAAAAGTCATGTTTGTGTCTGACTATTGTCATGTTTGAAAAAAGTAAATTTCTTTAACTTTGTATTTTGAAGTTAAAAAAAGAGGTTATGGGAGTGATGTTAATTTTGTTAGGAGTAAGTTTGGTAGTAGCCATAGTATTCTTGGGTGCTTTTATTTGGTCTGTAAAGTCAGGACAATATGAAGACGATTACACTCCAGCACACAGTATTTTATTTGAAGAGAATCTAAAAGAAGATAATTATTCAAAAGATAAAAATAAAAACGATCAATAAAAAATCAATTAATTAAATAATCTATAATGAGTCAAACACTTTCTTCTTCTACAAAAACAGAAGGAACTTCGATGCAGTTAGAAACTATTTATTATGATAATAAAATAGTAAAACAGTTTTCTTATGCAACCCTATTTTGGGGTGTTATTGGTATGTTGGCGGGACTATGGGCTGCTTTATCATTAGCTTTTCCTGATGTAAATTTAGGATTGCCTGCAACAACTTTTGGACGTATGCGTCCTGTTCATACGAATGCTGTAATTTTTGCCTTCGTAGGTAATGCAATTTTTGCTGGAGTATATTATTCTATGCAAAGATTGTTAAAAGTTAGAATGACAGACGTACTCAGTAAGATTCATTTCTGGGGCTGGCAGTTAACTATTTTATTTGGTGCTATTACCTTATGGATGGGTTATACCCAAGGTAAAGAATATGCAGAATTAGAATGGCCTTTGGATATCGCAGTAGTAATTTTATGGGTGGTATTTGGTGCTAATATGTTAATTGCAATGCTTAATCGTAGAGTTTCGCATTTATACGTAGCAATATGGTTCTATGTTGGTACATGGGTTGCTGTTGCTATGTTATATATTGTGAATGCAATGTCTATGCCTTATAGCTTTTTAGAAAGTTATTCTTGGTACGCTGGAGTTCAAGATGCCTTGGTTCAATGGTGGTATGGTCATAATGCAGTTGCTTTTTTCTTAACAACACCTTTTTTAGGATTAATGTACTATTTTGTTCCTAAAGCTGCTAATCGTCCGGTATATTCTTATAGATGGTCTATTATCCACTTTTGGGCATTAATTTTCTTATATATTTGGGCTGGTCCACATCACTTATTATATACTGCTTTACCAGAATGGGCACAGAGTTTAGGTACAGTATTTTCTGTTATGCTTATTGCTCCATCTTGGGGTGGTATGTTAAATGGTTTATTAACTTTAAGAGGTGCATGGGATAAGGTAAGAGAAAGTGCAATATTAAAGTTCTTTGTTGTTGCTTTAACTTGTTACGGTATGGCAACTTTTGAAGGACCTATGCTTTCTATTAAATTTGTAAATGCTATTTCTCACTATACAGACTGGACTGTTGCTCACGTACATATAGGAGCTTTAGGTTGGAATGGGTTTTTAGCTTTCGGTATGTTATATTGGTTATTGCCAAGAATATTTAATACTAAACTATACTCTAATAAATTAGCGAATACGCATTTCTGGTTAGGAACCTTAGGTATTGTATTATATGCTATTCCTTTATATTGGGCGGCATTTACGCAAGCATCCATGTGGAAAAAATTCACAGCTGAGGGTACTTTACAATACCAATTTTATGAAACATTAAACGTAGCTCAAAATGCATATGTTTTACGTTCTATAGGGGGATTAATATATTTAATTGGTGTATTCTTAATGGTTTATAATATTTATAAAACTGTTAAATCTGGCAAATTAATTGAAGGAGAAAAAGCGGAAGTTGCTCCATTGCCTAAAAACGTTAAAAAAGGAAAAGCTAAAGGCGAGCATTGGCATGGGTGGATTGAGCGTCGTCCTGTTCAAATGACCGTATTGGCTTTAATCGCAGTAGGTATAGGTGGTTTAGTTGAAATGGTGCCAACATTCTTAGTAAAATCGAACGTTCCTACCATTTCAAGTGTAGAACCTTATACTCCTTTAGAGTTACATGGAAGAAATATTTATATTAGGGAAGGTTGTTATACTTGCCACTCTCAAATGATAAGACCATTTAGAGATGAAGAAGCGAGATATGGAGAGTTTTCTAAAGCGGGAGAATTTATTTATGATTTTCCATTCCAGTGGGGGTCTAAAAGAACTGGACCTGACTTGGCTAGAATAGGTAAAAAATATCCTGATAGCTGGCACTATAATCATATGTATGATCCGAAAATGATGGTATCTAATAGTATAATGCCTAAATATCCTTGGTTATTTACTAATTCGATTGATTTAGGAAAGACAGGACCAATGATTAAAGCAATGACAAAATTAGGAGTACCTTATTCTGAAGGTTATCACAAGGAAGCAAATGCAGATGTTGAAGCACAAGCTAAGTTAATTCAAGCTAGCTTAGCTAAGGATGATATTGAAGTTAGAACAACTGATGAAATTGTTGCATTAATAGCTTACTTACAACGATTGGGTACTGACATTAAAAAAGAAAATGTAAATTAAAATAAAAAATAAATGGCGAAATCCATTAGGGCTTCGCCATTTCAAAAATATAAAATTATGAGGTTTATTAATTCATTAAGTTCGATTGAAGATGTGAGCATATTTCCAATAATTACATTGGTGATATTTATGGTGGTGTTTATTTTGGCATTGATACTTGTGTTTTCAAAATCAAAAAAGACAATTAATGAAATTAAAAATTATCCTCTTGAAGATTAAAATGCTATACGTTTAATTGCTTTATAATATTTTTTACTCTATGAGAAATTTATTCTATAAAATCTTGAGCTTAACATTTTTAACTGTATTTCCGTTTGTAGGATTTGCTCAAATAAAAGAAAAAACACCCTTTTGGGAATCTGAATTATTTGAAAACTCTGCAATACTGTTAGTATCTGTAGTGATTTTATTGCTCATTGCTATTGCAGCAATGGGAAAAGCAGTCCATTCGACTGTTCATGTATTTAAAAATAAATTACATCTTGGGAAAATGTTTAGAGATAATATGAAAAATGCGTTAGTTGCCATTTTTGCCGTATTAATAATCTTAATCCCTTTTGGTGTTTATGCGCAAGAAGATTTAGCAGGAGACGCAAACGGTATGATTGCAGGTATTTCTACAATTTCTTTTTATGCATTATTTAGTGTGATCGTTCTTGAACTAATTATATTGTTTTTACTTTTAGTTATGTTCCGTCACTTTGCTTCTTTAAGAAATCCAATTTCTAAAGAAGAGCATAAAAAACGTGAAAAATTAACATGGTTAGAGAGAATAAACGCTACTAAGTCCTTAGATGCTGCCTCCGAAGAGGCGATTTCTTTAGGTCATGATTATGATGGGATAGGCGAACTAGATAACCCAACTCCTCCTTGGTGGAATTGGTTCTTTATCATTTCAGTTGTTTATGCTGTTGTGTACTTATGGATGGTGCATGGTGCTAAGATTTTACCTATGCAGGAAGAACGTTTAGAAATAGCCTATGAAAAAGCTGAAAAAGCTAAGGAAGCTTATTTAGCCAAAGCTGGAAATCTTATAGATGAAACGAATGTGGAATATATGGATGCAGAAACGGACTTGGCTGCTGGTAAACAAATATTCGCTAATGTTTGTGCTGCATGTCATGGACAAAATGGAGAAGGCGGAGTTGGTCCTAATTTAGTAGATGACTATTGGTTGCATGGTGGAGATATTAAAGATATTTTCTCTGTTATAAAGTATGGAGTTTTAGATAAAGGAATGGCTAGCTGGCAAGATCAGTACAGCTCTAGAGAAATTGCACAAGTTGCAAGTTATATTGTTTCAATTCGTGGTAAAGAAGTTCAAAATCCAAAAGATCCAGAAGGTGATTTATATGTTCCTAATGATAGTGAAGAACAAGATGGATTAGAGGAAGATGCTGAGGAAACCATGGATGAGGTTGCTTTAAATTAATGTAAAAATGATACCTAAAGGAAATACGACGGAATCATTTAGAGATTCCATCTCTACAGTAAATAAAGATGGTAAAAGAAATTGGATATTTCCAACAAAGCCCAAAGGGGATTATACTAAAAAGCGTACAATTTTAGCTATATTTTATTATGCTTTATTCTTTGGTTTGCCTTTTATCTTTGTGAATGGTAATCCATTATTCTTATTTAACATTCCTGAGGGTAAATTTATAATATTTGGATACTTATTTTGGCCTGAAGATTTTCTAATCTTTGGGCTTATTATGTTAGCGGGAATTGTTTTTATAGCTTTATTCACAAATGCCTTTGGTAGGATATTTTGTGGTTGGATTTGTCCGCAACCCGTCTTTTTGGAATTTATGTTTCGAAAAGTAGATTATTGGATTCTTGGATCTGCTGGAAAACAAAGATACTTACATAATAAAAAGTGGGATAAAGAAAAAAGAAGAAAATATGCTTTACGTTATTTTATATACTTTATTCTTTCCTTTATAATAGCTAATACCTTTTTATCTTATATCATTGGTATTGATGAACTTTATAAAATTATTACCGGTAATTTTATAGATCATTATTTAGGTTTTATAGGTATTTTAATTTTTACTATAGTATTCTTTTCTGTTTTTGCTTTTTTAAGAGAACAAGTATGTACTAATATATGTCCTTATGGTCGTTTGCAGGGTGTACTATTAGACGAAAATAGTATAGTAGTTGCTTATGATTATGTTCGTGGAGAACCAAGAGGAAAATTTACAAAGAAAGCGGATTCGGGTTTAGGAGATTGTATCGATTGTTATCAATGTGTAGATGTTTGTCCAACTGGTATTGATATTAGAAATGGTACTCAATTAGAATGTATTAACTGTACAGCTTGTATTGATGCTTGTGATGATATAATGATTAAAGTAGGAAGGCCTACAGGATTAATTCGCTATGATTCAGAAAATAATATCGCACACGGTAAGAAATTTAGAATCACTAGTAAAATGTATGCCTATTCCGCAGTACTTCTTATTTTAACTTCTTTAATAATTGCTATGTTAATTACCAGAAAAGATGTTGGTGGTCAATTACTTAGAACATCAGGAATGGTGTATCAGAAAAGAGGTGATGATTCATTAAGTAATATGTATAATGTTAAACTTACTAACAAAACTAATAAGGAATATAATGTAAGCTTGCGTTTGATTGATAAAGAGGGAGAGATTATAATGATTGATAAACAAATTATTAATTTAAAACCAGAATCCCAAAATACTGCGAGTTTGTTTATTGTTTTGCCTAAATCTGAATTAACAGCAGCTAATACAAAAATAAAAGTAGAAGCAATTGCAGATGAAAAAGTAATTAATACTTTTAAAGCTACTTTTGCAGGTCCGATTGTTCGAAATTAAAGATTATGGAATTAAGAGAAAATAAAAAAAAGAATCAAGTTTTTCATTGGGGTTGGGGGATAACTTTAGCTATACTTCTCGGAGCTGGAGCTTTAATATTTTTAGTAGTTAAATCGAGTCAGGTGCCTTATGATATGGTCATGGAGGATTATTATGAAGCAGAGATAGACTATGAAGATAATATACGAGCTCAAAAACGCTTTGAAGCTATGGATACACCATTTGAAGTTTTCCAAAATGAGGATGTTCTAATCTTGCAATTTCCATTAGAATGTTTAAATAAAGAGATAACTGAATCAGAACTAAAACTTTATAGACCTGCTTCTAAAAAAGGAGATATAAATATTCCTCTTGAACTTGATCGTGATGCGCAAATTATGATTAATAAAGAGGAACTGCAAGAAGGAAATTATATATTACGAGGTGATTGGTATATGGATGACGTACGTTATGCTATTGACAAGCACATATTTATAAAAAACTAAGTTTTAATATGCTTTGGGCTGCATTGGTAGGAGGCTTAATTATAGGAATTTTAGGAAACTTGCATTGTGTTGGTATGTGTGGTCCTTTAGCTCTTTCTATTCCCTTTCCTCAAAATTCTTCTGCAGGTAGATGGTTGGGTATCTTGATTTATAACTTAGGTCGTGTATTTACCTATACTTTAATTGGCGTTATTCTCGGCTGGATAGGAAGTCAATTTGCTGTGTTTGGCTGGCAACAAAATCTTTCTGTAATTATTGGTGTTTTAATGCTCATTGCTGGTATTACTGCTATTTTTAGAACTCGATTAATACGTATACCCGGTTTGCAAATTATATGGAATAATGCATTTGGTAAAGTCTTTTCAAAATTATTTCAAAAAGCTAATTACCCTTCTTTGTTTTTAATAGGTGTTTTAAATGGTTTATTGCCTTGCGGATTAGTTTATATTGCTTTGGCTGGTGCTTTGGCGACTGGTAATCTTATCCATAGTGCGGTGTTTATGTTTGGCTTTGGAATAGCAACTTTGCCCGCAATGGTGGCCGTTTCCTATGCAGGTTCTTTGATGAAAATGCAATGGCAAAGGTTTTTGAAAAAATTATCTCCTTATGTTATTATTATTATGTCAGTTTTACTAATATTAAGAGGGCTGAATCTAAATATTCCGTATATAAGTCCTGCTTTAAACAATGATAAAGTTGAATGCTGCAGTCCAAATGAAAATCCCAATCATAAACATTAAACTATAATATTATGAGTAGCTTATTAGACTTGGTAGTTTCGCATTCAGAGTTAATGGATGTAGAAGATATTTTTCTAAAAAAAGAAGTTAAAGAAAAAGTAGAATCCTTATTTTTAGAGCATCGCTTTAAGGAGGAGTTATTAGCAGAAAACTTGCCAGTAACACAAAAAATATTATTTTCAGGTCCAACAGGTTGTGGTAAAACTGCATTAGCTGGAGCTATTGCAAAATCCCTAAAAAAACCACTTTTGAGTTTAAATTTAAGTACTATAATAGATTCAAAAATAGGAGCTACCTCTAAAAATGTAAAGGCATTATTTGATAAAGCACAAAGAGATAAAGCCGTTTTATTTATTGATGAGTTTGATCAAATTGGAACTGCGCGCTCTGTTGATGAAAAAGATGTTGGTGAAATGCGCAGATTGGTAAACTCTTTATTGCAATTAGTTGATCAATTAGGTAAAGAAGTACTTTTTATTGCCGCGACTAATTTCCCAGAAGCAATTGACACAGCTTTATTAAGAAGATTTCAATGGCATTTAATTT
>DATGSF010000055.1:0-9261 GCA_035302865.1 Chitinophagaceae bacterium
TGTTACTAAAAAATGGGGTATTGTATGGTATATACCAATATAATACTTCTTTTTTTATTGAAGTGTTTTGCGAAAATAAGAATGAACCTCAACGTGCTTGTGAAGGGCAATGCCAAATAATGAAAATTTCAGAAGAAGAAGAAAGTCAAAATATAGCACAGGTTTTTAAATCTGCAAAAGCAGAAGTTTTATACTTGCCCTCTTACTTTATTTCTACTCCAAAATCAATTGAAAAATCAATTGAAAAGTCATATTTACTTCCTAAAAATGATTTTTTTATTAGCTCCTTAATATTTAATCAATTAGATAAGCCTCCAGAAAATATAGTTCTTATAAAACGTCTTTTATTTATTTGCACATTCCTTATTCTAAGTTAATCACCTAAAAGGAGTATGCTATTATATTCTATTTGCAATATATAATTGCATTTAATAGAATTCTTATATCACAATACATTACATAATTTTTAAAAAAAAAGTCAATGAGAACTATATATCAATGGGCTATAATCGCCTTAACTACACTATTAATTATATCTTGTAATAAAGAAGATATCAAGGATAAGAAAAATGAAGATACATTTGAAAACTTGTATAAGATTACCTCACAAGATTTTGAAAATCACAGTTTAGAAATTTTTAGCACAGAAAAGCATTTAAATACGGGTTATAACAGCTTGTATTTTAGATTTATTTCTAAAGAAGATGGTGATTATTTTATTCCAGAAAATTTTGATTGGGCACCAGTAATGTACATGCATGGCATGAGTCATGGAGCTCCTTCTGGAGAAAATTTGATAAAAGTAAAACCTTATCAATATCTAGAAAATTATGCTATTTTTCAAATGGCTTCTGAAGGAGAAGATTATTGGGTCTTATCTTTAGAGTATGAATGGAAGGAAAGAAACTATTCATTTGAAAAAGAAATTACTGTAAAACAAAATACAAGACAACGAGTAAGCGTATTTGATGGAAATGACAATCAATCTTATATATTAGCTTTAATAGAACCTAAAAATCCTAAAATTGGGATTAATAGCATTAAAACAGCTCTATATTCTTCCGAAGATATGCATCACTTTTTTCCTGTAGAAAATTATACCTTGAAAATTGATCCCAGAATGCCAAGTATGGGCAATCATTCCTCTCCAGATAATGAAGATTTAATTCACGAAAATAATGGAATTTATAAAGGTAAAATAAATTTCTCTATGACAGGATATTGGAAACTTAATTTTCAAATAATAAACTCGGAGGATGAGGTAATTAAGGGGGAGGAAATCACTGAAGATAATCCCAGTAGTACTGTGTATTTAGAAGTAGAATTTTAAAAGATAAGAAATATGATTAGAAAGTATAGTATGTTTTCTTTTCTTTTGTTATTTTCTTGGAAAGTTAATGCAGGCTTTCCAAGTATTTCTATTTCAGAAGAAGAGGATTCTTTAATGAAAGCAATTAACTTACCTGAAGTGCAAATTTATGATTATCATAATGCAGCTGAGGATATAGAAAAATCTAGTGCAAGTATAGAAGAATATTTACAAGGAAATCATGGAATTCAAATGTTGCGAAGAGGAGCATATGCATCCGAATTGCAATTAAATAATATGTCACAAGAAAGGAGTATTTTAACTATTGATGGCATGCGTATTTATGGAGCTTGTACGGATAAAATGGACCCTATAAGTTCTTATGTTGAAGTTTCCAATCTGTCCAAAGTACAAGTAAATCAAGGACAATTTTCTATGGAAAATGGATCAGGAATTGGTGGTTCTATTGATTTTACTTTGAATAAAGCAAGTACATCTAGAGATTTTGTAAAGGCACAAGCTATGACAGCTTATGAATCTAATAATGCGCAAAAAATAGCTTTAGCAGGCCTATCTATGTCAAAAAAGAAATGGGGCTTGGATTTGAATGCTAGTTTTCGTGATGCAAAAAATTATAAAGCAGGTGGAGGACATGAGGTTTTATATTCTCCATTTACAAAATGGAATGTGTCTGGAAGTATCGCGTATGCAATAAAGCCTAAAACAGAGTTAGGAGTTTCTGCAATTTATGATAAAGCTACAAATGTGGGTTATCCAGGACTGCCTATGGATGTATCTTTAGCTGAAGCAAAAATATATTCAGCATTTTTAAAACATAGAAATTTAAATTCATGGATAAAATCTTGGGAACATAAAGTTTATTATAATGCAATAACACATATAATGGATGATAGTCCTAGGCCAGTTGTTCCAATTAGGATGGATATGCCTGGCTGGTCTAATACGGCTGGATTTTATTCCCAAATCAAAACTGAAATGTCAGAACATGCAAGTAATTTCAAATTAAGTGCTCATAGTAACTATTCTTATGCTGAAATGACTATGTATCCAGAAGATAAAAATGAAATTGCTATGTTTATGCTTACCTGGCCAGGCGTTCGTACTTCCGTATTAGATGTTTATATGGAAGATGCATGGCGATTGAATCAAAAATTTACATGGAAAAATAATTTAGGATTAGCTTATGAGCAAAATTCTATTGAAGATACTTTTGGTTTAGAAAGCTTAGCTATTTTTTATCCGGAAATAGAAAATAAGAAGAAGCAATTTTTGGTACGATTATCTTCTGTAATGCAATATAAAAATAGAGATTTGACCTTGTTGACTTCTTTATCCTATGCAGAGCGAAATCCAAGTGTTTCAGAAGCTTATGGTTTTTATTTGTTTAATAGTTTTGATGGATATGATTATATTGGGAATCCTTGCCTAAAAAAAGAAAAGGCTTTATCTTTTCACATGCATGCATCCTATGAAAAGGAAAAACTAAGAATTCATTTTTCAGGGAATTATTTTACTTTTTGGGATTATATAGCAGCAGATGTAGTACCTGCATATGGTTCAATGACTATTGGAGCGAATGGAGTAAAAAGATATAATTCTATACCAAAAGCTTATTTACTTAATACAGCAATGGATGTGGATTTTCAAATCTTTTCTTTTTTGGAATGGAAAAATAAGGCAAGTTATAGTTTTGGAAAAGAAAATAATGCTTCCTATTTGCCCTTTATACAACCTTTTATTTTTGAAAGTGGACTGCATTATTATAGAAAAGACTTTTCCACTTATGTTTCTACTTTGATGCATGGTTCTAAAAAGAATTTTAATCCAAAGTATGGAGAAAAACCTGTAGATGCGTTTATGATTTTTCATGCTGGTATTTCTTATTCATTTTTATGGAATAAGCATAGTTTTCAAGTGAAAGGAGGTGTGGAAAACATCTTTGATACCTATTATACAAGTTATTCGGATTGGAACCGTATTCCTCAGATGGGTAGAAATATCTTTGTGAATATTTTATGGAATATTTGATTTGTCAGTTTTTCTCAAATGCTGTCAAATTGACTTAAATAAAGCGTTGGAATGGAGATTGCAATTGAATATAAATAGATAGTTAAATTTTATAAAATAATAAATATATGATGCAAGAACAAGGAACTATTTCAATTCATACGGAAAATATTTTTCCTATTATTAAAAAATTTCTTTATTCAGATAATGAGATTTTTTTAAGAGAATTAGTGTCTAATGCTGTTGATGCTACGCAAAAAATGAAAAGATTAGCTTCTTTAGGTGAGTATAACCAAGAATTGGGAAATACAACTATTCAAGTGAAGCTAGATAAAGAGGCGAAAACAATTACTATTTCGGACAAAGGAATAGGGATGACAGCAGAGGAAATAAAGAAGTATATTAACCAAGTAGCATTTTCAGGTGCAACAGAATTTGTGGAGAAATACAAAGAAGCGAAAGATGCACAAGAAATAATAGGGAAGTTTGGATTAGGTTTTTACTCTGCATTTATGGTTGCTGATTTAGTGGAAATTAATACTTTGTCGTATCAAGAGGAGGCACAAGCAGCAAAATGGACATGCGATGGTAGTACATCCTTTACTATAGACGCAGGAGATAGAACAGAGAGAGGAACAGATATAATTTTGCATATTAATGAAGAGTCGGAAGAGTTTTTAAGTGAGGGTAGAATTGAAGAAATTTTGAAAAAATATGCTCAGTTTTTACCAGTTTCTATTCAATTTGGTACCCGTACACAGCATGAACCGGACGGTGAAGATGAAGAAGGTAATACAAAGTATAAGGAAATTGAAGTTCCTAATATTATCAATAATACAGAACCTCTTTGGACCAAAAATCCTTCAGATTTAAAAGATGAGGACTATTTAGATTTTTATAGAGAGCTGTATCCTATGTCTGAAGATCCATTATTTTGGATACATTTAAATGTAGATTACCCATTTGAATTGACTGGTATATTGTATTTTCCTAAAGTGCAAAATGAGTTTGAATTACAAAAAAACAAAATCAAACTTTTCAGCCGTCAGGTGTTTATTACCGATGATGTACAGGAAATAGTGCCTGAGTTCTTAATGCTTTTACATGGGGTAATTGATAGTCCTGATATTCCTTTAAATGTTTCAAGAAGCTTTTTACAATCTGATGGAAATGTAAAGAAGATTAATAGTTATATCACTAGAAAAGTTGCTGATAAATTACAGGAATTATTTAAGGAGGATAGAAAATCTTATGAAGAAAAATGGTCTGATATTGGCTTATTTGTAAAATATGGTATGTTGTCGGATGATAAGTTCTATGATAAAGCTAAGAATTTCTGTTTATTACAAAATACAGAAAAAGAAAACTTTACTCTAGATGAATACAAAGAAAAAGTTGCTCCTTTACAAACAGATAAAAATGAACAATTAGTTTATTTGTATGCTAATGACGTGAATAAGCAATATCAATACATTAAGGCTGCTGAGCAAAAGAACTATGATGTATTATTAATGAATAGTCCAATTGATCAACATTTTATTGGATTTTTAGAACAGAAATTAGAAAAAACTAGTTTGAAACGTGTTGATGCTGACCTAATTCAAAATTTAATTGAAAAAGAGGAAGAGTTCGAAAAAGTTTTAAATGAAGATCAAGAAAAGCAAGTTATAGAAATTTATAAAAACACGATTAATAACGAACATATGGAAGTGAAAGTTACGGCACAAAGTCCGAACGATCCGCCAGTAACGATCACTATGGATGAATTCATGCGTAGAATGAAAGATATGTCCAAAATGGGCGGTGGTGGAATGATGAATTTTTATGGAACTTTGCCCGATAAATATAATGTAAATATTAATGCCAATCATCCCATTATGCAGGATATCTTAAATAAAAATGATGAAGATAGTAAGCAAATAGCAAAACAATCTTTTGATTTGGCTTTATTAGCGCAAAATATGTTGGATGGTCAAGCTTTAAGTGATTTTATAGAGCGTTCTGTTGAATTGATGAAAAAAAAATAAGATTAATAAAAGCAGATAGTAAGAAGTGGGAGCCTTAGTGTTTCCACTTTTTTTATTATTTTTAGTTATTAAAACAAACATAATGCAAAACAAAATTTTAATAACAGGTGCGACTGGATTCATAGGGAAGCAATTAATTCCTTTCCTACTTAAAAATAATTATAAAATACATGTGCTTACGAGAAAAAAAATTCCAACTACAGAAGCTAATTTAATTTATTTTCTATGGAATCCTAAAGAGGGAGAAATTGATGTAGCTGCATTTGAAGGGGTAGATACTATTATTAATTTAGTAGGTGCAGGAATTGCTGAAAAACGCTGGACTTCTGCTAGAAAAAAGGAATTATTAGAAAGTAGAGTTCTAACTCTTAAATTATTAGAGCAATATATTAAGAAACATGAATTTCCAATAAAAACACTGATTTCCTCATCCGCAGTAGGGTATTATGGTGCTATAAGCTCCGAGCGAATTTTAGAGGAGCATGATGAAGTCGGTAAGGATTTTTTAGGAAAAATAGTAAAAGATTGGGAAGAAGCTGCCTTTGCTATGGAAAAATTAGGACTTCGTGTTTTGTGCCTTAGAAAAGGTGTGGTAATTGGAAAAGGAGGAATTTATGCTAAAATGGCTCCTTTGGCAAAAAGAGGAATTAATCCAGGTTTAGGAAAGGGTAATCAATATTTACCTTGGATTGCTATGCAGGATTTGCTGGCATTATATAATTTTATTTTAAAAAATCCTGAAATGCAGGGTGCTTATAATGTTGTTGCTAGTGAACATTTAACTATGAATCAATTTTCACAATCACTATTACATTCCTTTAATAAAAAGAGTTTTTTCCCGAATCTTCCTTCCTTTTTATTAAAAATTATTTTTGGGGAAATGGCTATTATGTTTTTAGAAGGGACACGGGTTTCTAATCAAAAATTAAAAGCTTCAGGATTTGAATTTAAATTCGATACATTGAAGGAAATCTTTTTGAATTTAAAAAACAATTAAATATTTTTATAAAAACATATGTTTACTTGAAGAGTGGAATTGAGGAAAAGAATGTTATGTTTGTTGGGAACGTTTAAATTGAGAAATTGAGAAATTAGGAAATTGGTAAAATTCAAGATTTCTGTATTTCAAGATTTCAAGATTTCAAGAATTCAGTATTTCAAATTTTCAAGATTTCTGTATTTCAAATTTTAAGATTTCAAATTTTAAGATTTCTGTATTTCAAATTTTAAGATTTCAAGATTTCAAGAATTCAGTATTTCAAATTTTCAAGAATTCAGTATTTCAAGATTTCAAGATTTCTGTATTTCAAATTTTCAAGATTTCAATACTTCAAAGTTTCTAAAAAATATATTATGAAATATGATAGAAAAATAACAGATAGAACTTTTGATTTTGCTGTTGAAATAGTAAATCTTTGCAGTAAATTAGAAAAAGAAAGCGTGGTTGCAAAAATTGTGCTAACTCAATTAGTACGTTCCGCAACATCGGTAGGAGCTAATATTGAAGAAGCACAAGCACCTCAAAGTAGAAAAGATTTTATTCATAAAGCATCTATTTCTTTAAAAGAAGCGAGAGAAACATTGTATTGGTTAAAAATCCTAAAAAGTTCAGAACTAAAAAAAATTAATAATATCGATGGTTTAATTAATGAAGCAGATGAAATAGTAAGTGTCTTGACGATAATGATTAGAAATGCGAAAGGGAGGCTTTGAAATTTGGAAATTAGGAAATTGGAAATTAGGAAATTTGGAAAGTGTTTAAAAGTAAAAATTAACAAAACCAAATTCCCGGATTGGAACAAACGAAAAGATATTAAGTCTCCTTTAAAAGTTGGTTTGATTCTTCTTTTAGACGAATTTAATTACCCACCCGTTGAGAGTGATGAGGTTTATGGAGAAATCTTTGAGCAGGCGGATAATTTTAAACAAAATAGGTTAATTTGAAAATTCTATTTAGTCGATTATTAAAGTTTATAGTAATCATTATTAGTATGAATATTAAAGTGCTTTTTGTATTTTTGAATAGTGAAGAAAAATAAAGTAATTTAAGTAAAATAATAATTGATTTTGTCTGAACAAATAGCATTTCTTAAGATTTAAAAAATAAAAGTAATTATGAACATAAAAATTTCTTTTCCAATTTTATTATTTCTAATAATTGTTTTTAGTGCTTTTAATAAGCAGAATTCCTCTAATAATGTAATGATTATTGGGCAAATGAAAGATGTGATGTGGAAAGGGAAATTACAAGGAAATATTAATTTAGATACTATTAGTGATAAAGAAGGATTATATGGAATAGGTCCAGTGGAATATTTATCAGGTGAGATTTTAATATTTAATGGAAAGTCATATAAATCAACTGTTCTTTCGGATACTACAATGCAGGTAGAAGAAACTTTTACTATTAAAGCGCCTTTTTTTGCATATAGCAATATAACAAAATGGGAAAAAGTAATTTTACCAGACAGTGTTATTACTATTAATGATTTAGAAAAGTATATAAATAATACCACTAAGGAATTACATCGTCCGTTTATGTTTAAGATTTCAGCTGTAATAGATGAAGCTATGATTCATATTGTAAATCTTGCTGAAGGTGCTAAAGTAAGTTCGCCAAAAGAAGCGCATGAAGGTATGATTGATTATATTTTAAACAATGAAGAAGTTGATATAGTTGGATTTTTCTCAACAGAACATCAAAGTATTTTCACCCATCATGATACTTATCTTCACATGCATTTAATTACAAAAGATCGTAAAAAAATGGGTCACTTGGATGATGTACGCTTTAAAAAAGGTGAACTAATATTATATTTACCACAATACAATTAAATTACTAGATAAGAATTAAACTAAATAACAATAATTGGTAGATATTTTAATGTTTATTCCAAATCCAACTGAATATTTAGCTTTTTATTTACAGCAAATTCAAGTATATGTTTGTTAGCATCAAATTCTTTGATGGCATTTAAACCTAAGTATTTTACACCATGATTTATTAATAACATTTCCTCATTTGCTTTTGGATTAACTTTTTTTCCAGCAATTATCAGCACAGACTTTGGAATAAGTCCCACCAATTCAGAACCAATAATTTCAATATTTTGTTTCTGTACTTCTTTCAATAAATAGACATATACATCTACGGGGTTTGTAGTATGATAGTCAAGGAAATTCATAGAAATTTGTACATGTCCAAAATCATCCATATACCAAGCAATTGCTCTTAATTTTTCAAAAAGTCCTTTCTTTCCTTTGAAATCTCCACTACTTCTTATCTTTTGAACCCATTGTTGTGGCCAATTTAAAGATTTGGTATTTAGAGAGATATTGTAAGCAATTAAAATATCCCGAACTCCGATTACCGTAGCCCCATATTTTTCCAAAGATTTTTTTCCTTCTTCGCAATTTGCATCCTTACCTAAATCAGGTTTCCAAATAGGATTTAAAGTTTTTTTCAATAACATTTCATAGCCACCTTTGCGAATTTGAGGAAGGAATTTTCTGTATTGTAAGTTTTGATTATATTCATAAAAATACAATGCAATTCCATACTTTTTATTAATTGCAATAGCTAATTCATTAGTGAAACGTATGGCATCTTCTAAAGAGCAGTTTTGTAAAGGAACAATAGGACAAACATCTACCATTCCGATTCTCGGATGTGCTCCTTGATGTTTACGCATGTCCACATATTGCATACAAAATTCATAGAGAATCATTATTGCCTCATGTATTCCTTCGAAATTTCCAGCAAAAGTAATTACTGTTCTATTTGCATCTTTATTGGGATCTATATGCAGTATGCTTACATTGTTTATTAAAGCTATTTGCTTTTCAAATGTAGCAATTTTTTCTTTATCTAAAAATAAGCTGATATTAGGTATTGCT
>DATGSF010000056.1:0-23510 GCA_035302865.1 Chitinophagaceae bacterium
AGCATAAGGCTGATTCTTTGTTTTATGCTGTATTAAAAAGAAAATAAGCATGTTGGATGTTTTAATTATTGGGGGTGGACCAATTGGAATAGCTTGTGCATTGGAAGCGCAGAAGAAAAATTTAAATTATATTATCATTGAAAAAGGTTGCATAGTAAATTCCTTGTATCATTATCCGCAAAGAATGCAGTTTTTTTCTTCTTCTGAAAAGTTGGAAATTGATAATATTCCCTTTATTAGCACACAAGTACGTCCGTTTAAAGAAGAAGCTTTAGAATATTATAGAAGAATTGTTACTAATGAATCACTAAATATCAAATTGTTTGAAAAAGTGGAAGAGGTGCAAAAATCGGATGATGTTTTTCAAATAATAACAAGTGAAAGTAAATATAAAGCTAAATATGTTATTGTAGCAACTGGATTCTATGATATACCAAATTATATAGCAGTGCCAGGAGAAGAATTGGAACATGTAAGTCATTATTATAATAATCCGCACTGGTATTCTATGAAAAATACTGTAATTATTGGTGCGAGCAATTCTGCAATTGATGCTGCTTTAGAGATTTATAGAAAAGGGGGGAAAGTAACTTTATTGGTAAGAGATAAAGAAATTAGTCATAGAGTAAAATATTGGGTGCGTCCCGATATACTTAATAGAATCGCAGAAGGTAGTATTGATGTAATTTATGAAGCGAATGTAATAGAGATTACAAATGACTATGTCCTGCTGACTGCTCGAGGAGAGAAGAGAAAAATTCCCGCTGATTTTGTACTTGCATTAACAGGTTATCAACCGGATTTTGTATTTTTAGAAAAAATGGGTGTTCAATTGAGTGAAGATGCGCTAAAAATTCCTGTTTACAATGAAAATACTATGGAATCCAATGTAGATAATTTATATTTAGCAGGAGTGGTTTGTGGCGGTATGAATACGCATTTATGGTTTATTGAAAATTCTTTAATTCATGCCAAAATGATAATAAAAGATATTTTAAATAAAAAATAATAGGACTTTGGAATTTTGAAATCCTTTATTATCTTTGAATTTACTTTGGCTAAAGCAATATTATGAAACAGAAATTATTTATTCCTTTAATAGTACTGATTTTTTCTTTTACAATGACGGCATGTGTAAAAGAATATACTTGTAAATGTACAATGACTTATTCCGGACAAGTAGGTTTGCCAGAGACACAAACTCGCGATTATCCAATTAAAGATTTGAAAAAGAATGCAAGAGCGGCTTGCCAAGAAAATTCTAAAACATATCAAGAAGGTACTTTAATAACTGAAGAGGTTTGTGATTTATGGTAATAGCTTTTTATTGAAATAAATCAGAAGCAATTATATCTGCATATAATTGTCCTTCGGTACTTAATTTTAAATACTGCTCCTTTGTATGAAGGAGCATTTTTGATTGTAGATAACTTTTTGCATCCTTTAAAACCGCATCTACATAGCTTTTCCCAAACTTTTTTTCAAAAATATCCAAATTAATGCCATCTTTCATGCGTAATTGGGTAAGTATCTGTTCATTTAATTGATTACTTATACTTAACTTTTCAATTTCCGCAGGTATTATATTTTCCTGAATCTTATTAATATAAATAGCATTATTTCTAATATTCCATTGCCTTTCTTGACCATTAAAAGAATGTGCTGAAGGTCCTATTCCTAAATAAGGTATGCCTTTCCAATAATTACTATTATGCTTTGATTGCATGCCAATTTTACTAAAACTGGATATTTCATAATGATCAAATCCCGCAGCAATAAGTTCTTTCTTTCCCATTAAAAAATGCTTGGCACTTTCTTCCTCATTTATAGCGGGCATTTTATTATGTGCTATCTGATGGGCTATTGCTGTTTTAGGAGAAACTGCCATACTATAAGAAGAAATATGGGGTACTTCTAATGCTATTGCTTTTTTTAAATTTTGCTTCCATTCCTCTTCACTAAGTTGAGGAAAGCCAAAAATTAAATCTATAGAAATATTATTAAATCCAATGTCTTGTGCTATTAAAACACATTTTTCGCTTTCATGGGCTGTATGCGTACGATTCATCCATTTTAAATGATGATCGAAAAAGCTTTGTATTCCAATGGATAATCTATTTATTCCTAAGCTTTTTAAATCTTTTAAATAAGAGATGTTTAAATTGTCAGGATTGGCCTCTAAAGTTATTTCAGCATCAGAGGCAACTGAAAATAAAATATTTACTTCTTCTAATAATTCAGATAATTCCCTTTTTTCTAAAATTGAAGGCGTGCCTCCTCCAAAGTATATAGTTTCTATTTCCTCATCTGCTAAATAATTTTTTTGTAAATGCAACTCCTTTTTAATTGCATCCAACATTATTTGTTTATTTCCTAATTGAGTGGAAAAATGAAAATCACAATAAGTACATGCTTGTTTGCAAAAAGGAATATGGAAATAAATGCCCGCCATAATAATTAAATTAATTCAGGACTTTCCCATGCTGCAAATGAATCCGCAGTTTCCCAAAGTTTTAATCGCACTAATGCATAATCCTGAGAAATATATTTTTCCAATGTGGTGCGAATAAAATAAAGTATATTTTCTGCACTTGGTTCATAATCCCAAATCAATAAATTTTGCCTTGTCTCATCTTGGGGATGTTCTCTCAAATAATCCTTACTCAAAACTAAAGCATGATCCAGCTTTTTAATGATATGTGTATTTACTAATTGCTTTAATTCTTTGAAATCTATTACAAATCCAGGCGCAGGTATTGCTTCATCTTCTGCATCTTTTTTGCAAAGACTCACATGTAAAACATAAGAATGTCCATGGATGTATTTACACATGCCTTCATAGTTATGAATAGCATGACCCATTTCAAAGCGAAAAATTTTTGTTACAGATAACATGTTTTTTTATGCAAAGATACGTGGAATTTAAACAATTGCTTTCAACTGAATGTTTATTAAAATTTTAAAGATTTGAAAATTAAGTGATTATTTAATAAATTCGCTTTTTTATCTAAAGCTTTTAATTATTTCATTTTATGTCGAAAAAGAAAGCTAATAAAAAATCTTATTTGTTGTTATTGGGAATTGCTTTGGGCTTTTTCTTGTTTTCTACATTAAAGAATAAAAAAAATAATAATGAAGAGATAAATAAATTATATCAGCAAGAACAATATACAAAGCTAGAGGAGGATTTAAAAGAAAATAATAATAGTGAAGGTCTTAGCATAGTAGAATTAACTGCGGAGGAAAGAGTAGTTGAATATGTTCGAAAATACAAAAAACTTCCAGAATATTATATTACCAAAAAACAAGCCAGAGAATTAGGCTGGATTCCGTCTAAAGGAAATCTATGTGACACCTTGCCACTGAAAGCTATTGGAGGAGATGTTTTTGGAAATTTTGAAGGGCTTTTACCAAAAGAAAAGAACAGACAATATTTTGAGGCTGATATAAATTATGATTGTGGGAAAAGAGGGGCTGAGCGTCTGGTTTTTTCGAATGATGGCCTTATTTTTGTAACTTATAATCATTATAAAACCTTTCAAGAACCTAAGTAATAAAAAAACCAAATTATGGAAAATACTATTACAATTAATTTTAAGGAAATTAAAAATATTGAAGATTTTTATAAAAAATTAATAGAAACGAATAAATTCCCGGAGGATTTTGGTTCTAATTTAGATGCTCTTTATGATAGTATAACGGGTTATTTAGAACTTCCTTGTACTTTAAAGATTATCCATATCACGGCGCTGCAATTTCATCAATATGCGGAATTATTTAATGTCCTAAGGGAAATCGAAAAGGAAGAAAGTGATTTTAAATTTATTCCTATATTGGAATTGCCAAAAGAAGAAGAGCAATCTATTAATTTTACCATGTAAATGTACGCTCTGATTCTATTTTCTTTGTGCCGGCTTTAAATATGCGTTCGGTGAATTGCAAAGTTCCAAAGCAGTCTATAGTAATAAGATGAGCACTTTTTGTTCCATATTCTTCTCCTAAAATAAAGGGGGAAGATATAGCCATTTCTTTTTCTTTACTTAAACCAGTATGAGGTAAATCCTCTTCTTTTGCTTTGGTTTCATCAAGTAAAATATCTAAGAAAGAATTAGGGTTTATATTGTCATTTTCAATTTGTTTTATTGCATTCTTTAAACCTGATTTAGTTCTTATAACTTTTTCCCAAGGTACATTTAATAGTGCATTGCTAAGACCATGAATTCCTGGCGGAATTATGGTAATAATATCTGATTCATTTGTGTAATGCAAAATTTCTTCTTTATCTCCTAATATCAAATTGAAACCATTATAATCTTGGGCTTGAGTACGTAAATTAAATGCATAATCACGCATGGAAATCTCTTCTTTCAAGTAATTTAGGACTAAATCTCCGCGAGAAGGGGCTTCTGACTTTGTTTTCGTAAGATCTCTATAATTAGTTAATACCGCCCACTTTCCATTTTTGTGAATTCCTAACCAAGTTCCGCCCGCTTCTAAGTCCTTTCCTGCTAAAATATTAGGATAACCTTCTTTAACCCAGAACATGGCTTCTCTGGAAGGTCTGTTATGAAATTCATCACGATTTCCAATTAATATTAAAGGAAATTTAGGATGCACCTTATATGCAAATGCTAGTAAACACATGTTTTTGCTTAAAGTTCTACAATATTATATTAATAAAAAAGAATGCTACGAATAATTTAAAAAATGAAAATATTTTTGAATTGTTTTGAAATAAAAACAAAAAAAGTAACAAGTCAAAAATGACTTGTTACTTTTTAATATTTATTTTCTGAAAAAATTAAAATACAAAACCAATTCTAAATCCTGTATTTACTGCAGGTTCAAAAGAGAAAGTACTTCCAGTTCCTTTTAAAGTTGTAATTGTTTCAGAAGTAGTTGTTTTGCTTTTGATAGTGATATCACCTTCATTAGTTAATAAAAATCCTAAACCGAATTCAGCACCTAAATATACATTTTTAGTAATATAGAAGTCAGCTCCAGCAATAGCTCTAATTCCAAAGCCTATATTTGAAGGGCTTTTTTCAGAATAGCTATAACCTGCACGGTAAGAGCCTCCTTGTAAATCTGTTTCTTGATAGCGAACAGAGTAATTGCTGAATAATAAATCACCACCTACATATGGAGAAAGATTTCTTGTTCCTTTAAAATGTTTTTCTACTCCAATATTTAAAGCAATTCCAAATTCATGAAATTGTTCTGTTCCGTATGCTGTATTATCAGATTTGTAGAACTTTTCCATTTCTGATTGACTGGAAATATTTAATCCCATTCGAAGAGCTAAATCATCTTTCATATAATAACGGAATTTTAATAATCCGCCATCAGCTAATTTTAAATCTGAGTCTAAAATACCACCTGTTAGTCCTAATTCAGCACTAACATCACCTTTTTTAGCTTTTAAATTGTCGGATTCAAAATGTGTAGCAGTTTGCGCTATAGCTGCAAAACTTGTAAATGCTCCTAGGCTTAAACCTAATAATAATTTTTTCATTTTAAAATTTTTGTTTTAGATGTAACAAAAGTATATAATTATTTTTACAAAATGCATTATTAAAGGCTTAATTTCTCATATTTTTTCAAAGTGTTTTTGTTTTAAATTCATTTTCAAGAGCTTGTAACTAAAAAGCAATGAACGATCATTCATTATTGCAGTGACTTATTTGGAAATTTTATAGTTTCCCTCCTTGTTTTGCTCCATTTTATGGATTAATGGAAATGTATTTATTGTTCAAAGTAGATAATTTTCCTTCGTTAAATTATAATTTGGCATTATACTGTAAAATATTTTAAAGGACAGAGCTTTGATTATACTTGGATATAAAGAGTTAGTTCAATTTTTATCCTAGGGTGAGTTACCCAAAATTTGATCACATTTCAATTAGGATATTCCAATTTTCTGTCTATATAGGTTTAATTAAAAATTATAAGTTCTTATTATATTTTCATATTTAAAAAACGCAGGTAAATAGTGTTTGAAAACCTAAAGATTACTGTTAGATACTATTCTTCCTCTAAAAGGAGTAATTCCTCGAAAATTTCCTCATATTCTCCATTAAGCTGTTCTTGTTTTTTCTGCTTATTTTCTAATTGCATCAAAATATCATTAATTCTTTCCTCCTGATTATTCATTTGTGCATTAGATAAATCTGTATGTAAATCTTGAATACTGTTTTCTAAAATTTCTATATCTTTTTCTACTTTAACAAGCTTTTTTTGAAGTCTTTGTTTGTGCTTTCTAGCTTCTCTTTGTTCATGATAAGAACTTTCTTTTTTATCCTTGTTGTTCTTGGAATCTGAATTTATAAGTTCCGTTTTATTATTTTGTAATATTTTAGCCTCCATCCATTTCTCCCAATCGGTATAGGAACCCTGAAAGCTTTTTATTTCATAATCTTCTATATGCCAAAAGTTACGAGCAGTTTGGGATAAAAAATGTCTATCATGAGAAACAATAATATAAGTACCTTGATAATCATTAAGAGCGCGAATAAGCATATCTATGGACAATAAATCTAAATGATTCGTGGGCTCATCCAGTAATAAGAAATTCGATTTTCCTGCTATAACCTTTGCTAATGCTACGCGGCTTTTTTCTCCTCCAGATAAAATTTTTATTTTTTTATGTACATCATCTCCCGTGAATAAAAAACATCCTAATAATTGCCTCAATTCTAGTTCTGATTTCCCATTCCCATCTTGCAATAATTCTTCTATTATACTGTTTTCCATATTTAATACATCTACTTGATGCTGCGCAAACATGCCTAATATAACATTGTGCCCACCGCTTCTTTCACCTTGATAATCTGTACTTTCTGCAATTATTTTTAATAATGTTGATTTTCCCATGCCATTAGCACCAATTAAAGCAATTTTGTCCCCGCGATTTATTTCTATATTTGCATTTTTAAATATGGTTTTATCAGGACCATAATCTTTACATAAGTCGCGAATACTACAAATCAGTTTTCCAGGTTCTTGAGCTACAGAAAATTGAAAATTAATATGTTGTACCTCTTCATCTAACTCTATTCTTTCTAATTTGTCTAATTTTTTAACTATGCTTTGTGCTTGTTTAGCTTTTGATGCTTTTGCTCTAAATCTTTCTACAAATCGTTCTTGTTGTGCAATATATTTTTGCTGATTTTCGTAATCTCTTTCTAGTTGTTCTGTTCTAAGCGCTTTTTCTTTCTCATAAAAAGTGTAATTCCCTGAATAAATATGTAAATCTTGTTGAAATACTTCTACAATTGAAGTAACCATTCTGTCTAAAAAATACCTATCATGGGAAACTATTATGGCCGCTCCATGAAAATGAATTAAATACTTTTCCAACCATTCAATAGAGGGTAAATCTAAGTGGTTTGTAGGTTCGTCTAAAAGTAAAACATCGGGCTCCTGCAAAATTAATTGTGCTAATAAAACACGCATTCTCCAACCACCACTAAATGTATCAAAAGCTTTTTCTAAATCCTTGTTTGTGAAGCCCAAACCATGAAGAATTTCTGCTGATTTTGCATGCATCTTATAACCTCCATAGTTTTCAAAATTATGTAAAATATGACTGTATTCTATTGCTTCCTTTTCGGATAAATTTGTTTTCCCCTGAAAAGTTGCTAATTCTTTTTTTATTCTTTGCAAATTTTCAAATCCTAATTCAGCAACTTCTTGAATCGGTAAATGCGACTGATAACTCAATAAATCTTGATGGAAATACGCAATTTTAATTTCTTTTTGAATAATAATATTTCCAGATTGTGGTTTTAAATCACCATTAATTATTTTGAGTAAAGTTGACTTTCCAGTCCCATTATTTCCTATTAAGCCCACTCTTTCGTTTTTGCCAATTTGCCAATTTGCATTCTCTAAAATAACTTTACTACCATAATCAAAGGAAATATTTTGTAGCTGAATGAGCATAATATGCGAATTTTATTTTAAATTGATGTTTTTGGATTTTATCTTGCAAAAGTAATTATAATTTGTAAAATGAAAACTGATTTTAAACATATTGCTGTCTCAGGAAATATAGGGGTAGGAAAAACAACATTAACTGAAAAGCTAGCGAAGCATTTTAACTGGCAAGCTCAATATGAAAATGTTATTAATAATCCCTACTTAAATGATTTTTATAATGATATGCAAAGATGGGCATTTCATATACAAATATTTTTTTTAAATAATAGGCTGCAAAATCTTTTGGAAATTCGAAAAGGAGATCAGATTTTCATCCAAGATCGTACTATTTACGAAGATGCATATATTTTTGCCCTTAATTTATACAATATGGGCCTAATGTCACAAAGAGATTATAATAATTATAATGCGGTTTTTTTAACCATTGAGCAATTTATAAACCCACCAGACTTAATTATTCATCTTGAAGCATCTACAGAAAAATTAGAACGTCAAATATTAAAAAGAGGTCGAAGTTTTGAACAGAATATCCGAACAGATTATTTAGAAAAATTAAATAATCATTATAGTGAATGGATTCAAAATTATAATGCAGGACCCAAATTAATAATTAATTGTGAAGATTTAAATTTTGATGAAAATGAAGCGGATTTTCAAATTGTTTTAGATAAAATTAAAACAGTTTTGTTTGGTAAAGAACAATTACTTTAAATTAAAGCTCTTTATTTGTTTGAATCTTAAATTGTTATTTACAAAATCAATTTTATATAAGACATGAAAAATTTCGTCTTGATCTATATATCCAATATGATATTCTTTTTCTTTAACTTCCTCTATTGATGGATTCGTATAGAGTTTTTCAGGAACAACTGGAATTTGTATTTTTCTTGTATTTGTCTCAAACATCCAATGGATTTTTAAATCAAAATTTCCATTCTCCAGGCTCTCTTCTCTTGCTATTATACTTAATTCTAAATCAATTTCATTCAGATCAACTGGGATTTTACGTTTTATAGAAATAATCTCTTGACCTTTTTCCCAATTCGGAATCATTTCTGTAACTTGGCTTGATGAAGGATTCTGTAACTTATGATCTTGGTTTTCTTCTGAACATGAAAATATAAAAATTGAGAAAATTGTTACAAAGGTTAAAAAATATTTACGCATAAAAATAAAAATTGAAAGTATGAAAAACTACCCCGAAACTTTAAAAGCTAATGATATAATTAGAATTGTTTGTCCTTCAGGTCATTTAAAAAGGGAATTTACGGAAAAATTAATAGAACTATTAGAAAAATGGGATTATAAGGTGCAATTGGGTAGTACTGTTGGCTTTGGAAACAGTTACTTTGCAGGAACTGACGAAGAAAGAAAAAATGATTTGCAAATGGCATTAGATGATCCTAATGTGAAAGCAATTTTTATGGGAAGGGGAGGCTATGGAATGAGCAGAATTATTGATGAATTAGATTTTACGGAATTTATTAAACAACCAAAATGGATTGTAGGTTTTAGTGATATCACAATTTTATTAAATCATATCTATACCCATTTTCAAATCCCATCAATACATGGACCAATGGCAAAACAATTTCATGATGCTTTTAACTTTTCAGCAAATAAGGCATTGTGGAATGTGAATAATATCTTTCAAAATAATTGGAAAGAATATACTTTCGAAAATAATTCTGAATTTAATAAAAATGGATATACAGAAGCAGTATTAGTCGGCGGGAATTTGTCCTTAATTACGCATGCCATTGGAACGGATTCAGCAATTGATTTTAAGGGAAAGATTTTGTTTATTGAAGAAGTGGGGGAGTACTTATATGCAATAGATAGAATGTTGATGCAGCTATATAGAGTTGGAGTTTTTCAAGAAATAGCAGGTTTGATTATAGGTGGTTTTACTGAACTTAAAGACACGGTGAGACCTTTTGGAATGGATATAAAAAATATATTAAACGCTTATGTTAAAAATGAAAACTATCCTGTATGTTTTGATTTTCCAGCAGGTCATGGCATGGTAAATTTTCCTTTAATAATTGGTGGTAATTACTCCTTAAAAGTAGAAAGGAATAGTATGCATTTACAATTGATTGATAAGTCAATTTCTTAAAAGTGCCGGAATGTAAATAATTTATTAAAGTACTATTTTCTAGATGTCGAAATTTTTTTTTTAATAAATTACCTCTATCTTTGCTTTTTCAAAATATAAATTGGTTATGAAGAAAATTACATTTCCTTTGATGGCAGCTGCTTTTTTATTTGCTGCTTCTTGTTCAAGTCCGAATACAGATTCGGCAGAAGTTTCTGATTCAGTCGAAGTGCAAGATGCTAATGAAGGTGAAATAGTTGCTTTGGATAATGAAGCAAGCACTGTTGAATGGATAGGTGAAAAAATTATTGGTAGTAAACATAATGGTACTATTAATATTAAATCAGGAGAATTTATCTTACAAGAAAATAATCTTGTAGGTGGAAACTTTGTTATCGATATGCATTCTATTAATCCTGTTGACCAAGACGAAGAGGATAATGCTAAATTAAAAGCACATTTAAGTAGTGATGACTTCTTTAATGTTGAAGAATATCCTGAAGCTTATTTTTCCATTACTTCTGTACAAGCTCTAAATGAAGAGGAGGCTGCAGAATTAGAAATGAAAAATGCAACGCATAAAATAAGTGGCAATTTAAAAGTGCGTGATGTTGAAAAAAACATAACAATACCTGCTGCTATTACAATAACAGATTCGGATGTTCAAGCTAACACTGTATTTAATATGATTAGAACTGACTTTAATGTTATGTTTGCTTCTGATGAAAATGATCCTAAGTTAAAGGATAATTTAATTAAAAAAGAAATTCATTTAGAAATTCATTTGGAAGCTAATAGATAATCTAGCAATAATAGTATATTGAAGCCACCTGTTTTTTAAGGTGGCTTTATTTTTTAAAGATGCATCTCTTGAAATAAATACTGTTTTAATCCTATTATAAAAGAGAATGTATTATTTTTGAATAAATACTAATAAAAATGAAAAATGCTTTAGAATTCTATAAAGGTAAAAAAGTGCTCCTTACAGGCCATACAGGATTTAAGGGTGCTTGGATGCTGGTTTTGCTTAATCAGCTAGGAGCAGAAGTGTATGGAATAAGTTTGCCACCAGAAGAGAATTCTCTATATGAACAAATTAATGGAGAAAAACTTTGCAAAAGTGAAGCCTTTATTGATATAAGAGATAGAAGAGAAGTTATAAGACATTTGAATTTTTGGGAACCAGATATTATTATCCATATGGCAGCACAAGCAATTGTGCAAAAATCTTTTGAACAGGCATTATACACTTTTCAAGTTAATGTAGAAGGTACTATTAATTTAATGGAAGCCATTCGAGTTTTGCAAAATAGCACTATAACTTTATGGATTACTACTGATAAAGTATATGAAAATCAAAATAAAGGAATTCCCTTTAAAGAAACTGACCCTTTAGGTGGAAATGATCCTTACTCTGCAAGTAAAGCGGCAATGGAATTAGCTATAAAATCTTATAATTTTTCCTTTTTTAAATCTTCCCAACATAAAAACATTTGTTTGAGAGCAGGAAATGTTATCGGAGGTGGAGATGAGGCACCTTACAGATTAATGCCAGATATTATAAAGGCATGGAAGACAGGGGAACAGTTAATAATAAGAAATCCTGAGTCTGTTAGACCTTGGCAACATGTTTTAGAGCCATTAACTGCTTATCTCTTACTTGGAGAGAAGTTAGGAAATGCAGAAATTTCCTTAGGTGAAGCATTTAATATTGGGCCTGATATGAGTGAAAATAAAAGTGTACGTGATGTTTTAAATATAGTGCAAAAAAGATGGCAGAATTTAGATTGGATAGATAAAAAGGAAGACAATACATTCGGTGAAGAAGCAAGAGTGCTAAGTCTAAATACTGATAAACTAGACAAAACACTTCCCTCTAGAAGGAAATTGACTTATAAAGAAGCTATTGCTTGGACATTGGATTGGTATGAAAACGATAAAAGTCCCTTGGAGAAATGTTTAAAGCAAATTCAAGAATTTTTAAATAATTAATATGCAATATAAAGCCTTAGAAGTTTTGTTCCCTGAAGTGGATAACTGGGAGAAAGAATTCTTTTTAATAGCGGGACCTTGTGTAATTGAAGGAGAGCAAATAACTGTAGAGATAGCAAAAGAATTAAAACGGATTACTGAAAAGTTGGAAATCCCTTTTATTTTTAAAGCCTCCTATTTAAAGGCAAATAGAACGCGTTTGGATTCATTTACAGGTATAGGAGAAGAAGAAGGGTTAGAGATATTAAAAAAAATTAAGGATGATTTAAAAATCCCGGTTTTGACAGATATACACGATGCTATGGATGCATTTATAGTTGCTCCTTATGTAGATGTTTTACAAATACCTGCATTTTTAAGCAGGCAAACGGATTTGTTAGTGTCTGCTGCAGAAACTGGAAAGGTTGTAAATATCAAAAAAGGTCAATTCTCTAGTCCTGAATCTATGAAGCATGCTGTGGATAAAGTTATTCAAAGTGGTAATGAGCAAGTTTTATTAACAGATAGAGGAACATTTTTTGGCTATCAGGATTTAGTGGTGGATTTTAGGGGAATACCTAAGATGCAAGCCATTGGAGTACCTACAATTATGGATTGTACGCATTCTTTACAAGAACCCAATCAAAGTAGGGGAGTGACAGGAGGGCAACCTGAGATGATAGAAGCTATAGCGCGAGCTGCAATTGCAGTTGGAGCTAATGGATTATTTATTGAAACGCATCCAGAACCAGCGAAGGCAAAATCTGATGGAGCAAACATGTTAGCTATATATAAGATGGAATCTTTATTGTCGCGACTAAAGCAAATTAAGAGTGTAATAAATAATTTTTAAAAAAAAGAAGCAAGAGCCTTGTTTTTAAAAAAACCTTCTTATATTTGCATCAGTAAAAGTGAGAGTGGTTTAGTTCTTTTTTTATTTAAGTAAGATTTTTATCGAAAAGAAAAAAATCAAAAAAATATAAAAAAGATTTGGTGGATTGAAAATGCTTTTATATCTTTGCAATCCGAAACGCAAACTAAATAAGTAAAAGTTTCAAGTTCATTGAATAGATTTTATAATAAGCCACTTTAGCTCAGCTGGTAGAGCAACTGATTTGTAATCAGTAGGTCGCTGGTTCGACTCCGGCAAGTGGCTCGTTGGATAAATGGGTAGATGGCCGAGTGGTTAAAGGCGGCAGACTGTAAATCTGCTCTCTTCGGAGTACGTAGGTTCAAATCCTACTCTGCCCACTATTTTACAACAAGATATTGATGAATAATAAGCGGAAGTAGCTCAGTTGGTAGAGCGTCAGCCTTACAAGCTGAATGTCGCGAGTTCGACCCTCGTCTTCCGCTCTTGGAAAAACAGGATTTTTAGGAAATTGCCTTAGTGTTAATTTTTAATTAATAACACTCTTTGGTGGTTTTTTATGCTGTTGTAGCTCAGCGGTAGAGCACTTCCTTGGTAAGGAAGAGGTCGGCAGTTCAATCCTGCTCAACAGCTCTTTTTGATTGAGGGCTTTCGAGAAGAAAAAACTATTAGTTTTTCAAGATTTTTACAATCAATAAATTTAATTTCATTCTTTTAAAAAGAAATAACAATGGCAAAAGAGACCTTCCAGAGGGGAAAACCTCACTTAAACATTGGTACTATCGGTCACGTAGACCATGGTAAAACTACTTTAACTGCAGCTATTAGTACTGTATTGGCTAATAAAGGACTTGCAGAAAAAAGAGACTATAGCGCAATTGATAATGCGCCAGAAGAAAAAGAACGTGGTATTACAATTAGTACTTCACACGTAGAATACGAAACAGAAAATCGTCACTACGCTCACGTTGACTGTCCAGGTCACGCGGATTACGTTAAAAATATGATTACTGGTGCTGCTCAAATGGACGGTGCTATCTTAGTAGTTGCTGCTACTGATGGTCCGATGCCACAAACAAAAGAGCACATCTTATTAGCTCGTCAAGTTGGTGTACCTAAAATTGTTGTTTTCATGAACAAGGTAGACTTAGTTGATGACGAAGAAATCTTAGAATTAGTAGAATTAGAAATTCGTGAAGAATTAGAGAAGAATGACTTTGATGGTGATAATACTCCTATCATTATGGGTTCTGCTCTTTCTGCTTTAAATGGTGAACCTGCTGGTGTTGAAGCAATAGAAAAATTAATGGCAGCTGTTGATGAATACATCCCAGTTCCTCCAAGACCAGTTGATCAGCCTTTCTTAATGTCTATTGAAGATATTTTCACAATTACTGGTCGTGGTACTGTAGCTACTGGTAGAATCGAAAGAGGTGTTATTAAAGTTGGAGATAACGTAGAAATCGTTGGATTTAACGAAAAGCCTTTAACTTCTACATGTACTGGTGTTGAAATGTTCAAAAAATTATTAGATAGAGGTGAAGCTGGTGACAATGCTGGTATCTTATTACGTGGTATTGAAAAAGATGATTTACGTAGAGGAATGGTTATCGTTCAACCTAATTCTATTACACCACACACTCAATTTAAAGGTGAAGTGTATATCTTAAGTAAAGACGAGGGTGGACGTCATACTCCATTCTTTAACAAATACCGCCCTCAATTCTATTTCCGTACAACGGATATTACAGGAGAGGTAACTTTACCAGAAGGTACTGAAATGGTTATGCCTGGTGATAACATTTCTTTAAACGTTGAACTTATTGCTCCAGTTGCAATGGATAAAGGCTTAAAGTTCGCTATCCGTGAAGGTGGTAAAACAGTAGGTGCTGGTCAAGTAACAGAAATTATCAAATAATTTGTAATTTTTAATAGATTAAAAGCCGTTCTTTTTGAACGGCTTTTTTTTATGAACTTAACTTTAAGAAAGCTATTAATTTCTAATCGCTTTCTTATTGATTGAATTTATTAAATCAAGAAATCTCCCTCATATCTCAGTATTAATGTGTATTTTTGCAATTGAAAATCTGATTTTATGAAGGATGTGCTACCTGTAATTAATACTTTTGAAAAGTATTTCCAAAATGAAAATATTTTTCCAGAAAATTATTTAATGAATCTTTACGAGCCGTGTTCGTATTTTTTATCTAACTCTGGTAAAAGAATTAGACCATGCTTGTGCTTGTTAGCTGCAGAAATGCTTGGAGAAGTTGATGAAGAGATTTATAAATTAGCTATTGGTATTGAATTGTTTCACAATTTTACTTTACTCCATGACGATATTATGGACGATGCTCCTTTAAGAAGAGGGAAGCCTACTGTTCATGAAAAGTATAGTAATTCTACTGCTATTCTTTCTGGTGATGTTTTAAGTATCTATGCTTATAAATATATTACCGATGTTAATTCTAATAAACTTCCTGAAATTCTCGAAGTATTTAATAAAACTGCTATTGAAGTTTGCGAAGGACAACAGCTAGATATGGATTATGAGAATGAAGAAAACGTTTCTCTAGAGGAATATTTAGAAATGATTCGTCTAAAAACTTCTGTATTATTAGGATGCAGTTTGAAATTAGCTGCTATTTCTATGGATGCAAAAAAAGAAATTAAAGAATTGTTATACGATTTTGGTATTTTCTTGGGTATGGCCTTTCAATTAAAAGATGATTATCTCGATACTTTTGGTTCAAAATCTGAAATAGGTAAATTACCAGGTGGAGATATCCGATCTAATAAAAAAACAGCACTCTATATTATAAGTAAAGAATTATCTACTAAAGAAAATGTAGATTGGAATAAATATTGGAATATTGAGGATGAGGAATTGAAAGTGAATGAAATAATCAATTTATGGAAAAAACAAAATATTGATAAGATACTTATTGATATGATAAAGGAATATTCTGATAAAGCCAACGATATCTTAAATCAATTAAGCGATAAAGATTATAATGTTGCTAAATTAGAACAAATCACAAATTATCTATTACATAGAAAAAAATAAATGTCATTTTGTCAATATTTCTAATTGGCAATATTATTGATAATATAAGTATAAATTAATCATTCAAAATCTTATTGGTTTTTAAATAGTTTCAATATATGAAAGAAGAGGAATTAAAAAATAAGAATAACGATGCTGATAAGCAAAACGAAGATATAATGCAAAATAAAAATTCAGAAACTAATAATTCTGAAATAGAAAAAAATGCAGAAAATACAGAAGATACAGAAAATTGTAATACTAAAGATGAAGAATATGCTGCATTAAAAGATAAATATATTCGCTTAGTTGCTGAATTTGATAATTATAGAAAACGTACAAATAAAGAAAAAATCGATATAATTAATAATGCTACTGAAAGTTTAATGCTTTCTTTACTAGAAGTTTTAGATGATATTGATAGAGCTGATGATCAAATTTCTAAAAGTAAAGATGTAGAATCTTTAAAAACTGGAGTTGATTTGATTTTTTCTAAATTTCGTAGAACATTATTAAATAAAGGATTAAAGGAAATGGAAGCAACAGGAGAAACTTTTGATCCTGATTTGCATGAGGCAGTTACAGAAATTTCTGCTCCCGATAAAAAACTAAAAGGGAAAGTGATAGATACTGTTCAAAAAGGATATTATATTCAAGATAAAATAATTAGACACGCAAAAGTAGTCGTTGGAAAATAATAGAATAAAGGAAATTATGTCTAAAAGAGATTATTACGAAATATTAGGAGTTTCTAAAAATGCTACAGAAGATGAAATTAAAAAAGCTTATAGAAAGGTAGCTTTAAAATACCATCCAGATAGAAATCCTGATGATAAAGAAGCCGAAGAGAAATTTAAAGAGGCTGCAGAAGCATACGAGGTTCTAAATGATCCTCAAAAAAGACAACAATATGATCAGTTTGGTCACCAAGGAATGGGCGGAGGTGCCGGTGGTTTTGGTGGAGCTGGTGGTATGAGAATGGAGGATATTTTTTCTCAGTTTGGTGATATTTTTGGAGGTGGATTTGGTGGATTTGGTGGAGGCGCACAAAGAAGCCGAGGTACGGGGTCTAGAGGTTCCAATACAAGAATAAAAATGAAACTGAACTACCAAGAAATTGCAGAGGGAGTTCAAAAGAAAATAAAAATTAAAAAACAGGTTGTTTGTGATCCATGTTCTGGATCTGGTGCAAAAAATTCTAATGCTGTAAAAACATGTAATACCTGTGGAGGAACGGGACAACAAGCAAGAGTTACAAATACTTTTTTAGGACAAATGCAAACGGTTACTACTTGTTCAACTTGTCATGGGGAAGGTAGGGTTGTAACTGATAAATGTAATCATTGTCATGGTAATGGAAGAGTTACTGGTGAAGAAACTGTTACAATTGATATTCCTGCTGGAGTTCAAGAGGGTATGCAACTTAGTATGAGTGGCAAAGGTAATGCTGGTGAACGTGGAGGAAGAGCAGGTGACTTATTAATTCTTATCGAAGAAGAAGAACATGAAGAACTAACTAGAGAAGGTAGGGATGTGCATTATGTATTACCTTTATCTTTTGCAGATGTTTCATTAGGTACTGCAGTAGAAGTGCCTACTATAGATGGTAAAGCTAGAATTACAATACCTGCTGGTACGCACTCTGGCAAAGTATTTAAGTTAAGAGGTAAAGGATTTCCTGAAATTAATGGTTACGGCAAAGGAGATCAATTAGTTCAAGTTAAAGTATGGACACCACAGAATTTAACGAAAGAAGAGAAAGAGGCATTAAATGTTTTAAAAAATTCCGCTAATTTTAATCCAGGTAAGGCAACTAAGAAAGAAAAAGGCTTTTTTGAAAAAATCAAAGATGCGTTTAATTAATACTTTATTTCTATTAAAAAGGGCTATCAATTTTGATAGCCCCTTTTTTATTAAACATGAATAAGAAGTTTAAAACAGCTTTCTAATAAAGGGAGAAACCCCAAAAGCATTTCAAAAAGAATGCGATAAAATTATAAACCATCTAAAATATCATTTACTTGATAGTTACTTAAATCAAAATACTGTTCTTCAGCATATTTTTTAATATTTGTTATTTTTATTTCTTGCGATATGTTACCACTATTTTTATCAAAATGAGCGGATTCTAAAATGTATCCTTTAGGTATTTGCGGATTATTACTTTCAGGTAAATTATAATTTCTTAATTGGCTTCCTAAGATGTAATTACCATCAATATTATAATTTAAATTTTCTGCTACCCATGCCTCATATTTTGAAAATTGTCTATTATTATTATAAGTATAAATATATTTTCTACACAAATGACCATTTATATTTTTAGTTTCATTTGTTCTCTTCCAATTGCCATCACTTTCAGAGTTTTCGGGGGTATTAGCTGCATTTTTTGCAGCTGCATTAATCATTTTTTGTAGATTAATTAAAGGCATTTTTGTCGCAATTTTATTATGTGGATTTACCATATAATTAGCCTTCTCCTTGTAATTGAATATTAAAATGCTTTCTTCTTTGGTATTAGCATTAATAACATAACATTCTCCTTGCTTTCCAAAAACTAATTTCGAGGTGATTTTTGATTTTACTTTATTATTTTTAGGATTAAATTCTGTAATTTCTATATCTAATGTTAGTGGTGTTTTGTTATAAAAATCTTCATAACGTGTATCATTTTCATAACTTACTTTTTTAATTTCTTCTCTGCCTCTTTCTTTATGTTTTTCTCCTACCTTTTGCTCTATATCTCTTTCAATATTTCTTTTGATTTTATTTTTTATATAAGCCGGTTGACTATAACTTATTTGGAAAAAGAAAGATGAAATTAAAAATAGTAAAAAGTTAAATTTCCAATTATTGTACATTGTAAAAAAAAATTTGTTTGATGCCCTAAAGTTCTAAAAAAATTCCCTTTTTAAAAAACGCAATTGAGAATTTGGCTGGAATCAGTTAGAATTTCCTTGTTTCTATTTAGTATTTGAATTTTGAATTAATCAAAAATATGTTTTTATCATTTTATTGTTCATAATTTTTTTAAAATCTGTAAAGATTCTAATTCTAATTCATTTAGCTGGTATTCTCACTTATTTAAGGCGAATTCTAAATTACATATTGATAATTCAAAATAATAAAGTATTTTAAAACTTTATTTTAAAAGTATTTTTATTTCATATGCAAGAATTGATATTCTTAAATATTACTGTACAATATTCTTACTTTCTCCATGTTTTTTATATTGGAGGATTATCAACTATTGCTTTTTTTATATTATTCCTATTTTATAAAAGTAAAGAGAAAATTTATTTTTATTATTTCTTATTCTTAATTCTTAGTATCATCATTGGGGTTTTAAATATTTCAAATTCTAGTATTAATGCACAATTGGCTTTGAAAAATTATAAACTTACTAATAGGATTTTAGAACCGGTTACTTTGTTAGCATTATATGTGTATTGTATTTTTACAATTTATTTTTTGAATCTAAAAAAGATAAATAAAGCGTTGACAAAATGGATTCGGATTCTCGCGAGTTTGACCTTTCTTTATAGTATTATTTATTTCATACTATATCCTTATATCCAAGAATATAGTATAATTTTCTTTGCAGTTTCTAGAATAGTTATATTTATTATGAGCATAATAGCTATATTCTGGATTGGATTTAAGATAAAAACAAAGTATACTAACTTTTTCATTATTGGAAGTTTATTCTATTTCTTAGGAGCTTTAATAGCTAGCGTACGTTTATTGTATGGAAATGAAATTGGGATTAACTTATTTACAAGTTTTAATGCTAATTCATATTTCATTATGGGGATTTTATTGGAAGTATTATGTTTTTCTTTAGGATTAAACTATAGAGTAGTTACTATTAATAAAATTATTCGAGATGAAATAGAAGAAAAGAAAAATATTGCAAGTAATGAAAGAGATGATTTCCAATTGCAAATCTTAGCTTTAAGACTACAAAGTGATGCTCATTTTATTTTTAATAATCTTAATTCAATTAAATATCAAATACAATCGAATCAAAATAATCTTGCATTAAATTCTATTAATTTATATAGTAAGTTTTTAAGAAAATTATTTGAAAGTAGTAAAAAGAAAGTAATTAATTTACAAGAGGAATTTGACATTATTAAGAATTATCTACTTTTAGAGTCAGAACGCTTTAATAAGAAAATTTCATTAAAGATAAATGCTGAAAATAATATTTCTCTACATGATATTATGGTTCCACCTCTTTTAATACAACCTTATATAGAATATTCTGTCTGGTTAGGATTAAATAATTATGATAATAATTCTTATTTAATTGAAATTAACTTTCGAAAAGAAAGATCCTATTTATTAATTAATATAGAAAATAAAAAAAATAATTTTGAGATAGAAGACTTTGCATATATTGAAAGAGCGGAGAATCCAGAATTTGAAAATAAACACTTAGAAAGATATAATTTATATAAAAGATTATATAATAAAACTATTAGTAGCTATGTTGAATATATAAGAAATGAAGAGTATGATTTGTTAGCTACTAAAGTTGTATTAAAGATTGAATATGCGTAAGATGATTTGGTTATGAAATTTAGAATATTATATAAATACTCACTTTTTGTCCTAATTATTTTAATTTCTTTTATTGCTAAATTAGAAGCGGCAGATAGTGTTTATATAAAAGATATTGAAGAAGAATATTTAGCTATTCAGATGGTAAAAAATGATTCTTTACGAATAGAAAAATATATTGCTTTAAGTAGGAAAATACATAAAGAGTATCATAATGATACTTTAGAATATAAATTTGCTGATCTTGCAATTGAGGAGTCAATTAACTATAAGAATGGTCTTTTATATACTAAATCTTTAGATAATTTGGGTTTATTATACCGATTCCATAATTTATACTCACAGTCAATTCCGCTTCATACTAAGGCTTATAATTTTTTACATGAAATTATTTCTAAAAATGAATATAAAAATACAGATTCATTATATGGATATTTATATCGGTATGCTAATAATATAGGAGTGGCTGCTCGTTATAATGAACAATTTTATCTAGCTGCTAGCTATTATTATAAAGTAATTAACAAGCAAGATAAATTTAAAGACGAAAGAAATTTAGCGATTGCCTATAATGGTTTAGCAATTACCTTAATGCATATTCCAGGAAAAGAAGATGAAGCTATAACATATTTTTTAGAAGCAAAAAATATCGCGGATAAAGCTAATAATAAACTTGGTGTTGCAATGAATCTATTATCTATTAGTCATTTTTATATTGAAAATAATGACTTTGATAAAGCTTTGGAAAATATTAATGAATTATATAAAATTAATACTGAACTTAAGGACTCTTTTGGTATAGCTGTTTCTATAGAATCTTATGGGAGATTATACAATAAAAAAGAAAAGAATAGTTTAAAAGCAAAAAATTACTTTAAAGAAGCTCTTACTATTTATAAATCCTTAGGAAAATATAATAATGTAGCAGAAATTTATGCTCAACTAGGAAGCCTGTACTTAAAAAATAAAGAATATAATTTAGCAGAAAATAATTATAAGCATGCAATAAAATATGCTGAAAAACAACTAAATTTTTCAATTCTAAAAGGATTATATGATAGTTTGTCTCTTTTGGAAGAAAAAAGATATAATTATGATAAAGCTTTAAAATATTACAAATTAGCAAATAATTACGAGGACAGTTTAAATATATTTAAACAAAAATTAGAGATATTGGGTTTGGAAAGGCAGTTTGACTTTGAAAAAATGGAAATCAAAATTTCCCTTCTTGAACATGAAAGAAATTCTCATGAGAAACAGGCTCTATTACAAAAAAACAAATTGCGTATTTCACAAATTATTATTATTATTTCTTTAATTTTCTTGTGTTTTTTATTGGTATTCTTTTTTCTTTATAATAAAAGAAAAAACCAAGCACGAAAAGCTTTTACTCAACTGAAAGAGAAAGAAAAAGAATTGCTTAAAGCAGAGTATGAAATTAGTATTTCACAAGCTGAAATTCAAATATCTAGATTGCAGATAAATCCTCATTTTATTTTTAACTCTTTAAATGCTATTAAACTTTTAATTCAGAAAAATGAAAATAAGATTGCGCAAAATTATTTAACAAGTTTTAGTAGATATATTAGAAGAATTCTCGAATTGCCTCAAAAAGAAACAATTAGTTTATTTGAAGAGTTAGAGCTAATTAAAGAGTATATTAATATTGAACGTAAAAGATTTCATGATGCCTTTTATTTTGAAATTTATGTAGATAAAGAAATAGATGTTCATCATATTGTTATTCCTCCTTTGCTTTTACAACCCTTTGTTGAAAATGCTATATGGCATGGTCTTTTGCCATTAGAAAGTAGAGCTAAAGAATTGAAAATTCTTATTTCCAAAAATGATGATGGCTTCTCTATATCAATTAGAGATAATGGAGTGGGGAGGAAAATTAAAGAAAATAAAAATTGGGTTTTTAGTAAAAAAAGTATGGGTTTAAAAATTACAAAGGATAGAATTAAACAATTTAACAGCTACTCAAACTTAGAAATTGATTTTCAAATATTAGATAAAATAGAAGGTACTGAAGTATTATTAAATTTTTTAAATAAAAATAAAGATGAAGAAGATAAAAATAGGAATCTTAGATGATGAGTTACATAGTGTGGAAAGTTTAACATTGCATTTAGAAGAGCTATTTCCTGATTTTGATATAGTTTATAAATCAACTAAAGTTCAAGAAGCGATATCGAAGTTGCCTGAAATTGAAATAGATCTATTATTTTTAGATATAGAAATGCCTGGAATGAATGGTTTTCAATTATTGGAACAGATTCAAGATAGGAAATTTGATGTTATTTTTATTACAGCATACAGTGAATATGCTATAGAGGCATTTAAAGCTAAAGCAATAAATTATTTATTAAAACCTATAGATGAGGAGGAATTAGAAAATGCAATAAACAAATGGTTGGAAAATTATGAAGATTCGAGTTATTCGAATAAAATAGAATCTTTAATTGACTATTTGAAAAAAGAGGGGATGATGAAAAGTAAAATATCAGTACCCGTTATGGATGGCTTCGAATTTGTAGAAATAAATGATATTGTGTATTGTCAAAGTAATAATAATTATACGCAAATTTATATGCGAAATGGTGATAAATTCATTATAAGTAGAACATTAAAAGGGGTGGAAGAAATTTTAAATGCATATTTTTTTATAAGAGTCCACCAATCTTATATTATTAATCCAAATTATTTATCTAAATATTCCAGAAGTGAAGGCGGATATTTAGTTTTACTTGATGATATTCGAATTCCAATTAGTAATGCCAAAAGAAGTTTAATTGTTAGCTTATTTAATTCTTTAGGTAAATAAACTTAGGATGAAATTATGACTTCTTTTTTTTTGAAATTGTGTTTCTAAACGCACGAATTTTTAGTAATTCTTGTCTTCTTTCTAAGGGAACATTTTCATATTTATAAGGGCAGTGCAAACAGCCATTTCCACAACAATAGCCTCGTTTAAGTAAATAGTCGTTCCTTAAATACCCTTCAGTAGGATGATT
>DATGSF010000057.1:0-8847 GCA_035302865.1 Chitinophagaceae bacterium
ATGAAGCCATCATGGAAATTTTTCAGATGAATAATTCGGGTTAATTTCCTTTTAAAAAACAAGATAAAACTCTATAAGTTTTCACTTTTTTTATAGAGTTTTATTTTTTTAAATTTACATTATCCTTTTTACCAGGATAGGGCACAAATTCAGTTTCATTAGGCACCTTAGGAAATTTTTGGTTTTTCCAATCCTCTACAGCCCTATCAATTGTTTCTCTTTCTGATGCAACAAAATTCCAATGAATATATCTTTTTTGGGGCAAAGCCTTGCCACCAAAAATATAAATAGAAGAATTTGATTTCAGAGTAAAACTACATAATTCAGCATTTTCATTAATTAAAATCCTTCTATCTTCATAAATATTTCCTTCTACTTCAACTTTACCATCTAAGATATATAATGCACTTTCTCCATAAAGATGTTTGCCTATATCAATTAATTTATCTTCCTCTGTTTTATTTATAATTTCTATAAAATACAAGGGACTATGTACAGGAACTCCTGAGGTTTTTGAAAACGCCTCTCCTGCTATCAAAGTGTATTTTACATCATCATCTACCCAGCTTGGTAAATCTTTCTCTTCAATATGATAAAAAGAAGCTTCTTCGAATTCCAGCTCTTTAGGAAGTGCCACCCAAATTTGCATACCATGCAAAGTTTTCTTTTTCATTCTCAAATAATCTGGTGTACGTTCAGAATGCACTACTCCTTTGCCAGCATTCATCCAATTTACTGCTCCAGGTTTGATTTCAATTTCATTACCTAGACTATCTCTATGCATGATAGAACCCTCAAAAAGATAAGTTAAGGTAGAAAGACCAATATGAGGGTGAGGAGGAACATCAAAATTTTCTTTTTCTGTTAAATTTACCGGTCCCATATGGTCTATAAACACAAATGGACCTACTGCTCTTTTTTGAACAAAAGGAAGTAAACGACCAACTAAAAAAGAACCTACTTTAGCTGCTCTTTCTTCGATTACTAAGGCTACATTAGACATATTTTTTTTATTAAATTACTAATTTATTTTGAATTTACTTTTATTATGAATGATATTTTAAAAACAATAAGCAGAGATCAAGTTTAATCTCTGCTTATAATTTCATTATTATACTGTTGTAAAATATTAACGTAACAAGGTTACATTTCCTGTATAATCTTCTGTTCTTCCATTCTTATATGTTATAGAGATTTTATAAACATATACTCCCATTGGTTGCTCCATGTCATTATACTTTCCATCCCATCCTCTGCCATTTACTTCTTGTGTTTCAAAAACTTTTTGTCCCCAACGGTTAAAAATCTCCATTTCAAAAGCAACAGCACCTTTAGACAATAAATCTCTAGGTAAGAAGTAATCATTTTCACCATCTCCGTTTGGTGAGAAAGCATTTGGTATATTAATATAGCAATCTTTATCAATTTGAACTGATTCACTACCTATACATCCAAAATTATCAATTTCTAAAGTATATAATCCTGGTTGTTTAGCGATAATAGATTGTGTTTCTTCTCCTGTTGACCATTTATACTCTGCACCCGGATAAGTATTGTTTAATAGGTTTTTTAATTCAATACCCTCACCATCTAAACATAGTGTTGTATCTTCCGCTAGTTTAACTAAAGGTATTTCGCTAACAATAATAGTATCTACAAGCTCTTCTACAGGACAAACTAAAGGTTTTGATGTTACTTTAATTACTTTTGTACCATTTGATTCGTAACTATGGCTTGCATAGCCGCTTACTGTAGCAGTATCTGTCCAAATAGTACCATCTCCAAAATCCCATGTCAAGTCAAGAGTTGATGTAGTACCTTCCACATTTAATCGCAACTCTTCTCCTCCACATATTTGATTTTCACTTAAAGACAAACTCAATTCAGGTAAAGAATCAATAAATATCATATGAGAATGACTTGATAAGCAACCATAAGGATCAATTCCTGTTAATGTCACTTCATATTCTCCAGGAAAATAAAATATATTAGATGGGTTTGTACTTGATGAAGTATTTCCATCTCCAAAATCCCAATGAAATCCGCCTATGTTTTCACTTTGATTATCGAATTCAATCCATGCATATTCATTTTCACATAATGAATCTTTAGAAGGAACAAAGAAAACTTTGCTTTCTCTTCTAGTATCGACAATTTTACTCAGTGAATCTGTACAACCATTTTCATTAGTCATTATTAATTTCACAGTATATTCTCCTTGTTCAGCATAATAATGAGTAGGATGTGTATTTGTATCTGGCACTTGAACTCCTTCTCCGAAATTCCATGCATACGTGCCTGGTTCACTATTATTTACTATTTGAATACTATCACCACCATCACATAAGTAGTTAATTATTATATCAAAATCAATATCCACGACATCTTCTCTAACAGTTACCACTTCAGTAGTATCTGCACAACCAAAAGCATTAGAAACGATTGCATAATATTCTCCTGCTTGACCTACAGTAAAGATATGGGAGTTTCCACCTACTTCTGTTCCATTTCTATACCATTGATACTCTTGCCCTTGAAAAGGATATTTCAAGATTAAATCCATCGAACCGCCTTTACAGAAATATAAATCAGTTGTATCATTTAAAAATTCAGCTATTGGTTGTGGATGTACTGTTAATTCTAATCTATGTACTATATCACAACCATCGGTATTTGCTTCCACTTCTTCTGTAAATACAGTATGTGAATATACATTTCCTCTCCATTCAAAAGTTTCTCCATAGCAAATTTCTACTACGGTTGTATCATAAACTGTTGCATCTAAAATAATGGTTTTTCCTGTTAATGTTGCAGCTGTGTCAACCATGCAGGGAATATCTGTTAAACGTGCTTCATAGTAACTAACTCCAGATTGTATTTCAACAGATATAGTTTCTCCCATACCAATAGGATTAGGATTTCCTTCTTCATACCACTCCACATTATTAATATCCACATTAGATAACAAAGGAATTGGTTCATATGGTATATCATCTATGATATATCCATTATTACCATCTGGTGTAAAACGCTTTCCATCTTCTTGAACGTTCCAAGGAGTATTAATTACATCTCTTCCAGGAACTAAATGTTGCATTCCATCAAACCGCAAACCTTGGATTGCTGTACCACCTTGCCAAGTAAGACAAGCAGTGTGATTTTTAATAAACATTTCAATAATACCTCCATTTTCATATAAAACTACTTGATTGGTTTCATATTGTGATGGTTGCACACTACTACTACAGCTATAAGGTTTTGTATTACAGAACTCTACAACAAAAACACGATTAGGAGCATTTCCAAAAGATTGATAATTAATAGAGCCCGGATTCGCTACACTCATATTAACGTCCTGAAAAGGAAACATTATAGCTCTATTTAATTGTCCATTATTCACTGCTGTAGTGTAAACAAAGGAACTTGAAGCATAGGCATGAGCAGGGTTAAAGGAAAGAAAGTTATTTGCAGATATTACCAATTCCTCAAAAGTTTCCCCATAAAATGTAAAAGGGAATCCTATATCAATTAAACTACCAAAATAATCATCATCCGTAATATCATCAAATTGTGATGTAAAACTAGCTGTAATTGTCAAGGAGTCACCAGGACATAAAGCAGTATCTGAAGGCGTTACGCTAATTTGCGCATTACTACTTAAGCTCCAAAACATGGAAATTAATAAAAGGTAAGATAAACGTGTAAACTTACGTACCATTATAATTATTTTAATTATATTGAAATTAATAAAAAACTTGTTTAATTCTTCAATTATTAAGACGAAGAATAAATCTACTTAGTTGGCTAATATAATTTATAATTTTTTAATTTTGTAGAAATACTTCATTTTTTTTAAAACAATTTAGCATATTGTAAGATATTTTAATGAATTCGAATGGAAGACACTGACTTACAAATCAAAATAGAAGCTTTAATTTTCGCCTCCGATCAGGCTTTAACTACCAATGATATAGTAGAAGTTTTATTTTCTTTAGATTATGAGATTAAAGAAGATCAGTTAAAAGATATTCTCAACCGTATAAAACAAAAATACGATAATGAGAGCTATCCATTTCAAGTGATTTTAAGTGGTGGAGGATATCAATTTGTAAGTAAAAAAGAATTTCATCCTTTGATTTCAAAAATTCAATCTCAAAAATTTAATAAAAAACTTTCTGCTACCGCCCTAGAAACTTTATCAATAGTAGCTTATCGCCAGCCAGTCACCAAGATTGAAATCGAACAAATTAGAGGAGTCAGTGCAGATTACGCTTTACAAAGACTTTTAGAGCGGAATTTAATTTATATTTCTGGCAGAAAAGAAGATGCTATTGGTAAGCCATTACTCTATGAAACCACCAATTTATTCATGGATTATTTAGGAATTAATGATTTAAACGAATTACCAGAATTAAAGGAGCTACCTATACAATTAGAACGAGAAATTCTAAATGAAGTAGATAATAAGCTAGATCCAGGAATTGATACAAAAGAAAACACTTAAAATTTCCACTTATACCATGCGTGTATTTATTTTTATCTATAAAGTACTTTCAAAATTAACTTATGCTTTATTGCATGGTATAGCAATATTTAATCCCAAATTAAAAAAAGGAATTAAGGGCAGAAAAGAAACTTTAGACAAAATAAGAGCCTTTAGAAGTAAGAACATAAATAAAGTAATTTGGTTTCATTGTGCATCTTTAGGCGAATTTGAACAAGCTATGCCATTAATTGAATGGATAAGAGAAAATAAAAAAAAGCACGCAATAGCAGTAAGTTTTTTCTCTCCCTCAGGTTATGAGCCAAATAAAAACAATCCTTTATTAGATATTGCATTCTACTTGCCTTTTGACACAAGTAAAAATCTTACCAAACTTATTAAAATATTAAATCCTGAAAAAGTATATGTAGTTAAGTATGAATTTTGGTATAATTTTTTAAATAATATTCATCATTTTAAAATTCCATTATATTTAATTTCTGCTTACTTTTTACCTGAACAAATATTTTTTAAAAAATACGGTTTCTTTCACAGGAAAATGTTGCATTTTTTTAATCATATATTCGTACAAGATAAAGATTCTAAAAAATTACTTGAAAATATAAAGATTACAAATGTGAGCATCGTGGGAGATACCAGAATTGATCGTGCAATAACAACTAAAAACAATCAGGTAAAGCTATTGCATATTGAACAATGGCAAGACCCTAAAAAAAAGACTATTATTGCTGGCAGTACTTGGAAGGAAGATATAAAGTTATTATCAACCACACAATTAAGTTCCACAGACTATCAATGGATTATTGCACCTCATAATATAAACAATGAAGAAATCAGCTATATTAAAAAACAATTCAACTCTTGGGAAATATGTTTATGGACAGAAGTTGCACATCAAAACAGCATTCCACAAAATAAAAATCTAATTATTCTTAACACCATAGGCATTTTAAAATCCATATATCAATATGCAGATATAGTTTGGATAGGTGGAGGATTTAACAAAAGTGGCATTCATAACTGCATAGAGGCTGCAGTATTTAATAAAGCGTTATTTTGGGGCCCTAATTATTCAAGATTCAAAGAAGCTAAAGATTTAATTCGTTTACAGGGGGCTTATTCTCTTTCAACTAATGTTGCATTTGAAGAAAAAATAAGAAATAGAGCACAAATAAAGAATCAAGAAGAAATAGTAGGATTGTATATTCATGCACAAAAAGGTGCAACTGCTTCAATAGTAGCATTTACAGAATCTTAATTCTTTACAGTAAAAGACTATTGAAATGCCTTCAGAAAAATGCTATAAATATTAGCAATTCTACTTAATTTTTTAATTTGTTTAAAGACATTTATGTATCTTTGGATAAAATAAAATAAAAATAACACATATTATGGCTTTAGAAGTTATTGGAGAAATGCATATAATTCATGACACCCAACAAATCACAGATACTTTTGCAAAGCGAGAGTTTGTCTTAAAAATGACAGATCACGCTTCCACAGGTATGACCTACACGAATTTTGCTACTTTTCAAGTAGTAAACAATAATTGTTCTTTATTAGACAATTTTTCAGTAGGCGATGCGGTAAAGGTAAGTTTTAATTTAAGAGGCAACGCTTGGGAAAAAGATGGTGTTACACGTTATATAACTAATTTAAATGCATGGAGGATTGAAAGAGCTCATGCTACTCAGGATCAACAACAGCACACACAAAGTCAGGCTCCAACCCCTCCTCCACCATCCAAAGGAAATCCAACACCATTTGGTTCGGATCCTTTTGGTTCAGAAGATTCGAATCCTGCTAAAGATAGTGGAGATGATTTACCTTTCTAATAGAATTAGGAAAGAAATTAAAAAAAGCATTTAAGAAATCTTAAATGCTTTTTTTAATTTTAAATGTTATTTAGTTAACTTTAAAAATCCACCCTTTATCATCTTCCTTTCTACCATAACGGATATCATCTAATAAGGTTTTGATTTCTGGTGCAATTTTCCATGTAGAAACATCAGGTAATTCCATAGTTTCATCTTGGTATGTTAAAGATGCTATATAAGACATTGAAGCTGCTGTACCACTTCCAAAGGCTTCTTGTAATTTACCTTCCTTATGTGCTTGTACTAATTCTTCAATAGCTATTGCTCTTTCTTCTACTTTATAACCTTTATCTTTTAATAATTTAATTATAGAATCACGTGTTATACCAGCTAAAATAGTACCTGAATTTAAATCAGGAGTTAAAGCAACTCCATCCACTATAAAAAACACGTTCATAGTTCCAATTTCTTGAACATATTTATGTTCTACAGCATCAGTCCATAAAATTTGATCATATCCTTTTTTCTTTACTTCGTTAGAAGGGTACATGCTAGCACCGTAATTTCCAGCAGCCTTAGTAAAGCCGATTCCACCTTTCACTGCACGAACAAATTGATCTTGAACAAAGATTTTAACTGGCTTATTGTAATAAGCTCCAGCTCTACTAGTAATAATTGCAAAACGATAAGTTTCCGATGTTCTTACACCGATAAATTCATCGAGTGCAAACATATAAGGACGAATATACAACGATCCACCCTCACCTTCTGGAACCCATTTTTCATCTAAGGCAATAAGTTGTTTTAAACCTTCCAAAAATATTTCTTTTGGTAATTCAGGCATATCCATGCGAACAGCGGAAACATTTAAACGTTTCCAATTATCTTCTGGTCTAAACACAGCTACAGTACCATCTTTTTGTCTGTACGCTTTAACTCCCTCAAAAATAGATTGTCCATAATGAATAGAAGAAGTTGCAGGACTTAAGCTAAAGTTTCCATATGGAATAATTTTCACATCACCCCATTTCCCATCTTTATAATCACAAACCAACATATGGTCGGACATTTCACTTCCAAATTTAATATCTTCAACAGCTAATGGTGAAAATCGTGATTGTTTTACTTTCTCAATATGTATATTTGCCACTTTATTCATAAAATGTTTATTTAATTTCTTTGTTACTTTTCGCAAAGTTAATAAATTATAATGTATTTTAGTTGTATAATTTCTGCATAATTTACTTTTGCAGAGAATAAAAGGAATTCTATGTATTTATTTCAAGACGATTTATTAATAAAAAACAATCTTCCGAAAAAGAATTTAAATGTGGAAATCTCAGTTTTAGAAGATGTTCAGGTATTATTGTTACATGCTGAAGAAATTCTCGACAGCCATAAAGATTTAATTAACAATATGATGAAAGCTTGTAAGATTAATGCATCTAATTTTCAAGTATTAAATTGTGCAAAAACACTCTATAATTTGAATTCGTTGCTTAGTAAAGAAAATAATTTGAATACTATCATACTATTTGGAATAGAAACTCATTCGCTGGGTTTCAATATTAAAATACCCTATAATTTACCCTATAAATTTAGTAATAAGTACTGGATAAGAACTCATGCTTTATCTGAATTAAATGAAAGTAACGCATTAAAAAACCAATTGTGGACAGGTGCTTTTAAGCCACATTTCGTAGATAAATAAAATAGTATGGAATTAGTATTTGTTACTCAGAACTCTAATAAGATTAAAGAAATAAAGTCTTTACTACCTTCTAAGATAAATTTATTGTCGATTAAAGATATTGGTTTGGGAGATTTAGATATTGAAGAAACTGGAAATAGCTTTTCAGAAAATGCCATTATTAAGGCAATGAGTGTTTTTGAAAAAAGAAAAATACCTGTTTTTGCAGAAGATAGTGGACTAGTAGTACCAGCTTTAAAAGGCGCTCCCGGGATTTACAGTGCAAGATATGCTGGCGCAAATGCAACTGATACTATGAACAATATTAAATTATTGGAAGAAATGCTTCTTATTCAAAATCGCGAAGCATATTTTACAACTTGCATTGCATTTATTGATGAAAATAGCGAGCAATATCTATTTGAAGGTAGATGTTATGGAAGTATCGCGAAAAACTTAACAGGAAAGGACGGTTTTGGTTATGATCCATTATTTATTCCTGATTCTTACGATAAAAGCTTTGCTGAATTAGGGGAGTCAGTGAAAAATCAATTGAGTCACAGATCAATAGCAACAAAGAAATTTATTGCTTTCTTAGAAGAACATTATAAGTAGATTTTTTACTTTCATTTTTTATTCGCAAATTTGCACAAAACTAATGCGGTGGTGGCGGAATTGGTAGACGCACTACCTTGAGGTGGTAGCGCCCTTAGGGGTGTGGGAGTTCGAATCTCCTCCTCCGCACTAAATGCAAGTGTAGCTGTCTCATAACTGAGGCAGCTATTTTTATTTTAACAATTATATTCTTATCTTATCTTTGTTAATTAAATAATATT
>DATGSF010000058.1:0-2939 GCA_035302865.1 Chitinophagaceae bacterium
TCATGAAATAAAGTTGTTACTTCGTTAAAGGTTAATAAAGAAGGTTTATTTTCTGTTGGTTTTGAGAAATTGCAAACAATAGCTACATGTGGACGATGATTTTTTCCCTCCTCGTCTTTAAACTGTCCTTTAAAACTTGTCATCCAAGCTCCAGCTCTTTTGCCTTTTCGAGGATGCCAATCCATATAAAGTAAGCCTTTGTGCACTCCAGACTCTAAAACTTCATATACCTCTACATCTTTATGATAAACAGGAATATCTTTTAAAGGTTGAAATTTAAAATCAAATAATTTATATGCTAGATCAAAAGCTGCATTTTTTACATTTTCTAAAGAGAAATATGGTTTTAAAATTTCATCAGAAATATTATAGTTTTTTATACGTAGTTTTTCCGCATAAAAAGCATGGTCATAAGCTTTCAATTCTTCTACCTCTGCTATTTCTTTTAATGCATTATAATCTCTTTTAGCAGCCTTTGCAGCTTTATTTTTTAGAGTTAATAAAAATTGCATAACCTCATCAGGACTATTTGCCATACGTTTTTCTAATACATAAGCAGCGAAATTATCATAAGATAGTAATTTTGCACGTTCTTTTCTTAATTGTACTATCTTCTTAATAATCTCTTCATTGTTTTGCTCATTATTTTTATAGGCTCTTTGCCCCATAGCTAAACTTAATTCTTTTCGTAATGCTCGATTTTCAGCATAGGTCATAAAAGGCATATAACTTGGATAGTCCAAAGTAACAATCCAGCCCTCTTTTCCGCGATCTTTAGCTTCTTTTGCTGCTTGTTTTTTATAATCTTCCGTTAGTCCGGCTAAATCTTCCTCCTTGTTAATGTGCAAATAATAGGCATTGGTTTCTTTCAAAACATTTTGAGAGAATTGCACCGCTAATAAAGACAATTTTTCATCTATTTGTTTGAGTTGTTCTTGGTCTTCTTTATCTAAAAGTGCACCGTTTCGAACAAAAAATAAATAGTTTTCTTCTAAAAGTTTTTTATCTTCTGCATCTTTTAATTGCTCCCACTCTTTATCATATACTTCTTTAACTTTTTTAAATAAATCAGGATTTAGAAATAAATCGTTAGTAAAATTACTTAAAACTGGAGCAATTTCTGCTTGTAAATTTTCTAAAAAATCATTGGTTTCCGCAGAACAGAGATTAAAAAATATGCTACTTACTTGATCCAATTCCCAAGTTGCTTTTTCTAAAGGCAGAATAAAATTTTCGAAACTGGGTTTTTCTTCACTATCAATCATGGATTTTACACGATTTTTAGCTATTTCCATTGCTTTTTCAAAAGCGGGTTTATAATCTTCTTCCTTTATTTTATCAAAAGGAATGGCTTCATAAGGAGTTTTGAATTTTTCTAATAAAATATGCATATAATCTTATTTATTTTTAGCTTTTCTATATTTAATTTTTACAGGTACTATACCATCTTGTATCATATCCAATTTTTTGGCAGATTTTCTGCTTAAATCTATAATTCTTCCCTCAACGAAGGGACCTCTATCTTTTATGATAACTTTTGTTGTTTTTCCATTTTTTAAATTTTTTACTTTCACTTTTGTGCCAAAAGGCAAATCAGGATGTGCGGCATTTTTTCTTTTTTGACTGAATTTTTCACCATTAGCCATGGCTTTTCCTTGGTATTTATCATGATAATAAGATGCTATACCTTCTTGTTTTTTTAGAGGAGCACAAGAATTGAAAAGAAATAAAACAGCAAATCCCAAACAGAAAAACGCCTTATTTTTCATAAAAAATGAATTTTAAAGCATAAAGGTACGAAAAGAGAAAGAAATGCTTATAAATTATTTGCTCTTGTCTTTTTGATTTTTATTTAATGTTCTTATATTGCGCCATTAAAAAAAGGAATTGCAAAGGAATTTGAAATATAAGGTCAATATTTCTAATTTAATACTATCTTTGCAAACTTAATAGAATTAAACTACATAATCTTAATTAACAATTTTATGCAACTAAAAGGTTTGGTAAAGTTTTTTACCGCAGCGTTAATTGTTTTTTCACTGTGGCGTTTATCTTTTACATTGATTACACACAATGTTGAAAAGAAATTAGATGCGCAAGCAGATCAGCAAGTGAAAACACAGTATGAATCGGTAACTGATGAATTTGAATTAGCTCAATATAAAGAACAAGCTATTCAACAGCTTACAGACAGTATGCGTGATGAAAATGTAATTGATTTCTTAGGAATTAAATACACTTTTCAAGAAGTAAAAGAAAGAGAATTACAATTAGGCCTTGATTTACAAGGTGGTATGTCTGTAGCTTTGGAAGTAGAGCTAAAAGAATTGATTAAAAATCTAAGTAATAATCCCGATGATGTTATTTTAGAGAAAACGATTGAAGAAACAGAAAAATTACGTGCTGTTCGAACGGATGATTATGCAAAACTATTTGCAGAAGCCTATCAAAAGGTAAATCCAAACGGTCGTTTAGCATCTTTATTTGTTAAAGCTTCCAATCCTGATATTACGCATAATACTTCTAATGATGCTGTAATTGAAATGATTCGTAAAGAATCTAAGGAAGCGATTAATAGAACATATAATGTAATCATGCAACGTGTGGATAGATTTGGGGTGGCAAGTCCTACTATTCAATTGAACGAAAATAAAGGGATTATTACGGTGGAATTAGCAGGGGTGAAAGATCCTGAATCAGTGCGTAATGTGTTACAAGCTACTGCTAAATTACAATTCTGGGAAGTTGCTAGTAACCTAGAAATGGCTGAATATCTGATGAAAGCGGATAAGGCAGTGGAAAGATATAATAAGAGCCAAAAAAATAAAAATGCTAAAGATGAGGAAGTTGTAGAAGAAGAGCTTAAAGAAGAATCAGAAATTGCTTTAGAGGAAGAAAGTGATATAGAAGACATATCTGTTGATGTGGAAGAAGTTGCA
>DATGSF010000059.1:0-22380 GCA_035302865.1 Chitinophagaceae bacterium
GTGGTCACCAATAAATACTTCTGTTTTTTCCCCTTTAAATTTTAAATCTTGAGGTATTGCCGCGATAACAGCTCCTGGAAAAATTTTACAAATTTTACCAATTCGTGCACCTTCCATTATTGTTGCATGAGGTCCAACCCAAGTATTATCTCCAATGACCACATCATCATGAATAACAGCAAAAGGCTCTACTGTTACATTTTTTCCAATTTTCGCACCTGGATGTATATAAGTTAAAGGATGAATCATTTTTTATTTTAAAATTTTCAATTATTAATTTTTATCCTTTGGTAATATTTGAGCTACTAATTCAGCTTCAGTAGCAATTTTATTTCCAACGTAAGCAGTTCCTTTCATTTCACAAATTCCTCTTCTTATTGGATTCGTTAATTCAAGTTTAAGAATTAATGTATCTCCTGGTACCACTCTTTGTTTAAAGCGTACATTATTTATTTTTAGGAAGTATGTATTATAATTTTCAGGATCACTAATATTATGTAAAGCTAAAATTCCACCCACCTGTGCCATAGCTTCAATTTGTAACACTCCTGGCATTACAGGATTACCAGGGAAATGTCCTTGAAAGAAATGTTCGTTAAAAGTGACATTCTTTATACCTACCACCTCTGTATCCGTCATATCAATGATTTTATCAACTAATAAGAAAGGGAATTTATGTGGTAGAGATTTTTCTATTCGAGTTATATCATAAACAGGCTCTTGATTGGGATCATAAACAGGTAAATCTGACAAATGGCGATTTTGGCGAATATATGCTTTAATTTTTCTCGCAAATTCGATATTACTTGCATGTCCTGGTTTAGTTGCAATTATATTTGCTTTTATATTAAATCCTGTCAAAGCTAAATCACCAACCACATCCAATAATTTATGCCTCGCCGGCTCATTATGATAATGCAATTCAGTATTATTCAATATCCCTTGACTTTTTACCTGAATATCTTCTTTATTAAATATTTTTTGTAATCTTTCTAAATCTCCATCATTCAATACTTTATCTACGAGTACAATTGCATTATTTATATTTCCTCCCTTAATCAAATTATTCTGATGTAAGTGTTCTAATTCATGTAGAAAAACAAAAGTTCGTGCTTTAGCAATTTCTTCTTTAAAATCATTCATAGACTTTAGAGCCACATGTTGTGTTCCTAAAACTGGGCTATTAAAATCTATCATGGTAGTTATTTGATATTCTGAAGAAGGAATAGCCAAAAACTCCACATCTTTCACAGGGTCATAAAAATGAATATTTGTGTCGATAGCATAATAAATACGCTTAGCATCTTGAACTTCTATTCCTACTTTTTCAATCTCCTCAATAAAGGGATAAGCACTTCCATCCATAATAGGAACTTCAGGTCCATCCAATTCAATAATTGCATTATCAATCCCTATGCCGGCCAAAGCAGCCATAATATGCTCCACAGTACTTACACGTGCACCATTATGTTCTAGAGTAGTACCTCGCGAAGTATCTACAACATAATCCACATCAGCCTTAAACATAGGCACATCTTTTAAGTCCACTCTTTTAAATCGTATGCCAAATCCTGTTTTTGCAGGTAATATTTGCATATTTACAGCTTTTCCAGTGTGTAAACCTACTCCTTTAAAAGAGATTGCTTCTTTAATAGTTTGTTGAAATTCCTGTATATTTTTACTCATTTTCCTTTATTTTTCTATCAATCAAGATTTTATTTCCAAGGTGAAATATAACTAAATAATTTACAATTTAGTCCTTTTTCTTTTCTAAACTTTCAATTCTTTCTAGCAACTCAGGTAATCTTCTAAAAAGCACTTGTGATTTTAAAGTTGCTCTATAATCATCAGCAGGAGTGCCATTTAAGGCAGTATTTTCTTTTTTAACTGATTTAGAAACGCCACTTTGTGCATTAATTTTAGTGCCATTTGCTACATTAATATGTCCTACAATACCTACCTGACCACCAATCATGCAATATTTTCCAATTTTCGTACTTCCTGAAACTCCCGTTTGTGCTGCTATAACAGTACTCTCTCCTACCTCAACATTATGTGCAATTTGAATAAGATTATCTAATTTGGTATGATTCCCAATTTTTGTTGCACCCATAGTTGCCCTATCAATACTTGTATTTGCTCCAATTTCAACATGATCTCCAATTTGTACATTTCCAATTTGAGGAACTTTTATAAAACTCCCATCCTTGTTTGGAGCAAAACCAAATCCATCGGAACCAATTACTGTTCCAGAATGGATAATACAATTATTCCCAATTTCACAAGCGTCATAAACCGTTACCTGCGCATATAATTTCGTATTTTTTCCAATCTTTGCATTTTCTCCTATATAATTATGACCTAACAATTGAACATGATCTCCAATTTTTGCATTTTGTTCAATAATTACATATGGCCCCACATAAGCAGTTTCTGGTATCTCAACACTATCATCAATTATTGCAGTAGGATGCACCCCCTTTCTGGCTTGAGGACGCATCCACTTTTCCACTTCTTGTAATAATAAAGTAAAAGAACGATAAGGATCATCCACACGAATTATGGTACTATTTACTGTTGCCTTAATATTTAAATCTTTAGACACCAATACTATACCAGCATTCGTTTTATATAAATAAGATTCATATTTTTTATTTGCTAAAAAAGCTAAAGCATCGGCTTCTGCTTCTTCAATTTTAGCAAGTTTTGATACTGTAACATTTTGGTCTCCTTCTATAGTACCTTTAGTCCATTCTGCAATTTGTTGCGCAGTAAATTCTAACATCATATGAAAATATTAAGGCAAATTTAATGGATTATAAACAATAATTAGCCTTTTTAATCAAATATAAATAAAAGCTAAATGATAAAAAGGACATTAAGAAAAGAATTTTTCTATTAAATGATTTTTTGTAACTTTACCGAGTTCAATATTATTTTTTAAAATAAAAATATAAACAAAAATATGTCAATAGTTCAAGGAAAAACTTTTGCAGAGAAAATTGCACAAGCAGACGATTTTTTACCTATTAGTGGCACAGACTATGTAGAAATGTATGTAGGAAATGCTAAACAAGCCGCTCATTATTATAAAACAGCATTTGGATTCCAAGAAATCGCATATTCTGGTCCAGAAACTGGAGTGAGAGGAAAAGCTTCCTATGTTTTACAACAAGATAAAATCCGTTTAGTTTTAACTTCAGGCTTAAATTCAGATTCTCCAATTTGTGAGCACCAAAAAAAACACGGAGATGGTGTAAAAATCTTAGCACTTACTGTAGAGGATGCCTATGATGCATTTGAACAAACAACAAAAAGAGGTGGAAAGCCATATTTAGAGCCTGTTACCTTAAGTGATGAACATGGCGAAGTTAAAATGTCAGGTGTTTATACTTATGGAGAAGTAGCACATGTATTTGTAGAAAGAAAAAATTATAAAGGTGCATTTATGCCGGGCTATGAAGCTTCCAAATCAGAATACAATCCTGAAGGTACTGGATTATTATATATAGACCATTGCGTAGGTAATGTTGGTTGGAATCGTATGAATGAAACTGTAAAGTGGTATGAAGACGTTCTAGGCTTTGTTAATATATTATCTTTTGATGATAAACAAATTAATACTGAATACTCCGCATTAATGAGTAAAGTTATGTCTAATGGCAATGGATATTCTAAATTCCCTATTAATGAACCAGCAGAAGGAAAAAGAAAATCTCAAGTTGAAGAGTTTTTAGATTTTTATGAAGGTGAAGGTGTACAACATATTGCCGTAGCTACAAAAGACATCATTAAAACAGTTACAGAATTAAAAGCGAGAGGAGTTGAATTCTTATCTTCACCTCCAGAAGCTTATTATGAAATGATTCCAGAAAGAGTGGGAGAAATTAAAGAAGATTTGGAGAAGTTAGAGAAACTAGGAATTTTAGTAGATCATGATGAAGAAGGATATTTATTACAAATATTTACTAAACCAGTTCAAGACCGACCTACTTTATTCTTCGAAATAATACAAAGAGAAGGTGCTCAAAGTTTTGGAGCGGGTAATTTTAAAGCATTATTTGAAGCTTTAGAAAAAGAACAGGAAAGAAGAGGGAATCTATAAAAATTTAATGGATTCAAAGTTTTCTCAAAGCTAATAGCTTAAATGAAATTGATTAAAGCTGTCTTTTTAATGTAAAAAAGGCAGCTTTTTCATTTTCTCAACAATAAATTCCAAAAATTGTACTATTTTTAAAATCAAAACACAATAATTATTAAATATGGATATTGCACTGATTGGATATGGAAAAATGGGTAAGGAAATTGAAAAAATTGCTCAAGAAAGGGGACATAAAATTGTTTTAAAAATACATGGGGAAAATTTACAGGCTCTTAATGAAAGCAATTTACAAATGGCCGATGTTGCAATAGAGTTTTCAAGACCTGAAGCAGCAGCAACTAATGTCTGGAAGTGTATTGAGGCAGGCATTCCAGTAGTAAGCGGAACAACAGGATGGCAAGATAAAATGGAAGAAATAAAAGAGTTTTGTGAGGAAAAAAATGGAAGTTTTTTATGGGCATCCAATTTTAGCATAGGAGTAAATATCTTTTTTAAATTAAACAAGTATCTTGCTAAATTAATGAGAAACTTTCCGGAATATAAAATAGATATTACTGAAGTACATCATACTCAAAAATTAGATGCGCCAAGCGGTACCGCAATCACTTTAGCGGAAACTATTAATGAAATACACCCTATACAGCAAACATGGAGATTAATAGAACATAAACAACAGGTTGAAAATCATCAAATTCCTATTCATGCTAAAAGAGTAAATAATACCCCTGGAACACATGAAGTGCATTATCGATCTGAAATAGATAATTTAGATTTGATCCATACTGCACATAATAGAAAAGGTTTTGCTTTAGGAGCAATAATAGCAGCAGAATTTATAGTAAATAAAAAAGGTATTTTTGATTTAGAAGAAGTATTTTTCAAAGAATAAGGATTGAAGAAAATAGTATGAGTAAAGCAAAAGTTAAAACAGCATTTTTCTGTCAAGAATGTGGCGTAGAAACAGCTAAATGGGCAGGGCAATGTCCAAGTTGTAAAGCTTGGAACACAATAGTTGAAGAAGTTATCAGCAGTGCAAAACCACAAAATGAAGAAATACAAGCAAAGAATTGGAAGAATCTCAAAAGTGGAATACATGCAGAAGCAATTTTATTAGATGAGATTATTTCAGGAGATGAGTTTAGGTATCTTACTCCTGACTCAGAATTCAATCGTTGCGTTGGTGGAGGATTGATGGTGGGAAGTATCACTTTAATCGCAGGAGATCCAGGTATTGGAAAATCAACATTATTTCTACAAATTGCATTACAATGGAAAGAATTTAAGATTTTATATATCTCCGGGGAAGAAAGTGCACAACAAATAAAAATGCGTGCAGATAGAATTGGCATTAAAAATCCAAATTTGTTCTTATTAACTGAAGCCGATCATCAAAAGATTTTTAAAGAGATAAATAAAATTAAACCTCAATTTATAATTGTAGATTCTATACAAACAATGTCTTCACCTTTTATTGAAAGTGCACCCGGAAGCGTTTCACAAGTGAAAGCATGTACTGCAGAATGGCAAAAATTCGCTAAACAAACACAAATTCCTGTTATTGTAATTGGTCATATTACTAAAGAAGGAAGCATTGCTGGACCTAAGGTTTTAGAACATATGGTTGATACCGTTTTACAATTTGAAGGAGACAGACATTTTGCCTATAGAATGTTACGTACATTAAAAAATAGATTTGGTTCAACATCTGAGATGGGAATTTATGAAATGATGGCAGATGGCTTACAAGCGGTTAGTAATCCTTCAGAAATTTTAATATCTCAATATGAAGAGGCATTTAGCGGAATGGCAATTGCGGCGTCTATAGAAGGCACACGACCACTCTTAATTGAAGTGCAAGCTTTAGTAACTCAGTCCGTTTACGGTACTCCACAAAGAACAACAACAGGATTTGACAATAAAAGACTACAATTATTATTAGCAGTTTTAGACAAAAAAGGAGGTTTCCAATTTGGTATGCGCGATGTTTTTTTGAATATAACTGGAGGTTTAAAAGTTGAAGACCCTGCTTTGGATTTAGGTATAGTAGCGGCTTTAATATCTAGTTATGAAGATCAGTCTTTACCCGAAAAAATGTGTTTTATTGGCGAAGTAGGATTAAGTGGAGAAGTAAGAAGTGTACAGAGATTAGAACAAAGAGTTTTAGAAGCAGTAAAATTAGGAATGCGTTTTATATTTATCCCTAAAGCCTCTAAAACTATCCCAAGATTTGAGGATAATTCTATTTACATAATACCCATACAAAAAATTGAAGAACTCTATCATAAACTTTTTAACAAATGATAAATTTTGGCTCAGGTCCAGCGCAATTTCCAAAAGAGGTTTTAGAAAAAATACAAGCTGGATTAAAAAACTACAAGCAATCAGGTGCTTCTATTTTAGAATTACCGCATAGAGGTGAGTGGATACAAAACATGATTCATAAAGCAAATCGTTTAGTTCGTGAAATCCTAGAACTTCCCGATAATTTTAAAGTTTTATGGATGCAAGGTGGTGGTAGAATGCAATTTCATCTCTTACCTTTGAATTTTTTAAAAAAAGATCAAAATGCTCAATTTGTAGTTAGCGGACACTGGGCTAAACAGGCATATTTAGAAGCATTACGACAAGGAAAAGCAGAAATTATTGCGAGTTCTGAGGCAATAAGCTATACCTCGGTTCCAAGTATCAATACAGAAGACATAATAAAGAAAGTAGATAAAAACACAGCCTATCTTTATTATTGCAGTAATAATACTATTTATGGAACACAAATTAAGCATTTCGCAAGACATCCTAATGTTCCTTTAATAGCTGATATGAGTTCTGATATTTTTACGAGAAGATTAAATTTCTCTAATTTTGATATGCTATTTGCTGTTGCGCAAAAAAACATTGGTGCCGCAGGAGTTACTATGGTTATTATTAAAGAAGAATTCCTCCAAAAAGCAAATATTAATTTGCCTGATATTCTATCTTATAAAGCCTTTAGCCAACAAAATTCCACAGTGAATACTCCTCCCGTTTTTTCAATTTTTACCGCAGTATGCATGTTGGAATGGATTAAAGAAAAAGAGTTGAAAAACCTAGAAAAAGAGAACCTTATTAAAGCAAGAAGATTTTATGATTTTCTAGATAATAGTACGCATTTTGAAGGCACTGCAAGTAAAGAATCAAGATCCTTCACAAATATTACATTTAGATTAAAAAACAGAAGTATCGACGAAACGGAAGAAATATTAAATTATTTAAAAGAAAAAAGTATTTTCGGTGTTGCAGGTCATCGTTTTATTGGAGGATTTAGAATTGCATTATACAACGGAATAACATTGGAAAATGTGGAAAAACTGATTGCAATTTTAGCTTTATATGAGAAAGAAATTAAAGGTTTATAATAAACTTTTCCAGAGCTTATTCCTTCTATTTCATTTATCTTTATTTAGGTTGAAGATACGTATATATATATTGATTGATTCCAGTAAAAAAAACGAAATTAGTCAAAATCTTATTTTAAAGAAATATAGCTTAAACTCCAGACTTTAAATAAGTTAAGAAAATATAAGCTGCGACTTGAATAAAAATTCCTATGATATAGCCAACCCATAACTCTTTACCATTATGCGCTTTTAAAAATAAACGACTAGTTCCTACAATTCCAGCCAAAAACAAAGCAGTTATCATCACCATAAGGCTATTTAAATTGGGATTTAAAAATAAATAGATTCCAAACAAGCCTATGGCACCACCCATTGCAGATGTATGCAAACTTACTTTAAGAAATATATTGGTAATAAAAACTGCTATTATATTCCAAAAACAAGCTAAAATAAAAATCCTAAGATAAAAATTAGAAGCTTCAATATTTCTAAATACTTCATTAACCCAAAAATAAAAAACCATTATTCCAATTAAAGGAACAATTCTACTTTTTTGTGTTCTTAACTGAATAGAAGGAATAAATTTTAGTGCTTTTAATAAAAAAACAAAAAGAACAGGAAAGAAAAAAGTAGAAATAAAAATATTGATAATCCAAGAATAAACATCTTTACTTGTAAAATAAGAAACCGCTTCTTTTTCAAGAATCCCTACAATCACTAAAGCTACCATAGTAGGAATTAAAGCAGGATGCAAGATAAAACTTATAATTTTAGGAATAAGCGCTTGTTTACCTTGCTGCATTTCCATAACTTCTTCTTCTTTAAAAAAGTTGGTATCAAACATAACTAAGTTAATTATAACGCGACAAATTTACGGAAAACAATCGGATTGCTCTAATTGATTTTCTATAAACTCATTATAAGACTTTTGTGCTTTTCTATTGATTCCATGAAAAGTATCTTTATCATATCTTTTTTGTAATCTTTGTAATTTAGATTCAATCTCTTCTGCATATAATTGATGCAATTCTTTTCTCCAATTTTCTGTAAATTTTGCTTTTTTAATTCTTTCCACTAATTGGCAAGCTGCTAAAGCAGTTAAATCAAAATGTCTTTGTTCATGATCAAGGACATTTTCATTTTTTCCTGATTTCCTCATCCATGATTGATTAGGGTCCATATATGCAGAAACCTCTATAAAAACACTTACCTTTTCTTTGGTTTCAAAAACTTTATAAGTCATATTAACCCCTGAATAAATTAATGCAGAGGCTTCTATATCCTTTTGGACATTTCCTCGAAAATCACTAATACTTAATGGTCTTTCAGGATGATAAACCAGCCACTCCTTTGTTGGCTCCACAAGTATCTTAGCATGAACTTGGATTAATTTCTCTTTTGAACTAACATTCAAAGAAAAAAACAAAAGATTTAAAATTATAAAAAATCTAAAACATAGCACATTATTAAATTTACACATTATCTCAACTTCTCTCATATGTCCTATTTCCTTGTAAACCGCCTCCATGAATAAGTAAAATAGGTAATTTTTTATTTACAATTTGCTTTTCTAATATAAAATCTTCAAAGACTTTAAATAAACTACTGGTATAAATATAATCTAATCTTACAGGAAGCTTTTGTTCCATCTTTTCCACAAAATCATACACCTCATCAGTAATTTGTCCAAAGTTTATGTTCCAAGGGTTTTTAAATAATTTAAAATTATAATTATGCACATTCTTTTTTATTAAATATCCCTCTTGTTCTTTTATTTTTTTAAAAGGCGCTACCCCAAAAAACTCTTGCTGTTGTAAATCTTCTATTTGAAAAATAGCAGCTAAGCTAGCAGCAGAACCAACATTTATCCAAATTTGCTTATAATTTTTAATAATAGGTTTTAAAATTTTTCGAATTCCTAAATCTGCCATTTCTCCCCTCCCCCCTTCAGGAATCCACAATAATTCATTATTTACATTTAAAAACTCCGTCCATCTTTCTTCTTTTCTCAATTTCCTATAATCATGAGCAGAAAGAGGGATAATATTCGTATTCCATTCTTTTATATCTATTAAAGTAGGAGTAAACTTTAAATTCTCATTATCAAATTTTCGCACAAATGCGTAAAAAGGGATATTATGTAAAAAGCAATAAAAGGACAAAGCGTGTAAATGATTGGAATGCGCAGACCCCATACTTACCATTCCTTTAAATTTACTTATTTCATATTGTTTTAAATATCCATAGAGTTTATAAAACTTATTTCCTGAAATTATAGGATGTACTTTAGATAAATCCAAAAGATGAATAGAGTTTTCCTGAAATTGATAATAGGGGCTTAAATCTACTATATGTCTTTCCCACCAATTAATATCCATATTCTTTTAAAAATATCTGATTATCTCTCCATTTTGGACGTACTTTGACAAACAATTCTAAATATACTTGTTGCCCTATAAAATCCTCTATTCTTTTTCTACTGGCTATTCCTAATTCTTTTATTTTTGACCCACCTTTACCAATTAATATTCTTTTTTGAGACTCTCTACCAACAATAATATCTGCATTTATTCTCGTAATATGATCTTCCTCTGTATATTCTTGAATTAAAACTGCAGTATGATACGGAATTTCCTGTTCATATACATAATAAATTTGCTCCCTAATAAACTCGGAAACAAAAAAACGCATATTTCGATCCGAAATATCGTCTTTAGGGAAAAATGCAGGCGCAAAAGGAAGATACTTTATTATTATTTTTAAAAGTTCTTCTTTATCTAAACCTTTTTCTATAGAAATAGGAAAAAAATAATCTGCATTTATATAGCTGTTAAATTCCTCAATTAAGTGTTTTAAATCTTTTTTCTTTTTTATTAAATCAACTTTATTTAGAAGAAAAATTGTTTTTGTTTTAATATTCAATTCCTTCACCATCTTTCCAAACTCCTCTGGATCTGTATCTATGTCAGCCATAAGTATTGCTACATCCACATCTTCCAATGCATTTTTAATATGTTTCATCATTTGTTGATGAAGCTTATACTTCGGTTCTATAATTCCAGGAGTATCTGAGAAAATTATTTGATAATCCTCTCCAGACAAAAAACCATGAATTCTATGTCTTGTAGTTTGCACTTTAGGAGAAACTATAGCAATTTGTTCTCCAATTAATGCATTAATCAATGTTGACTTTCCTACATTAGGAGGTCCAAAAATATTTACAAAACCTGCTTTATGTTTTTCATTCCTATCCATAAAACAAAGATAATAGAATTAATTCAGCTTTAAGCATATTTAATTTTGGTTTTTATAAATAAATGCCTTACCTTTGTATGCACACAGCGCGAGGTAGAGCAGAGGTAGCTCGTCGGGCTCATAACCCGAAGGTCACAGGTTCGATCCCTGTCCTCGCTACAAACAAAAAGTCACTTTAGTTTTAAAGTGGCTTTTTTCATTCCAAGATGTCTTTTTTAGTAAATTCTCTCCATCTCATGTATATTTTTATTTAAGAGATCGCACTGTTTAGTGTTTTTATTTTTTATACTCAATGCATCTTTGCAAATTTTATTTATATGCTCTTTTTTAAAACTGCCAGAAATATAAATATAATAAGAATCCAAGATTGAGTAATTTTTAAAAATCTAAATCTTTAAAAATCAAAAAACACAATCTATAATGAATATTTCAAACTGTTATTTGATTCTAAAATGATTACTTACTATACTTACTCTTCTTCCTTTAAAAGTAGTAAATTTTAAGGCAAGCTGTTTTTAAAACTTAAATATCCATCAATATCAACAGTAGGATCGATAGTGCTTTGACAATTCATATCTTCTGCTTTTCCACGAATATTCTCTACTCTATTTTCTGGATTTGGATGAGTGGATAAGAATTCTGGAACCTGATTAGAAGATTCATTATTTATTTTATCAAAAAAGTTAGCAGCACCATCCGCGTGATATTCTGAAGGACATAGATAAATAACAGAATATTCATCAGCCTGTTTTTCTTCTTTTCTACTAAAACGTAAAGAAACCAATTCAGCACCAATTTGAGTTAAAAGATTTTGATTTTCTCCTAATAATACATCTAATAAGGTTTGTACTCCATATTTTTGAGTCAAAAGTTTGGTACTGTGTCTTTTATCAGCGTGTGCCATTTCATGACCAATAACACCAGCAAGAGAAGATTTTGAATCTAAATACTTAATCAAGCCAGTGTATACATACATATATCCTCCTGGTACACAAAAGGCATTTTGAACTTCTGAATCAATTAAATAAATCTCCCAATCAAATTCATCCTTATATTTTACTTCTCCCGTATTTAGAATATCGCGAACTATAGATTCCATATATTGATACTGTTCAGGATAAGCAGATCGAGACATTATTGGAAATTCGGAAGGATTTGCTTCAATTTGTTGTTTTGTTTCTTTTCCAAGTTTAATATCGTCTTGTATTGTAAAAATATTTATTCCATCTCCTTTTGTACAGGAAGCAAAAGAGATAAAGAATAAAAAGCTTAAATAAATGTAAAGTTTATGCATGTTAAAAATAATTTTATTTCAAAGATAAAGGAAATTTACAGCATATTCACTTATTTTGTTCATGATATCATGAAATAAATCTTATATTTGCAGTCAATTATGGCAGAAAATAACACATTACAATCGATTATTTCCCATGCAAAAGAATATGGGTTTATCTTTCCTTCCAGTGAAATTTACGAAGGATTAAGTGCAGTATATGATTACGGACCTTTAGGTGTAGAATTAAAAAGAAATATTAAGGAGTTGTGGTGGAAACACATGACTCAATTTCATAAGGATATAGTAGGCATAGATTCTTCCATCTTTATGCATCCTAAAGTATGGAAAGCATCTGGACATGTGGATAGCTTTAATGATCCAATGATTGATAATAAAGACTCTAAAAAGAGATATAGAGTTGATCATTTAATTGAAGATCATGTTGCAGCATTACCAGAAGAAGAGAAAATGCTAATCTTAGAAAGAATGGAGGAGATGTTAGGTGCTGAGGATTTAGAAGGTCTAAGTGAAATGATCGAAGAATTAAAAATTGTTTGCCCGATAAGCAAAACTGCAAATTGGACTGAAATAAGACAGTTTAATTTGATGTTTTCTACAAAAGTTGGAAGTGTTGCAGATGAAGCGAATGAAATTTATTTGAGACCTGAAACTGCACAAGGCATTTTTGTAAATTTCTCTAATGTTCAAAAAACAAGTAGAAAACATATTCCTTTTGGAATTGCACAAATTGGAAAAGCTTTTAGAAATGAAATTGTTGCAAGAGGTTTTGTTTTTAGAATGCGTGAATTTGAACAAATGGAAATGCAGTTTTTTATTCGTCCTGGAACACAAAAGGAATGGTATGAATATTGGAAAGAAGAGCGTTTAAAATGGCATCAATCCTTAGGAATACCTGCCGAAAACTTTCGCTTTCATGACCATGTTCAATTGTCTCATTATGCTGATATGGCTTGCGATATTGAATATAAATATCCAATGGGCTTTAGAGAATTAGAAGGGATTCATTCCAGAACGGATTTTGATTTAAAAAACCACCAAGAAGAAAGCAGAAAGAAATTACAATATTATGATCATACTTTAAATGAAGATGGAAAACCTTATGGAAATTATATTCCTTATGTTTTAGAAACTTCTGTAGGTTTAGATCGTCTAATTTTAATGCTAATGTGTCATGCTTATACTGAGGAAGATTTAAGCACCGAGGATAGAAAAGACAGCAGAGTAGTTTTAAAATTCCACCCAAGAGTTGCTCCTATTAAATTAGCCATTCTACCATTAACTAGAAAGGACGGCTTACCGGAAATTGCGGAACAACTATTTGATGATTGCAAAATGGAGTTTAAATGTTTTTATGAAGAAAAGGATACTATAGGAAAAAGATATAGAAGAATGGATGCTTTAGGTACACCTTTTTGTGTAACAATCGATCATCAAACTAAGGAAGATGATACAGTTACTATCAGATACAGGGATTCTATGGAGCAAGAAAGAATTCCAGTGAATCAAATAAAAGAATTAGTACAAAAAGCAATTAAATAATTCAGAGAAAGAGAAATAGATGAAGAGGGTTGCTCTTATTTTAATAAGGGAGGAAAGTCCGGACAGCACAGAGTGATGCACCACCTAACAGGTGGGCCTTGAGTTAATCAGGGACAGAAAGTGCCGCAGAAAATAACCGCCTATTTAAATATAGGTAAGGGTGAAAACGTGTGGTAAGAGCACACGATAATTTATAGTAATATAGATTATGGGTAAACCTTGCATGCTGAAATGCCATATAGGTAAGCGTTTGAAAGTTACTCGCTTGATGCTTATGGGTAGGCAGTTGGAACTTAATAGTGATATTAAGTCTAGATAAATAACCCTGAAATTTCGTAAGAAATAATACAGAATCCGGCTTATGCAGTCTATTTCTCTTTTTATATATCCAATAAACCTTCAGGTAGTTCAAAAGTAATTTCTCTTCGCTCCCAATCCAAAGCAATTATCCACTCCTCTACTAAAGGAATTAAAAGCTCTTTATCCTCCAAGTGTAAAACCAATAAAGGATGAGGATCCAAATCATAAACATCTTCAATTATTCCTAATTCTTGTTCATCATTCCATAGTTTCATGCCAATAAGTAAAGTATAATCTTCGAGGTTTTGATCTTGTTTATTTTGTTCTGTAAAATCTAAATAAACTTCTTTTTGCAAAATATTTTCTACATCTTCCTCTTCGAACATACGATCAAAAAGAATGCTAAAATTACCATTATGCAATTGTTTTATAGATTTTACTCTATAAGGAACTTTAGTATTTTCCATGAGAGCTATATGTAAAAACGGAATGTTTTTTTCATTTATTTCTTTATTTTTCAAGAAATGTAATTTGGCTTCAATATCATAACCAAATCCATGTTTTTTTAATATCTTTCCTATTTTTATCATTATTTAGAATAAAATACCAGATTAATACAAATTTAAGGTAAAAATACAGATAGATTCTCTCTTATCTCATAAAAAGCTAATAAATTTGTACTATTCTATTAAATGAAAAATATGTCGAGATTGTCGAAATTCCTATGGCGAATATTTATTTTAGGATGCATCGTATTTACGGGAATCATTGTCGCTATTAATTTAGGTTGGATGGGTTATATGCCTTCTATACGCGAATTAGAAAACCCCACTTCAGATATTGCTTCCGAAGTATATGCTGAAGATGGCACTATATTAGGTTTGTATTATATTGAGAACCGCTCCCCTATTGAATTTGAAGAAATTTCACCCAATGTAATTAATGCATTAATCGCTACAGAAGATGCTCGATTTTATGAGCATTCAGGTATAGACGGGAAAGCAACATTACGCGTATTATTATTATTAGGTAGAAAAGGAGGTGGTTCCACTTTAACACAACAATTAGCAAAGAATTTATTTCCAAGACAAAAGCAAAATATTTTCACTCTGCCCATTATTAAATTAAAAGAATGGACAATGGCTGTTAAGTTAGAACGCAATTTAACTAAACAGGAAATTCTCACTCTTTATTTAAATACTGTTCCTTTTGGAGATAATACCTATGGTATAAAAAATGCAGCTTCAACTTTTTTTAGTAAACTTCCATCAGAATTAGAGGTTGATGAAGCAGCTGTGCTCATTGGAATGTTAAAAGGAAATACTATTTATAATCCAAGAAGGAATCCTGAAAGAAGTCGTAATAGAAGAAATACAGTAATTGATCAAATGCAAAAGTATAAATACTTAAATGCAGAAGAGGCAAAAAAATATAAAGATAAAGAGTTGGTATTAAATTATAAAAGAAACACCCCTAGCGAAGGGGCAGCTCCTTATTTTAGGCAAGTAGTAGAACAAGAGGTTAAGCGTTGGATCAAACAATATGAAAAAGAAAATGGAATAACCTACAATATTTATAGAGATGGTCTAAAAATTCATACCACGCTCAATCCTTTATTACAACAATATGCTGAAGAGGCGGTGACTGAACACTTAAGTCAGTTGCAAATACCTTTCTTTAATCAAGCGAATATTAAAAATGGTACCGTTTGGGAGCAATCTTATGCAAAAAATGTTTTGGATCAGCTATTGAAAAGCTCTGATCGCTATTTGCGATTAAAAGAACAAGGGTTATCAGAAGAAGAAATTATCAAGGATTTTAATACAGCAATAAATTTAAAGGTTTTTAGTTGGGATGCACCTGAAAATGAAAAGGATACTTTAATGAGTCCCATGGATTCTATAAAATACATGCGTTCGTTTTTACAAACAGGATTTATGGCTATGGACCCTTATACTGGCGAAATTAAAGCTTGGGTTGGTGGTATAAATCATAAATTTTTCAAATTCGACCATGTTAATATTGGCACAAAACGACAAGTAGGTTCTACTATCAAGCCTCTACTTTATTGTTTAGCAGTAGATAATGGATATTCACCCTGTACCATGTTGCATACTAACCCGCAACTATTCCCTGGTCAAAAAACAGCATACGATGCAGGTGGATCTGAATATGGTAGTGTTCCTATGAGTAGAGCATTAGCACTATCGTTAAATAATGCTTCTTTATACCTTTTAAATATGGTAGGAATTAGTCCTTTTGTAAAATTCATGAAAAGTAGTGGAATTAGTAGTCCCATTGATCCTGTTCCTTCCATAGCTCTTGGGGTTACAGATATTTCTGTTTTTGAAATGTTATGGTCTTATACCATGTTTCCAAATAAAGGGATAAATACGCAACCCATTTTAATTACTAAGATTGAAGACAGACACGGGAACTTACTACAAAGTTTTGCACCCATACAAAAAGAAATAATTGATGAGCATAATGCTTTTAAAATGGTAAAAATGATGCAGGGTGTTGTTGATGGAGGGACTGCAGGTCGATTACGATTTAGATATGGACTAACTGGAGATTTGGCAGGCAAAACAGGTACAACAAATAATCAATCTGATGCTTGGTACATTGGATATAGCCCTCAGATTTTAGCAGGGGCATGGGTAGGATGTGATGATAGATTTTTGCGTTTTAGAAGTACTGCACAAGGTCAGGGTGCCTCAGCAGCATTACCTATTTACGCTTTATTTATGAAGAAAGCAACTAATGACCCAAGAACAGGAATCAGTAATAAAGAACGATTTATAGCTCCTGACAACTTTGTTAATTGCCAAGACCTTTCAATTGATGACTTTTACTATCATTCCGACGATGGAGATATTTTCAAAGAGGAGGAAAATATTGATATTGAAGGATTAAATATCCCTATTGAAGAATGGGAATAATAAATCTCGAAATAAACAAACTTTAAATACATGAATAAAATACAAGATTTTAATTTTTCTAATAAAAAAGCTATTGTCCGAGTAGATTTCAATGTTCCTATTAATGAAGACGGAATTGTAACCGATGATACTCGAATTAAAGCAGCCCTACCTACTATTAAAACTATTTTAGATAAAGGAGGCTCCGTATTACTTTTAAGTCATTGGGGAAGACCACAAAAAGCTTTAAAAAAAGATCCAAATACTTCTATAGAAAATTTTAGTCTTAAAAGAATCATCCCAAACATTGAAAAGCATTTAAATAAGGAAGTACATTTTATTGCAAATTTAGAGGATAAAAAGGGAATAAATTCTTGGAATAATGCTTCTTCTGGAAGTTTATATTTAATGGAAAATATTCGTTGGTACGAAGAGGAAGAAAAGGGTGATAACTCCTTTGCTGCAAAATTAGCAGAACTAGGAGATGTCTTTGTTAATGATGCTTTCGGTACTGCACATAGAGCACATGCTTCAACAGCAACAATCGCACAATATTTCGATAAAGAAAATAAATTATTTGGGCAATTAATGCAAAATGAAATTGATGCAGCTAATAAAGTATTATCAAAAGCAGAAAAACCCTTTACAGCCATTATAGGAGGAGCAAAAGTGTCTGATAAAATTTTAATTATAGAAAATTTATTGGAAAAAGCTACTGATATAATTATAGGTGGTGGAATGGCATACACATTTATGAAAGCTCAAGGTGGCACAATTGGAAACTCCTTAGTAGAGGAAGATCGAATGGAAAAAGCTTTGGAAATTTTAGCTAAAGCAAAAGAAAAAAACGTTACTATTCATTTACCTGAAGATAGTAAAGTAGCAGATGCTTTTTCAAATGATGCAAATACAAAATTTGAAGATAGTAATGCTATTTCTGAGGGTTGGATGGGCTTAGACATTGGACCTAAAGCAAAAGAAAGTTTTAGAGAAGTATTATTAAAAAGTAAAACAATATTATGGAACGGACCTATGGGTGTTTTTGAAATGGAAGCATTTCAAGATGGAAGCAAGGCTATTGCAGAAAGTGTTAAAGATGCAACAAAAGCAGGAGCTTATTCACTTGTAGGAGGAGGAGACAGCGTGGCCGCAATTAAAAAATTCGGATACGAAAATGATGTAAGCTATATTTCTACTGGAGGAGGTGCATTATTAGAATTCTTTGAAGGGAAAAATCTTCCAGGGATAAAAGCTATAGCTGAATAGATTATTTCTATGCAATAGAATTAAAACTTTTCTAGTTCTCTCTAATTATACAATAAAAACAGTAACTTTGGGTATTCAATGAATATTCATTATTATAAAAATTAAGATATAAAATAATCAAATAAAAAATGGAAGATTTTTCCTACATTACAAGTGCACATCCTTCTTATATTGAATCTTTATATACGGATTTTGTAAATAATCCTGATTCTGTAGATGAGGAATTAAAAAAATTCTTTGAAGGTTTTGACTTTGCCATAACTCATGGAAAAAACATTGCTGTAAATGGTGCTGAAACAAGGGAGATTAAACTTGATACAGATATCATTACCAAAATTCATAACGAGATAAAAGTTTATGAATTAATTAGATGTTATCGCAAACGAGGTCATCTATTAGCAACAACAAACCCATTAGGTTTTTCTATGGATATAGATGCGCAATTAGATTTAAACAGTTTTAGACTAACTGAAGAAAATCTTAAGCAAACTTTTTTCACAGGAAGATATATAGGTTTAGAAAATGCTACTTTAGAAGAAATTATTGCAAAGCTTAAAAAAATCTATACGGGCAACATTGGTATTGAATACACTTATATCAATCGTGTAGATGCACATATTTGGGTGCGTGATAATTTTGAAGCTTTCATGCTAGAGGAGCTTAGCTTAGAAGAGACTAAACGTATTCTGGAAAAATTAAATTATGGTGTAATTTTCGAGAAATTCTTAGCAACAAAATATATAGGACAAAAACGCTTTGGACTTGAAGGTGGTGAAAGTATGATTCCAGCACTTGATGCTATGATAAATACTGCAGCTGAAGGAGGCGCTGAAGAAATTGTAATAGGCATGGCGCATAGAGGACGCTTAAATGTTTTAACAAATATAATGAGAAAAACTTATGACCAAGTATTCTCGGAATTTGAAGGAAATATGCCTGATGATACTCCTCTTGGTGGTGGTGACGTTAAATACCATTTAGGTTTTAGAAGCACCATTACTTCTACTTCAGGAAAAGAAATTAATGTTCAACTACTACCCAACCCTTCTCATTTAGAAGCTGTAAATTCTTTAGTTGCTGGATATTCTAGAGGAAAATCTGATATATTATATAATAAAAACAAATCAGCAGTTTTACCAATCATTATTCATGGTGATGCAGCAATAGCAGGACAGGGCGTAGTATATGAATTATTACAAATGAGCAAATTAGATGGTTATAAAACTGATGGTACTGTTCATTTTATAATAAATAACCAAATTGGTTTTACTACTGATAGTAAAGATGCGCGTTCTTCCATTCATTGTACAAGCATTGCTTCTTTAGTGGATGCACCTGTTTTACATGTTAATGGAGATGATCCAGAAGCAGTAGTAAAAGCAGCAATTTTTGCAATTAAATACCGTCAAAAATTTAAAGAAGATATCTTTATTGACATGGTAAGTTATAGAAAACATGGTCATAATGAAGGTGATGAACCTAAATTTACACAACCAAAAATGTATTCTATAATTGAAAAACATGAAGACCCTCGCACAATTTATACTAAACAATTAATTGAAAGTGGGAAACCTGAAATTCAAGAATTAGCAAAAGAATTAGAACAGAAATTCTGGGATGAATTGCAGGCTAGATTGGATGAGGTGAAACAAAAGGATTTTCCTTATAAAATGCAAGTTCCTGATAAACACTGGAACAATCTAAAAGTTTCACAAAAAGAAGATTTTGAAAGTTCTCCAGTAACAGGAATCTCTGAAGAAGATACAAAAGAAATATTCTATAAATTATTTGAAACTCCTGAAGATTTAAAAGTAAACAGAAGAATCAAAAGATTATTAGATGGAAAAGTAAAGCATTTTGATGATAAACAAGAAATAGACTGGGCTACAGGAGAATTATTAGCTTATGCTTCTATCGTTAAGGAAGGTAAAAATGTTCGTGTTTCTGGTGAAGATGTAAAAAGAGGAACTTTTTCACATAGACATGCAGTATTAGTTGATGAGAATACAAATAAGGAATACAATAGAATCTCCGCTTATAATACGGAAAAGAATAGTTTTGAAATCTATAATTCTTTATTAAGTGAATATGCAGTTTTAGGTTTTGAATATGGTTATTCCTTAGTAGATCCTAATAATTTAGTTATTTGGGAAGCACAATTCGGTGATTTTGTAAATGTGGCTCAAGTAATAATTGACCAATATATCAGTTCTGCTGAACAGAAATGGGGAGTGCAAAATGGGTTAACATTGCTTCTTCCACATGGATATGAAGGCGGTGGTCCAGATCATAGTAGCGCATATATGGAAAGATTTTTGCAATTAGCTGCAGATGAAAATATGTTTATTACAAATGTTACAACAGCTGCGAACTTCTTCCACCTTTTAAGAAGACAATTAGCACTACCATTTAGAAAACCATTAATTAACTTTTCTCCAAAAGCAAATTTAAGACAAACAAGAGCATACTCTACTTTAAATGAATTTGTTGGTGAAACAAAATTCACGGAAATAATTGATGATTCTTTCATTGATAATCCTCAAGAAATAAAAAGAGTGTTATTATGTAGCGGTAAGGTATATTATGATCTTTCTGAAAAACAAATAGCAGATAATAGAAAGGATATTGCAATCATTAGATTAGAGCAAATTTATCCAATACCAGAAAAGCAATTATTAAAAATATATGAAAAATATAGAAATGCTCAATGGGTATGGGTACAAGAGGAACCAAGAAATAAAGGTGCTGCATCTTTTTTAAAAATGAATTTAAATCCTAAAATTAACTTAGGATATTTAACAAGACAAACAAGTGCTTCAAGCGCAACAGGTTTTGGAAATATGCATAAGAAAGAACAAGAAGGATTAATAAATCAAGCCTTTTCAATTTAAAAATTAAGATTAATAAAGCCTCGCAATTTTGTGAGGCTTTATTATTTAGCTCCTGTTATATAAGACAAGTATAAAGAAAAACTGCAAACACTATAATTTATACGAAAGCTCTAAAACAATTGAAATAAGCTCAATAAAATTCTAGAATACTAAAATGTTTAAATGTAATATTCCTAATAAAACAAATAAAACATTATAGGGAAAATTACACATCTAAATCAGTTTAAAAAACTAGCATAGTCAAAACCCTCTTTAAGATTCTAAACCTTAAAAAAGCATTACCCCCCATTATTCATCAGATTAAATTCAGATAGCTGTTGAGATACAATTCCTATAGTTATGCTCTTAAAACAGCAATTTAATGCCTCAAATTTGAACTAAGATTAATTTAATAGCATTATGCAAATTTCTTCAGCTATCAATAATTGAATATCCCATTACAAGTTAATAGAATAAATAACTCAATTTATTATATCTAAAGAGAATTACATTATTCAAATAGTACAGTTACCTCAACACTAATTTTAATTTTAAAAAAAAACACAAAAAATAAGATTAAAATTTTCAAAAGTTTATTTGATAAAAATGGAGAAAAAGGAATTAAAAATTCTGTAAGTAAAAGAAGAAATAACAAAACAACTCTATTCCAAAGCAAAATTCCATACCAAAAATAAATATGCTTTCAGAGAAGTCCAAAAGTAAATGGGTAAATTCAAGTACGAATTTTAGCATTATATCAATTATTTTAAATTATATAAAAACCATTATATAAATTTTTCCAAGATTTTATTCTAAGAATTTCAGATCATTTTTTTTTAGTAAAATTCTTATTTTAAATAATAAAATGCAAATAAAAAATAGCTATAAAATTAAGAATAGAAAATCGCAAATAATACATCAAATTTCACGTCAAATTTTGTTTTCCTATCTTTTACTAATAGTGTTTAAAATCTAGTGAAAAAATCAAAATAAGAAATTAGTGATTTATACTTTTATACATTATAATTTTATACAATTCATAAAAATCTATAAAAAACTTTCCCTAATTAATTAGCCCAAGAAGTTCAAAAATTTTCAATTATATCAATTTAATGCTTGTTTTAAGTTGCTACGCAATTTTTTCATATATTTAATAATAAAATTTATTTAATCCACTAAAAATATCGAAAAAATACCGTATTAACAAATATTTCAATGTGCATTTTAGCTGAAATTATTTATATATTCGTAAAAATATAATACATTTCTGTCTAAAAGAAAGTAAAAAAAGTATTAATAAAATAAACTTGGTTCAACACTTCTATTTTATTAATTCTCAAATAGTTATAAGGTAAAATAAATGAAAAATAAAATATTATGCCACTATGTCATCAATCAGTGTTTATTTACTATAATTAAATGATTTTCATTTATTTAGAACACTTATTTAAAGTTG
>DATGSF010000060.1:0-12106 GCA_035302865.1 Chitinophagaceae bacterium
TATTTGTTATTAAGTAATACCGCTATCTCCCTTTCAGTACTCATACCTTTATCCTTTGGATACCATGCATAAAGTGCATTTATCATATCTTCTTGAGTTTTAGAAGGATCTTTTTTAATTGTATCTACTAAGTCTTGAGCATCTTTTGGTCTAGGTCCCCAAGTAAATAATTCTTTATTACTTTCAGTATCGACAGCTATAAGTTTTGGGATTGATCTGCCGCCATTTGTTAAGTATTGATCCATAATTTCTAAATTATCATCTCTCAAAATAATACGTAGATCAATTTTGTCTGTAGCATTTGCAATTTTTGCAATAATAGGTAATATTTGTGCACTGTCTCCACACCATAATTCAGTGATTACCCACCAAATTTGTTTTTGGTTTATATTATTTAAACGGTTTATTATTTCTTCAGAGGGTTTATAGGTCTTATCCCATCTTTGCATTCTTTTTAGATTTAATTGTGAATATTCTTTGTAATCAAATCTTAAATCTCCTTCCGTATTCTCTGATTCATTGCTGTTGATTCTTTCTGTTTCTTTTTCAACAAAACTGGAATAGGTGTAAAAGTCTTTTATATTTTTAAAAGCGTTCATTTTAAATTATTTATTTTGAATAAAGATAGGATAATTCATGCAATTAATGCATCCTTACTATTTATCAAGGCTTTAGTTTTTTCTATAGCCATATTTAATGCATTATTTCAAGATACTTTGCGGCAAATCTTTTCCCAATTTCTCTCTGGCTTTGTGCATCAAAATGTGTTTTGTCACCTAAATCTTTTAAATCTTGGGTAGTAATGATATAAGCATTTTTATCTTTTGATGCATAGGAGTGTATTTGCTCATTAATAGCTTGCCAGTTTTCAGGGTTTTTAGAAAATGAAGCCAATTCTCCAATTAGAATGGGAATTGTGTCATTCCCAATTTGTTTTCTAAAATGAGAAAATAGAATATTTAAATTTTCTTCATAGACTTGAATACTTTCCCAACTGCCTGCATCTTCTTCACCTTGATGCCATAATATTCCTTTTATAATTCCATGCTTCTGAGCAAATTGTACTTTTTTATCAAAATTACTTAATAAAGAAACATTTCTAAATAAAGAGTCTTCTATCCACATACTTATTGAACTGCCACCGACTGCTGTAGGGATAAGTAATATATTTATACTATCGGGAATCTGATTAATAAGATATTTCCCAAAAGCCAAACCATTTCCCAATCCAGCAAGTTTCGGTTCATAAAAATGTAGTGGTTCTTTAGCTTTTATTATTTTATTTTTACTATCAATACTTAAAACTCTGGGATGAGTTAAAGTGTCTTCCTTCTCAACTGTAGCTCTTCCAGCCATATTTGATTGACCTGCTAAGAGGAATACCCAAGTATTTTCTTTATTTTCTATGTTGCTTTTACAGCTTTGTAAAAAAAATATAGATAGAAATAGGAAAGTGATAATTTTTTTCATTTGTCTGCTGTTCTTTTAAAAAAGAGGTTGTTCTTTTAAAAAAGAGGTTATCCTGATTTTATATTAGGATAACCTCTGAACTTTAAGAATAAGATTCTTTTTTTATCGTCTCATACTTCCACGAGAAGCTGGTGCGCTTGATCTTGGTGCACTCGATCTTGAAGGACTTGACATAGATCTGCTTGGGCTAGCAGGTCTCGATTGAATTTGCCTTGTAGGAGTTGAACTTCTATTAGGTTGTACTTGATTTTGTCTTTGTGGTTGCGTTTGAATCTGCCTATTAGGTCTGGTAGATTGTTGTTGCATACTTCTAGAAGGAGTTGTGCTTTGTTGTCTTTGCATAGAACGATTGTTCGATGGAGTTGTTCTATAACGTGCATCATTACTTCTTTGAACTCCTTGGTTATTTCTATTTGTAGAGCTTCTATTAGGGTTTTGTCTAATAGTAGAAGAACGATTGCTGTTTATTGCATTGTCTCTACTTCTTGAAGATTGTGGTCTTACTATATTATTTCTGCTAGAAGAAGAAATAGGATTTGTTCTTCCTGACTGATATCTATAGCTACCTGGATTGTATATACCACTACCTCTTTGCCCTCTTGGGCCATAGTAGCTATTACGTCTGTTGCCTATATTTCCATAATAGTACCCATCATAGAATCCGTTCCAGTAACCACCATATCCATAACCATAACCATACCAAGGATTATAACCATAGCCATAACCGTACCAAGGATTATAGTAGCCGTAGCTAGGATAGCCCCAACCGAAATGTCCTCCATATCCATAGCTCCATCCGAAACCTACTCCAAAGGAGAAGCCAGAACGGTAACCATAATAAGGAGAATAATAAGAATTCATCCAATAGGGAGAATAGAAGGGACTATAGTATCCATAATAACTTACGGGATGATAAAATCGCCTAATACGAGTGGTGTAGGAATCTTCCTCATAGTCTAAATACACTTCATCGTAGTCTTCATAATTGTTATAATTTGCATATTCTCTATTCGCATATGCATTGGAATTGTTATTGTATTGTGAAGAAGTCTTAGCTTCCTCATTTGCCTCTGCTGCAGCATCAGAACCAGAAAAATAAATATCATCATAATAAGTATTTTTCTGTGCATGCGTAGGCATTGCCCATAAGGCCCACCCAAATATAGCTGCAAATATCACACGTTTCATAGTTATTCCTATTTTAATCGTTAAGAATATAGTGTATAAAAATAATCAATTTCTTATAATTTTCAAAATTGACTTCAAATATACTACTTTTGTAGATTATCCATCTAATAATTCATATATTAGACGACAAATTTATTTAGAGGTTTAATCAAAACTATGAGTAAAGTAATAACAAGTAGAAAAGAAGACTACAATAAGTGGTACAACGATTTAGTTCTTAAAGGCGAACTAGCTGACTATTCCGCAGTTAGAGGATGTATGGTAATCAAGCCTTACGGCTTTGGTTTATGGGAAAACATGCGTGACATTTTAGATAAAAAATTCAAAGATACGGGACACCAAAATGCATATTTCCCTTTATTTGTTCCTAAAAGTTTATTTGAAGCAGAAGAAAAAAATGCAGAAGGATTTGCTAAAGAGTGTGCTGTTGTAACACATTATAGATTAAAAAACAATCCTGAAGAAGCTGGTAAATTAATGGTTGATCCTGAGGCGAAATTAGAAGAAGAGTTAATAGTTCGACCAACATCAGAGGCTATTATTTGGAATACTTATAAGGATTGGATCCAGTCATATAGAGATTTGCCTTTATTGATTAATCAGTGGGCGAATGTTGTACGTTGGGAAATGCGCACTCGTTTATTTTTAAGAACAGCAGAGTTTTTATGGCAAGAAGGACATACAGCTCATGCTACAAAAGAAGAAGCGATTCAAGAAACAAAGCAAATGATAGATGTTTATGCGGATTTTGCTGAAAATTATATGGCTATGCCTGTAATTAAGGGAGTAAAATCAGAAAGTGAACGATTTGCTGGTGCAGAAGATACCTATACTATTGAAGCTTTGATGCAAGATGGTAAAGCTTTACAAGCAGGAACATCTCATTTTTTAGGTCAAAACTTTGCTAAGGCTTTTGATGTGAAATTTGCAGATAAGGATAATAATATGGAATATGTTTGGGCTACCAGTTGGGGAGTTAGTACGCGTTTAATTGGAGGACTTATCATGACACATAGTGATGACAAAGGTTTAGTACTTCCTCCACGCATAGCGCCAATCCAAGTTGTAATAGTACCTATATTCAAAGGTGAAGAACAAAAACAGGAGTTATTGCAAACCTTAGAATCTTTAGCTAAAGAATTAAAAGAAAAAGGTATTCGAGTAAATATAGATGCAGATGAAACTAGAAGGCCAGGTTGGAAATTTGCACAACATGAAATGAAAGGTGTTCCCATTCGTTTAGCTTTAGGTTTGCGTGATTTAGCTCAAGGAAAAATTGAATTAGCAAGAAGAGATGAAGGCACTAAGGAGTTGTTTGCTATAGATGAAGTAATTAAAAGGATTCCTAATTTGTTAGAGGAGATTCAGGATAATATGTTTTCAAAGGCCAAAGCATTTAGAGATAATCACATAACAAAAGCTGATACTTTGGAAGAAATGGTAAAAATTTTAGATGAAAAAACAGGTTTTGTATCTGCTCATTGGGATGGGTCGGCAGAAACTGAGGAAGAGATTCAAAAGCAAACTAAAGCTACTATACGTTGTATACCATTAAATAATATTGAAGAAGAAGGAAAATGTATATTAACTGGAAAGCCTTCAAAGCAAAGAGTATTATTTGCTCGTGCATATTAAAATAAAGGATAAAAATGGAAATATTACAAGCATTGATTTTAAAACATCCGGCTACGAAATTGGATATGTTTATGAAAGAAATTAAACAGTTTCCTATGGAGGTGTTTAGTACTGAAAATGAGGAAGAGGCAATGGATAAAATGCGTAATGGCTATTATCAATTATTGATTATTGATGATAAGATTGAAAGAGCAACTCGAATTAAAGTAGAAACTATGGCTGAAGTTTTATTCCCAGGTGCTGCTAATATTCCATTAAGTTTAGAGGATGAAGTAGTAGTTAGGTTTAAAATGATGCATATATTACATGAATGGAAAAAATCACAGTCCGATGGTGGTTTGCATTTATTTGATGATCCAGATTTATAGTAGTTTTTTTAAAAAGCAAAAATCCAGCATTTGGTTGCTGGATTTTTGTTTATTATTTTAATAAATTTATAAACTATTTAGAACCTTTCTAGCTTCTTTTAAAATTAAATGTGGGTCTTTAGGACTAATTTTTTGGTAATGAAAGTTTTCAAGAATCTTATTGATTTCTTCAAGTTTTTCAGGATTTTTAGCATATTTCTCTTTTAAAATTCTAATTTTCTCATAATCTTGAACTCCTTCTATTAAACGCTCAAATCGGATGCTACTTCTTGCATCTGGGTATATTAAGTAAGTATCGCCAGCTGCCCATTCCCTAAATCTAGAATCTTGTAAGGGATTTATTGTCCAACTGTTATATGCCCAGCGCAAATATCCATTAAAGCCAGCAGCCATTGCATACCATCCATACCAAGAAGCTTCTGCTGGAGCTGAAAATGTAAAAGTGTTAGGAAAAGGATGAGAACAAGCAGTATAAAAACTAGTAGGTAGATTCAATTTCTTTCTTTTTTCTAATACCTCTTCTGGGAAACTTTGACCATAATTGAGGCAATAATCATATAAGTCTTCTTCTAAACTATTTTCATATTTTACTCCTGCTAATGTAATTTTAAACTCTGGTTCCACTTCTTTTACAATTTTAATGACATTTTTTAAATCATTTAATCTTCTTTCATCCATTGCAATTGTTGTAATTTCAAACCAGCCTTTCTTTTTTAAATGTTTAGCAAAATCTTCGATAAAAGGAGCCCAGAACTCTTTGTATTTCGGATCATTAGAATTGGTTGATAAATATTCAATTTGATTTTTACTTTCATCAAAATAAGCAAATCGCATTGCCCAGGGAATCATGGTATAGCAATTAATTTGTGCATTGATGCCAATCTTTTTCATCATAAATTCTACCCAATTGTCAAATATAGTATAATCAAAATCCCAAGTTCCATCTTTTTTTAATGTTCTACGTATCATATTATCAAAAGGGTCTTGCGTTTGTCCATTCCATGCTCTATCAGTAATAGTTGTGGTTATGACTTTTTGACCTGCATTTGCTAGCATTTTCATACTTGGCTCCATTATTTGAAAGTGTTCCTTTGACCATGGCTCTACATTATGATAACGAGCAAAAGCATAAGGATTTTGCCATAAATCTAAATGAAAACTCCAATCTTTAGGCTCTGGTAAAATATTCTTTAAAACTTTTAATTCAATATCTAAAGGGACTAATTTCTTATTAACTGTAGCATAGAATTTTCCAGAATATATTCCTGGTTTTGTAGAAGCTGGAATCTTAATATTTATCCAAACGGGTCTTGTAGAATATGCAGGTAAATTCCAATTTTCTGTTTCCAAATTAAGTACATCGGCAACTATGGAAGAATCAAATAAACTTGCAGTTCTTTTACCACATCCGCTATTTCCACCTTTATTTAATTCATCAGTCATTACATAAGAAACAGGCATTATCTTTATATTTTCTTTTTTTATTTTTGATTTTTTTGAACTTAAATCATCAATAGAAAAGGTTATATTTTCTAAATCTGCTTTAGTGAAAAGAACTGCTTGTGCATTAACACGTTCACCTCGCCAAGCTTTTAGCTGTAAAATATCTGTTCTGTCTTGGGATTGTAAATCAATATCGGGTATATGGTATTTTTTATATCGTGTATCAGTATTGCCCCATTTCCAATAAAAATTATTCTCTAATCGTTCCTCCCAGTGATTAATAGGTTCTTTTTCTTTTGTATCTTCTAATTCAGTATAAGATTGTCCCCATATTAAAATTTGGCTACATAAAGCCATTAAAAGAAAAGATAATTTTCTCATTTAAAAATAAAGTTTAAGTATAAATATAGCTAAAGTTTTTATAAAATGGTATTATATTAATGAATTACTTTAATTCTCCATAAACCTCTAATCGCATTTCCCAAGTATATTTCATCCATAATATTAAGATGTGTATAATGCAAGCGACAAGGAATAATATTATGCTTTTGGGCAAATGCATGTTTGAATGTACTATCCACACAGCCAGTTGATAAACAAGGAGTAAGCCACAAATTGGACTTTCTAAAGAATACTGCTGCAATACTAGATTCTGTTATAATATTGTCTTGATTAATAAAAAGTAAATCTTGAAACTGAGGTTTTAATTTTAGAGCTTCACTATAGTTTTCTCTATGATTTGTTTTTAAATTTATAAACTTATCATTTAGATTATAAGTTATTTTATGGATTCCTAAAGATGTAGAATTTGTTGTGGGGAAAGCTCGGTGGTCCCAGGAGTAAATAAACTCTTTATTCCAGTAAATCCAGCTTAACCGATAGATACGACCAGTCTTTATGTATAAAGAAAACTCTTCTAAATCTTTGAGAATTAATGAAATAAAATCATTAATGTCAGGAATCCCTACTTGTAATGCCGTTTTTTTTATTCTAAAAATATGCTGTTCAAGCAGAGGAATAAATCTCGGATAAACAGCGATGGTTTCAATAAATCGTAAGGAGTTATTCATATATTATTCCACATCAAATTTATATTTGGATTTTAAAACTGCAATATGAGGGAAATCTGCCACCATTTCATGAAAAATATCTAATTTAGAGATAGGCTTTTCGATCACAATTTCCTTTTTAGAGTCAGGATCTAATTGTGCTAAAACACGTATTATTTTATTTTGGGTTTTTTCTCTAATAAATTCTCTAAACTCCTCTGCTGCCTTTTCTGCATAACTCAGATTAATTGTTGAATGACACATAAATCGTATTAAATCTTTGGATTCCAATACTATATCTACATGTTCTAATTGAGTTAACATAGGATGTTTTTCTGGAAAAGGCCTTAAGCTTTCTCTATATTCATCAAAATATTTATGAACTAATTCTAAATTAATTTCCACTTCTATCTCTTCATCTAAGGAATTAGCAACTTGTTGATGCATATCCTGTAGCGAAGTTCTTTTCTTTTTCAATTGCAATGAAGGTGGAGTGCTTGCAACTTGCGGTTTATTTTCTTTATGTAATTTTTTTAAAGCATTTTGCTCTTGATTCAATTTTAATGAAGGGGGAGCAGTGCTTTCTTTTTTATTCTCTTCCTTTGGTTTAGTTTGCAGATTTTGTTCTTCAGCTTCAGAGATGATATTTTCATCACGAGCATTTCCTGTATTATTATTTTTATTTTCTAATTGATTTATTGCTACCTTATCATGCTTTTTTTTTACACTATCAAGTTCTGGACTAGGGATTTGACTAAATTGATTCAAATGTGCCAACTTAATTAAAGTTACCTCAAGTAGCAATTTTTTATTTAAAGTAATTTTATAATCTAATTCCGTTTTGTTTAAAATAGATAAGGCATTGATTATGAATGTCTCTTCTATGATATTAGCTTGTTGGTAATATTGACTTTTAAACTCTTCAGGTAAATCAATTAATTGTAATAAACGTTCATCTTTACTCAATAATAAGTTTCTAAAATGTTCCGCCAAACCTTCGATAATCATATCTCCTTCAAAACCTAATTGTAAATGCTTATCTAAAATGATTAGTGCATGCGCATAATCTTGTCTTAAGAAGGCTTCTGTCCATTCGAAATATACACTTGCATCTAATATATTTAAATGCTCAATGACAGAATCATAATTAATATTTTGGTTTGAAAAACTTGCAATTCTGTCCATTATTGATAGAGCATCACGCATTCCACCTTCCGCTTTTTGAGCAATGATATGCAAGGCATTCATATCATATTTGATATTTTCTTTTTCACAAATCCTAGCTAAATGTTCTGCAATATCTTTTATTTGAATTCTTTTAAAATCAAAGATTTGACATCTTGATAAAATAGTAGGTAGTACTTTATGCTTTTCTGTTGTTGCTAGTATGAAAATCGCATAATGTGGAGGCTCTTCTAATGTTTTTAAAAAAGCATTAAATGCTGAGGTACTAAGCATATGAACCTCATCAATAATATAGATTTTATATTTTCCTTGTTGCGGTGCAAAACGTACTTGTTCGGTCAAACTTCTTATATCATCTACTGAGTTATTACTTGCAGCGTCCAATTCGAAAATATTCATATTTGCATTTTGTTCAAAAGCAAGACAGGTGTCACACTGTCCACAAGCTTCTAAATCTGGAGTTGGATTTGTGCAATTAATTGTTTTTGCCAAAATTCGAGCACAAGTAGTTTTTCCTACACCTCTTGGTCCAAAAAATAGATATGCATGTGCAATTTGGTTATTTCTAATTGCATTTTTTAAGGTTGTAGTTATATGTGCCTGTCCCACAACGCTTTCAAAAGTTTGCGGACGGTATTTTCTTGCTGAAACTAAATAGGGTTGAGACATAATTTCCATTTTTATTTTGCTGTTTTCTTCTTATTCCAAATAATTAAGTTTTGAACAGCTGCAACTATTAATAACAAAGTTAAGCCTATGCTTCCAATAAAACCAAGTCGTTCTCCTTTTTCAAAGGAAGGAGCTTCGAAATAAAAGCTTATTGTATGCTCACCTGCGGGGATTTCTAAGCCTCTTAATAAAAAGTTTACTTCATGAATTTCCACTTCTTTATTATCTATTTTTGCTACCCATCCTTTAGGATAATAGATATCTGAAAAAACTGCAAATCCGTCATTTTCATTTTTAGAAGTAAAAATTAGCTCATTGGGCTTATAGCTTTTTAAAATTATGGAAGCATTATCATCATCTGATAAATTCCATTGAGTGCTTTTTAATTTTTGTGCAAAATCCTCTGTTATAACAACTTCCTTTTCAGGTTTAAAATCACTATCGCTTTGGGGATTTCCTAAAGAAGCAGCCTCTAGGGCATTTAAAGCTTCTTTTTTATTATTTACTATTTTGCTTTTTTCTACAAACCAAGCATTTCCTAAAGCATTAGGATTTATTTGATATATTTCCTGTCCTTCATTATTTCTAGAGATAATATATTTTGTGTTTAACATAGAAAGAACTGCCCCGTTGAATTTTCCTATATGTGCTGATATTAAATCTTGATATGCTTGCATTTTTGCTGGATGATATCCACCAATAGATTTATGAAACGCTGAAGCTTTAGAATCATTAAAAGGACTTTGCCTTACATCATAAACTCGATAATATAAATCGGGATCTTCTTGTATTGCTTTATCTAAATCAGAGGGCTTGAATAACTGTTGGAATGTATATGCATCCATATAGTTATTCTCATTTAAATATTTCTTCCCAGTTGGGATTAAGTCTATTAATGCTATAATAATTAATACAATTATTCCTATTTTCTCTTTTATTTTTCCTTTATAAAACGCCCATAGAGCCGTGAAAGTTAAGGCAGTGAATAATAAAGATTGAAACCAAGAACTCCAAGCTAAAGATTGCCTATCTTTCCTAAGAGCATTCAATACAGATTGAGTTCCTTGTTCTCCGAAAGCTTGAGAAAATTGTTGTTGTATTCCAGCATCGGCAGTGCCAGTAAAACTGTATATAAATGCAATATTTAATAAGGCTAAAGCAAAAAACGCAATAGAGATAATTCCCGTGTATTTTAGATGTTTCCATTGAAGCTCTTTATTCTTTTCCAAGAAGAAGCTATGCAAACCCCAAATAGCTATAATTGCTAAAGCAAAACCTGTAATTGTCATAGCCATATTTGGTGATCTGAATTTATTAAACATGGGAACATTGTCAAAAAGAAAATAATTAAACCAATCTAAATTATCACCATAAGAGAATAATAAACAGAGTATCCCTCCTGCTAAAATCCACCATTTTATTTGTGACTTAATACTAAAAAGCCCTAAAACGGTTAAAATAAATAAAAATGCTCCCATGTACATAGGTCCTGACAAGGAAGGTTGAGGCCCCCAATATGCTGGAGCGGTAGAGCTTAAGCTTTGTGCTTGATTATAAGGAACACCAAGTTTATTTAATGCTTCAGCATAATTCGAATTAGAACCTAAATCGTAAGAACTAGCAGCTCCAAAGATATTAGGGATAAACATGGAATAGGTTTCGCCTAAACCATTGCTCCATTGGAAAGCGTATGATTTATCTAAACCACCATTAGTTTCCTCTGATAAAACGCTGTTCCCTCCTCGCATAGAAAATTCATTATAATCTAAAGTTTGAATAATTCTAGAGCTAGAGGATAAAAATCCAAGAACTACAATTGCGAATAGCGATAATGAAGCAATAGTCCAATTTTTTAAAGTTTTTGTTTTAAGAGCATCAACTAAAAATCCAAGTGCAAAGAGTAGGCAGAATATTCCTCCATAAAATATTATTTGATAATGTCCTGCATCTAAAAAGAAAGCCAAGAATACCCCTGCAATGGCAGCGCCTTTAATATAGTTTCCTCTGTATGCCCAGACTATACCTGCAGTAATACCAGGCAAGAATGCTAAATCTACCATTTTTGTATTATGACCTGCAGCTATGATTATTGGATGGTAACTTGCAAAACCAAAGATTATTGCACCGAGGATTCCTATTATTGGCTTAATCCTTAAAGCTTGGCTTAATAAATAAAAGCTGAGCATAGCCCAAAAGAAAAAGTAAAATGGATTAAAAGGTTGACCTATCTTGTATCCCATTAACTTATGCCAAACTCTTTGAAATATATTTGATTCTGCATAATAATCAATCATTACAGAAGGCATTCCTCCAAATTGTGCATTTGACCATTGAGGATTTTCGCCAGTTTTTTTATAATAATCTATTGTCTCTTGTGCACCATATGCCCAAGTAAAATAGTCATGACTATTAAGTTTATCACCTTGCAGAGCAGGTGTATTAAATAATGCAGAAAGGGCAATAAATGCTACAATTGCAATAATATGATAAAGATATTTAGATAAAAAAGAGGAAAAATTCATAAGTTCCTAATTATTTTAGTATAATTTATAATTGAAAAGACTAAGATAAATAATCTAAAGCAAATCTATAAATGTTTTATGATTGAATTATCTTTGCTGCAATATTAAATTAGTTAAAATGGACAGAATAGCTCAATTAAAAGAATTTTTGGCATCTTCACCGGAAGATCCTTTTTTGATCCATGCTCTAGCACTTGAATATAGAAAAATAGAAAAATACGAAGATGCATTAACTCAATTTTTATTAAATAAAGAAAAAAATCCAGACTATGTAGGAACATATTATCATTTAGGGCAGTTGTACGAATGGATGGATAAGGAAGATGCAGCAAAGGAAGTGTATGAAATAGGAATGGAAAAAGCCAAAGTCCAAGAAGATCAACATGCTTTTAATGAACTGCGCTCTGTTTATGAAGAATTAATATTTTAAGAATATTAAAGCTTTTTGAATAAAACCGCTAAATTTGTCTATTTTGAATATTTATATTCAAGTAGGCAAATTAATTATTTCGTTTTTTTGAATTTGGATAGGGAGTAAATATTTACATTTAGTAACAGATTAGCCTCAGTTTTATGA
>DATGSF010000061.1:0-8530 GCA_035302865.1 Chitinophagaceae bacterium
GAGAAAATGCGGAATATGATGCAGCTAAAGAAGCACAAGGTATGCATGAAGCAAAAATTGCTCAGTTGGAAGCTGCCCTAGCTAACACACGCGTTATTGACCCTAAAGATATGGATTTAAGTAAAGTAACTATTTTAAGTAAAGTTAAAATACAAAACCTTAAAACTAAAAAATCTATTGTTTATCAATTAGTTTCTGAAACGGAAGCTGATTTAAAACAAAAAAAGATCAGTGTTAATTCCCCTATTGGAAAAGGTCTTATAGGAAAAAAGGTTGGTGATATTGCAAAAATTGAAATTCCTGCAGGACTTATTGAATTCAAAATTGAAGAAATTAGTATATAATTATGGCTAGTATATTTTCTAAAATAATCGCAAGAGAAATTCCTGCTTATATTATAGCAGAAGATGATGACTTTATCGCTATTCTTGATGCTTTTCCTATTCAAAAAGGACATTGCTTGGTAATTCCTAAAAAAGAAATAGATAAAGTATATGATATGGATAATGCATTGTTAGAAAAATACCTTATATTTTCAAAACCTATAGCAAAAGCTATAGAAAAAGCATTTCCATGTGAAAGAGTAGGATTAAGCTTTGTGGGATTAGAAGTACCTCACGCTCATTTACATCTGGTGCCAATTACTAATATGGAAGATATGAATTTCACTCGAGAAAAATTGAATCTAAGCACAAAGGAAATGCAAGAAATTCAAGAGAAAATTCAATCTTATTTAGCTTAAATAAAAATTATGTTTTATTCTTTCAAAGGTTTTAAACCAGTTGTTCACCCATCAGCATTTGTACATCCACAAGCTGTAGTAACTGGAAATGTTATTATAGGAAAGGATGTTTATATTGGACCTGGTTGTGCTTTAAGAGGAGATTGGGGAGGGATTATTATAAAAGATGGATGCAATGTACAAGAAAATTGCACCATTCATATGTTTCCTGGTGTAACGGTAATACTTGAAGAGAATGCTCATATTGGTCATGGTGCTATAATTCATGGTGCACATATTGGTAAAAATGTTATGGTTGGAATGAATGCTGTGGTAATGGACGATGTAGTTATTGAAGAGGAGTGTATTATTGGTGCTTTGACCTTTATTCCTGCTAAAACAGTAATTGAAAAACGTTCTCTAGTTGTTGGAAATCCAGGTAAGGTTATCAAAAAAGTAAGTGACGAAATGATTGCTTGGAAAACAAAAGGAACGGAATTGTACCAAACGCTCCCTAAAGATATGAGAGAAGAAGCAGAACCCTGTGAACCTTTAAAAGAAATTCCAAAAAATAGACCTTCTCAAGAAATTCTCTATGAGCGTTGGAACCAAATTAAAGAGAATAAAGAATAAAAAATTAACTTAAATTAAAAAGCTTGTTTGAATTGATTCAGACAAGCTTTTTTTAAATACTCCTAAATATTTTTAATTCTTATAATCTAAAAGTTGCTCCTAAAGTCAAATGACTCATACCATTATGACCCATTTCTGCAAAAGCAGCGAATTCTTTTGTAAAATACCAACGCGCACCAATTTGAGCAGCAAAAATTAAATTTGTATTAGCATGCGAATCATGATAACGAGAATAATTATCATATCTAACTTTAAAGCCAGGTCCTGCTCCCGCATAAACATCTAATTGATGAACAGGAATAAGCTTATTAAAATGATAATGTCCCATAACACCAAAACCTATTGCTGTTCTTGTTAGGGTATAATAATCACGATTTCTGGATACAATAGATAATCCTCCAAATGCACTTATGCCGATTTCATCTAAAATGCCATATTCATATTTGACATAGAAGGGCCCTAATAATGCATTACCACTAATCCCATTGGTATTAACTAGACCAAATCCGGCACTTATTAAAGAAATATCTTTTTGAAAAGAGCCACTATTTCTATTAGCGTAAGAATTATTATAAAAGCCACTGGACTGAGCAAAAGATATTTCTCCTGCAAAAACAATTGTAATTAATAAAAAAAGAGTTATACTTATACGTTTCATAATAAATTTTTTACTAAAATCAAAACTATAACTTTCTATTGTAATAAATTGTTATTTTTTTACCAAGATTCTAGTTTTAAATCATATTTAACAAATCATTATTTTTATTCTTATGCATACACATTATCAAATTTGGGGAGAAGAGTTTATTGACGCAGCAGCATTAGAACAAATGCAAAATGCAAGTGATTTACCAATTAGTATACAAGGAGCATTAATGCCTGATGCACATGTAGGTTATGGATTACCTATTGGGGGAGTTTTAGCAACAGAGGCAAGTAAAATAATCCCATATGCAGTTGGAGTCGATATAGCTTGTAGAGTAAAATTAAGTGTTTTTCCTATCTCTGCTCATGAATTAGAAAAGCATAAAAAGCATTTTATTAAATTATTAGAAAATAATACCCATTTTGGAATTGGCGGAAAAAGCAGGGAAAAGATAGATAGCTCCCTATTTAATCGTAAAATATGGTCTGAAATTCCAATTTTAAAAAAAATGCAATCGCGAGCTATGGACCAATTAGGAACATCGGGCTCTGGAAATCATTTTGTTGAATTTGGAATCGTTAAATTTAAAGAGTCTTTACATGAAGATATAGATATTAATAAAAATTATTTAGGCTTATTGTCCCATTCGGGTTCTAGAGGTTTAGGTGCAAATATTGCTAATCATTATTCAAAGATAGCTATGCAAGAAAGCAATTTACCTAAAAATCTCAGACACTTAGCATGGCTCGATATTAATACAGAAATAGGGCAAGAATATTGGCTAGCAATGAATCTTGCAGGAGATTACGCCTCAGAGAATCATAGGGAAATTCATGATAAAATGATTAGAGATATCAATTCAAATCCAATTTTACAAGTAGAAAATCATCATAACTTCGCCTGGAAGGAAGAATTAGAAGACGGAGAAAAGGTTATGGTACACCGCAAAGGTGCTACTCCAGCTGGAAAGGGAGTATTAGGTTTTATTCCAGGCACAATGTCTGATCCTGGATACTTGGTGCGCGGATTAGGAAATAAAGCTTCTATTAATAGTGCCGCTCATGGTGCCGGAAGAGTTTTAAGCAGAAGAAAAGCCAAAAGTTCTTTAGATAAAAAAGATTGGTATAAAAGATTAAAAGACGAGGGCGTGCATTTATTAAGTGCAGGATTAGACGAAGCTCCCATGGCTTATAAAAATATTGATAAAGTCATGAATGCACAAAAGGACTTAGTTGAAATTGTTGCTCGTTTTGATCCTAAGATTGTTAAAATGGCTGATGGTAATGAAAGGCCTGAAGATTAATTTTATAGCATAGTTTTATACAAATTAATCATAATTCTTATATATATTATTGTATTTTATTGTTTAAAAAGAGAGGGTGCTTAAATTCAGCATCCTTTTTTTATTTATAGACTATGATAAACGTGTTTAATACACTTTACTTAAAAATTCCATGATTTTTTTCAATATTATTTAATAAAGAATATTATAACCTTATTATTTTACAAAGGTTAACTAATTAATATTTTTTAAACAAAAAATTAATCATTACTTTTGTATTGAATTATCTAACCATATAAACAAAACTATGAAATACTACACATTACTTTTAACGCAACTCTGCTTATTTTTAAGCTTTTCTACTTTTGCGCAAAGCAACTGCGAGAAACCAATAAGTATGAACAATCCTACAGTCACACATGCTGCATGTGTTGGAAAAGGAAGAATAAAAATCAATAAAATAAGCCCATCCAATAGCACATATCAAAAGGCGCTATATGATACCTTAGGAAACACTGTTCGTCCATGGCAAGACAGTGATACTTTTAAAAATATATCCGCCGGGGTTTATGATATTATTGTCAGAAAAGTATGCCAACCAGGTTTTAGCGACACATTGAAAAGACGGGTAACCATTAATGATCAATCTAAACCATTAGATATAAAAGAAATAAGAACTTTACGAGAAGATCAATGCGGTAATGGACAAATCCAAGTATTATCAGTCACAGGAAAGTCTCCTTTTAAATATGCTCTAGTAAATAGCATAAATGCAACAGATATAGAATCAAACATGATTCGTTCTAAACAAGATGCTGCCGTTTTTAGCAATCTCCAAGAAGGTACTTATTATGTACGTGTATATGATGAATGCGGTAATTATAAAACACAAGAATATTTTTTAGCAAAATATACCGATACCGTTCAGGTTGTAAAAAATGGAAATGCTTTCCTAACAAGAACAAATTGTGATACTTTTCAGTATTCCATAAGAATTAATAATCAAAATTTATTTTATAAAGATGCTGCAACACAAGCAGTAGCACCTTATAACAACAAATTCTGGATAGAGTTTCCAAATGGACATATTGATACTATAGAAAATGTCTATGAAGTAGTAAGCAACGCAATTCCAATGAGCTATTTAGCAGATAGTATAAATCCTAATGAACCATTTCCATACAATATGGCATGGCCAGTTATATTGAAAGCTGGATATATTGATGAATGTGGAAACACTTTTACCAATAACAATTTAGATATACAAAATATGTTAGGAAATGGAATAAGAATGTTTATTAATGATAATGTAAGAAAACATCCTGATTGCGACTCTGTATATTTTTGGTTCTCATTTGGAAATGGAAATGCACATAATCAAAAAATGGGCCCACATGTTTTAGTATCATTAGACAGTATAAATTGGCATCCTTATGGTGAATTTGACATACCAGGTTTACCTTCAGGAATTTACAGTGCTAAAGCAGATTCTACTTATACTTTATATTTAAATTATTGTGGCAGAATTCTTACCAGAACTTTTGATACACCCTCTGAAACGAGGAAAATCTCTTCCCAATATAATTATAATAAAAACACAACTGCTTGTTTTGGCAACTCTGGATGGCATTTAACCCTACAACCAACTGGGAATGGAAATGCATATCAATATAAATATTATAAAATTGAAAATAATGATACTATAGACATAACTGATGAGGCGCATATAGTTTACAATAATCCCGATTTAAGTATTAGCCCTAATGCGAAGCAAGTTTATGAACTAATAAATGTTGAGCCTGGAGAGTATATTGCACATTTTTTTGATACCCTAAATACTGATTGCCCGACAGAGAGAACATATTATAAAAATCTAATTGAAGACTCTTTACAAACACCTAATTTTGATATAGATTACTCTTGCGAGGGGGCTTTATTACTTAGAACCGAGAATCTTGTATTAAGGAATGCTATAGGTGGATATGGATCTTGGAGCGGCTTATTAAAAATGCAAATAATTGGCCATGAATCTTTAGGAACATTTAGTGGACTCGAACAAGTTGACAAATCCACCATAATAACTGTTCCTCATTATATAATGAATGATCTTGATCCTGGAAATTATCAAGTAAAAATATGGAATGAAGCTGCAGAAGACAGCACTTGTAATTCCAGTATTGTGCTTAATATTGAACATACCACAGAACGATTAAACATAGAAAATTCAAAATTTATAAGAGCATGTAATAATAAGGGAGCAATAATAGTTGATGTTAATGGAGGCGAAGGTCCTTATAATTATCAATTATATAAGAACAGTATTTCTTCAGCAAACCTTATGGGCTCTTCTCAGCATGAAAACATTTTTGAAGATTTAGATTTAAATGAAGAATATATCATTAGTGTATCAGACAATTGTGGAAATGCAAGCACTTTAGCGATTTCAAATTCTGAATTGACATTGCCTTTATTTCATAATTACACTGAAATGCCATGTGAAGGTTCTTCTTTAGATTTAGGTGTTTACAATCTATTAAATCTAACTTACGAATGGACGAAAAATGGACAAATCCTACCAGGAGAAAATGGGCCTACATTAAATATAGACCCCATAACTCTAAGTGATTCGGGATTATACCAGGTAAAAATCATCTTGGATAATTGCGCTATCCATAGTAACACTTTCCATTTAACACCTAGTGCTGAAGATTGTGGGGAACCTTTAAGTGACATGGGAATAATTTGGAGTGTTAAAAACATAGCGACAAATAACCATATAAAATGGCAAGAAGTTAATAATAAAATCGATCAATATAGCATTGAATATAGCAGAAATGGGTTGATTTGGAATACATTAACTAAAGTTAATTCAACTAGAAAAGAAAAGACAGAACATACTTTCACACACAGCAACCTCAGTGATGGGAAGCATTTTTACCGAATTGTAATGTACAAGGAAGGGGAAAGTTTTTATTCTAATATTAAACAAGTTTTAATAGGAAAAAATGAAAACTTACAATACAAAGTTTCGCCAAATCCAACTAGAGATAATATCCGTATAGTAGGATTAGCTTATGATAATACAGTAGTTATTACAAACAACATTGGAAAAGAAGTTCTTAATTTAAAAAATCCTAATTATGAGCAAGATATAATTTTGGATAAACTGCCTAAAGGTTTATATTTTATTCATATTTATGATAAAGAAACACTTCTTCATACAGAGAAGCTTCTAATTCAATAACAAAACATATTTTTTAAGGAGCAGTAATATTTTTACTGCTCCTTTTTTTATAGACAAATAAAATCCCAAATTCAAAAGCTTTGAAATTTTAGGAATTCCAAATTTATACGTACATTTGCCTATACTTATAAAAAATAATAAAAATTTACTCTTATGGCATACGATATCATCGTTATAGGCAGCGGTCCTGGAGGATATGTAGCTGCAATTCGCGCATCGCAACTTGGTTTTAAGACCGCTATTGTGGAAAAAGAAAATTTAGGTGGTATTTGCTTAAACTGGGGTTGTATCCCTACCAAAGCACTTATGAAGTCTGCAGAGGTTTTTGAATATATTTCTAATGCTCAAGATTATGGGTTAAGCGTTCAAGATACAAAAGTAGATTTTGAAGCAGTTATCAAAAGAAGCAGAGGCGTAGCTGATAAAATGAGCAAAGGAATTCAATTCCTTATGCGTAAAAACAAAATTGATGTAATCAATGGACACGGTACTTTAACAGCTTCAAAAGAAGTTGAAGTTAAAGATGCTGACGGAAACACTAAAAAATATCAAGCTAAACATGTAATTTTAGCAACTGGTGGAAGAAGCCGTGAATTGCCTTCTATGCCAATTGATGGAAAGAAAATTATTGGATACAGAGAAGCTATTGCTTTAGAAAAACAACCAAAATCTATGATAGTAGTAGGTAGCGGAGCTATCGGAGTAGAATTTGGATATTTTTATCAAACTTTAGGTACTGATGTTACTATTGTAGAATATATGCCCAATATTGTGCCTGTAGAAGATAAAGATATTTCTAAAGAATTAGAAAAAGCTTTTAAAAAGAAAGGTATAAAAGTAATGACAGAATCTTCAGTTGAAAAAGTGGAAACAACTGATTCAGGAGTTAAAGCTACTGTTAAAACAAAGAAAGGAGAAGAAATCTTAGAAGCAGAAGTTCTTTTAAGTGCTGTTGGAGTTAGTGCCAATATCGAAAATATTGGATTAGAAGCATTAAATATTGCAACTGATAAAGGTAAGGTTTCTGTAGATGAATATTATAAAACTAATGTTGATGGAATTTATGCCATTGGAGATATTGTACCAGGACAAGCTTTAGCGCACACTGCTATGAAAGAAGGAGTAATTTGTGTAGAAGCTATCGCTCATAAAGAAGGTAAATTTGACAATGTTCCTGAAACTTTAGACTATGGTAACGTACCAGGTTGTACTTACTGCTCACCAGAAATTGCTTCAGTTGGATTAACAGAAGCTGCTGCAAAAGAACAAGGATTAGATATTAAAGTTGGAAAATTCCCATTCTCAGCTAGTGGTAAAGCAAGTGCTTCTGGAAATACTGATGGTTTTGTAAAAGTAATCTTCGATGCTAAATATGGCGAATGGTTAGGAACACACATGATTGGTGATAATGTAACAGAGATTATTGCACAATCTGTTGCAGCTAGAAAATTAGAAACTACTTGGCAAGAACAATTAGATACTATTTTCCCACACCCAACTATGAGTGAAGCTGTTAAAGATGCAATTGAAGTGGCTCTTGGACATCCAATTCATATGTAAAATATAAACTAATATAAAAATAAAGTAGCTGTCTCATAACTGAGGCAGCTATTTTTATTTTAACAATTATATTCTTATCTTATCTCTGTTAATTCAACAATATTTTATATTTTTATATTGTTGAATATCAATTGTATGAAAGCGAATTTTAAAGAATATAATCAACAACAGAATTGGTTATTCCCCCCTTCTATAGAGGATTTAATCCCTATCGATCATCCTGCACGCCTCGTTAATAGTGTTATCGAGCATTTAGATTTAAAATTATTAACCGAAATATATGCTAAAGAGGCTCGTCCAAGTTACCACCCCAAAATGCTTTTAAAAGTAATTGTCTATGCTTACATGGATAATATCTACTCTTCTCGAAAGATAGAAAAGGCAATGAAGGAGAACATTAATTTCATGTGGTTGTCAGGGAATCAGGTAGCAGATCACAATACT
>DATGSF010000062.1:0-22163 GCA_035302865.1 Chitinophagaceae bacterium
CAATTTGAGGAACACCTCTAGGTGCAGGAGGTATACCATCCAAGATGAATCTACCTAAAGATTTATTTTGATTTGCCATTGGACGCTCTCCTTGCAACACATTGATTTCAACACTAGGTTGGTTTTCACTAGCAGTTGAAAACACTTCACTTTTCTTAGATGGAATAGTTGTATTTGCCTCAATCAGCTTAGTCATAACGCCACCATAAGTTTCAATACCTAAAGATAAAGGAGTTACATCTAGTAATAAAACATCTTTTACGTCACCTGACAAAACACCACCTTGAATAGCTGCTCCTAAAGCAACAACTTCATCAGGATTCACACCTCTATTCGGCTTCTTACCAAAGAATTTTTCTACTACTTCTTGAACTTTTGGAATACGAGTAGAACCTCCTACCAAAATAACTTCATCAATTTCATTAGCATTTAATCCTGCATCCTTAAGAGCTTTTCTACACGGCTCTAAAGTACGCTCTACTAATTCATCAGATAATTGTTCAAACTTTGCACGAGTCAATTTTCTAACTAAGTGCTGAGGAACTCCGTCAACTGCAGTTATATAAGGTAAGTTTATTTCTGTTTCATGTGAAGAGGAAAGCTCAATTTTAGCCTTTTCCGCAGCTTCCTTTAAACGTTGCCATGCCATTGGATCTTTATGAAGATCAACCTGAGGCATATCTTTCTTAAACTCTTCAGCTAACCAATCCATAATAACTTTATCAAAGTCATCACCACCTAAATGAGTGTCACCATGAGTAGATTTTACTTCAAAAACCCCATCTCCTAACTCAAGGATAGAGATATCAAAAGTACCCCCCCCTAAGTCAAATACCACAATCTTACTTTCTTCATTTTGCTTATCTAAACCGTATGCTAAAGCTGCAGCAGTAGGCTCATTGATAATACGACGTACTTTTAAACCTGCAATTTCTCCAGCTTCTTTAGTAGCTTGTCTTTGACTATCATTAAAGTAAGCAGGAACAGTAATTACTGCTTCATGCACTTCTTGTCCTATAAAATCTTCTGCCGTTTTTTTCATTTTTTGCAAAATCATCGCAGAAATCTCCTGAGGTGTATATACTCTATCGTCAATTTCAACTCTAGGTGTATTATTTTCACCTTTTACAATTTTATAAGAATTATGCGACATTTCATCTTGAACTTCATCAAAACGTCTTCCCATAAAACGCTTAATCGACATAATTGTCTTCTTTGGATTAGTAATAGCTTGACGCTTTGCAGGATCTCCAACACGACGCTCACCATTATCTAAGAAAGCCAAAATACTGGGAGTAGTTCTACGACCTTCATCATTAGCAATAACTACTGGCTCATTCCCTTCCATTACAGAAACACACGAATTCGTTGTTCCTAGATCAATTCCTATTATTTTACTCATAAATTAAATTATTTTATTTTTTTGTATTCTCATAAAATAGAACAACAAAAATGCCAATATTATAATTATGAAAATTTGTCAGTCTTATCTGACAAAGCATATAACAATCCAGAAGACTATAGAATAAACATTAGACTCTAAGCAATTAAATAGAACAAAATTAAACCTCAATATAAAAAGGACGTCAAAACAAGGCGCAACATTCAAGATTATTTATTAAATTTACAACTTCAAAATTTAAATAAAATGAAAATCAAAATAAGGAGCATATATAAACTAAGCACCACACTATCGTTATTGACACTCTTCACTTACAGCTCAATGGCGCAAAACACAGAAAATGAAGACATAAAGAACAAACTACACAGTTCTAAATTAGAATATAAACCCGTCAGTACAACAACCTTAGATGATCCAAATGCCATAAAAAAGATTATAGATAATGATATAGAAAGAGCGACATTGACTCAAAATACTTATTTTTCTAATAGAATCTTAGCGGAGCAATTAAAAAAAGAAAAAAATTATGTCTTCTCTCCCTTAAGCTTAATAAATGTTCTACATCTTTTGTCCGAAGGTAATACAGGCGCTAGTAATTATGAAATAAATAAAGCACTATGGAATAAAAGCAAACCAGATACAGAAGATATTAACACTATAAAAAAGTGGATGGAAATCAAGAATCCTGAAAAACCTAATAATCTTTGGAATGCAAATTCTTTATGGCTAAATAGAAAATTCAAAATTAAAAATTCATACCAAGCAAGGATAAAAGATAATTATAATATAGAGATTAGAAGCTTACCTTTTGATAATCCTAAATCAATCGATATTATTAATGCATGGGTAGCTAAATCTACTAATGAAAGAATCCCTAAACTTTTTAATGAGTTAAGCTCCGAAGAAGTGCTGGTAATTATAAATGCCATTTACTTCAAAGAAAATTGGAAAAAAGCTTTTGAGAAAAGTAATAGCAGGAAAGGGCTTTTTTATGGTGAAAAAGAAAATGAATCGATAACCTTTATGAAAGGAGAACAAAATATTCATTATAAAGAACAAGCCAATTATGAAGAAATAGGATTAGAAATGTTAAATGACATGGCATTTTTTATCGTGATGCCCAAACCAGGCTATAGTCTTGAAGATATAATAGAAAATAGTATGGAAGAAAAGTCTACTTGGGCATCCTATTTCAATGCAAATAAAATTGTAGATATTAGTATTCCAAGATTCGAGATCAATTCGAAAACAATATTAAATGAAACATTAAAGACACTTGGAATTCAAAAAATATTTTCTCCCAAAGAAGCAAACTTTGATAAAATAAGTGATACTCACGATTTACACGTTAGTGAAATATTCCAAAAAGCCAATTTTGAAATAAACGAAGAGGGCGCAGAAGGAGCTGCAGCAACTGGAGTAACAATGCGAGTAACGAGTGTTAGGCAAAAAGACCATATTCAAGTTAATAGACCTTTCTTTTATTTTATCAAGGATTTAAAAAATAAAAGTACTATCTTTGCTGGATATATTAAGGAACCAAGCGATCTGTAATTATTTTTTTTCAAAAAGCAATTCACGATAAATATATTATTTTATAAAAAATTTGCAGGAATCAAATTAATATACTATCTTTGCATTCCTAATAAAAAAAATTAAAGGATTTCGAATGCCTACTATACAACAATTAATAAGAAAAGGTCGTAAAGCAATTAAAACGACATCTAAATCTCCAGCTTTGGACAATTGTCCTCAGCGTCGTGGCGTATGTACTCGTGTGTATACAACTACTCCAAAGAAACCAAACTCTGCACTTAGAAAAGTGGCAAAAGTGCGTTTAACTAACAAATTGGAAGTAATTGCTTACATACCAGGTGAAGGTCATAATCTTCAAGAGCACTCTATTGTATTAATTAGAGGTGGAAGAGTAAAAGATTTACCAGGTGTAAGATATCATATTGTTCGTGGTGCTTTAGATACTGCTGGTGTAAAAGATCGTAAAAAGAGTCGTTCTAAATACGGTACTAAAAGAGAAAAGAAATAGGATTTATTAATATTATTATAAAAAAGAAATACAATGAGAAAAGCGCAAGCTAAAAAGCTCACTTTGGAAAAAGACCCAAAGTTTGAAGATATATTAGTAACTCGTTTTGTTAATACCATGATGTGGGATGGTAAAAAAACACTTGCCTTTGACATTTTCTATAATGCTCTTGATAGAGTTTCTGAATTAACAGAAGAAGATGGTTATGAGGTTTGGAAAAAAGCATTACAAAACGTTACTCCTTCAGTTGAAGTAAGAAGTAGAAGAGTTGGTGGTTCTACTTTCCAAATTCCTACAGAAGTAAGACCAGATAGAAAAATTTCTTTAAGCATGAAATGGCTAATTAGAAGTGCAAGAGCTAGAAATGGAAGATCCATGGCTGAAAAATTAGCGCAAGAAATTGTAGCTGCAAGTAAAGGTGAAGGAAATGCAGTAAGAAGAAAAGATGACATCCATAAAATGGCGGATGCAAATAGAGCTTTTGCGCATTTTAGAGTATAATCCTAAAGTACACAATTTATATATATTACTAAAAAGGCAAACTTTATTGAGTTTGCCTTTTTAAATTGCATTAGATTTGATAATTGATGCAAAAAAATCTATCTTTGCAAAGAAATTTATATTTTTAGTTTATGTCAGGTCAATTAAAAGAAGTACGTCAAAGAATTGCTTCAGTAACTTCAACGCAACAAATTACAAATGCCATGAAAATGGTAAGTGCTGCTAAATTAAGAAGAGCACAGAATGCCATTTTAGACATGAGGCCCTATGCTCAAAAACTACAAGGCGTTTTAAGTAATATTATAAGTGCTGAAAGTTCAGATCTAAAAATAGCTTTAGCTGAAGAAAGAGAAATGGAAAAAGTAATTATGGTAGTAATTACATCCGATAGAGGAACTTGTGGAGCATATAATGCAAATGTTATTAAAAAAGCAGTGGAAAAGATTAATTCCTCCTACCTAAAACAAAAAGAGAGCGGAAATCTTAGCGTGCTAACAATAGGTAAAAAAGGATATGACTACTTCAAAAGACATAATTATACCATCATTGACGAATTCATGAGCTTGCTCACCCAAATTAGTTTTGAAGAAGTAAAAAAAGTAGCTGAATTTTTACAAAAAGCATACTTAAATAAAGAAGTGGATAAAGTTGAATTAGTATATTCGCAATTCCAAAATGCAGTAGTACAAAACTTTATTACTGAAGATTATTTACCAATTCCCAAAAAGGAGAAAATAGAAAGCGAAGAAGCTAAAGAAATGGAAACAGATTTTTTATTTGAGCCTTCTAAAGAGGAATTAATTGAAAACTTGATGCCAATTATCCTTAATACACAAATATATAAAGCAGTTTTAGACGCAAATGCCTCTGAACATGGAGCAAGAATGACAGCAATGGATAAAGCAACTGAAAATGCAAATGAACTAATAAGAGAATTGAAAATTAGCTACAATAGAGCTAGACAAGCAGCAATTACAACAGAATTAACTGAAATTGTGAGTGGTGCTGCAGCATTAAACGGATAAAAAATATTCAATATAACAGTAAATAAAGGGATGTATCATACGTCCCTTTATTTATTTTTTTATAAAACAATATTATCAGATTCTAATCCTTTTTCTAATAAGTGATTCTCAATATTAGAGCACATCTCTGTATTACCTAAAGAATTAATAGTAAAAGATTCATAACCATATTCTTGCAAAACTGATTTGGCTATTTTATGTGCATCATTACCTCGTGCCGCAGATAAATATTCCATAACTATAATAGGTGCTTTGTTATTACTTCCCCAAAGATGTAACCCTCCTTTGATAGCATTTGCCTCTCCACCTTCAACATCAATTTTTATTATGTCAGGAAACTCTCCTGTTTTTCCATAAAGCGTATTCAAACTAATACCTTCTATTAAAGATTTATTATAATCCACCTTAGAAAACCATTTCATTTCCTTATACTGTTCAATATCAAGAGAATTATATTCTGAGAATTTATTAGGAAACTCATAAAAATATAAGTCTTGGTCAGAATCTGAAATTGCATAATTATATACTTGAATTTCTTTAATATTTTTACAGTTATACTTTAAAATTTCAAAAGTATCTTTTGCGGCTTCAATAGCAATTATTTTACCAGATTCTCTAATTACACTGTTTGCTACAAAAGAGAAGTATCCATAATGCGAACCAATATCCCAAAATACTGAATTCTCTTTTAAATTTTGTAGTAAAAATCGAGCTAAATTAATTTCTGAAATATGGGACTTTCCTCCTAAAATATATAAATCTGTAGCTGCTGGCAAAGCAACACGAATGGTATTATTTGTAAACAATAGCGTTTCAGTTATATATTCTTTTTTAAAAAATGGATAATAAATTTTTTTAAAAAATAGGGCAAATGCATAAGAGAATGGACGATACAAAAATCTATTAACTTTTGAGCCCTTAGACAAGGATTCAATTTTATTTAACTCTATACTAAATTTAAAAGACATAAGTCCAAAAGTATATTATAAATTTATAACAAAAAAATCCAAGATTATTTCTTGGATTTTTTTGTTATAAATTTATAGATTTTTAAAAATGGAAACTAAGAATTGCAGCAAAGTTTCGTGGATCCGTTTGATTTATAAAAGAAGTTCTATAAGCGTTATAACCAATTTTATTTAAAATATTATTAGCAATTAATTGTATTCCCCAAGCTTTATATCGATAGGCAGCTTGGGCATTTAAAGTTGTAAGTGATTTTATCATGAAAGGCTTTTGACCTGGAACCATTCCTTCATGCGTAACAGTCTGTGCATAATCATTTACAGGTCTATCGCCGATATAATAAGCTCCTAAAGATAAACTTAAACCATCCAAAACATTATTTTGAAATGCATATTTCACCCAAGCATTTGCAGTGTATCTTGGAGTATTTAAAGGTGCCGATCCTGGATAGTAAGCAAGATGTTCTTTATATTGAGCATCAATAAAAGCATAACCAGTTACTAATTCGAGGTTATCTAAAATTCTACCAAGCACTTCAACTTCTACTCCTTTTCGTTCATCGTTCCCCCCTTTCATGTAATAACCAGTTTCATTCCATTGCGCATCATAAACTGGAATAGACATATTTTTATTATTAATTTTAAAAGCAGTAATATTAATACGTAATCTTTTATTAAACCATTCTGATTTAATTCCTGCCTCCCATTGAGTTATTCTTTGACTACCAATAGGATTACCTAAAGTGTCTAAATTATCAGCTCCCCTCAAACTAGTACTAGTAGTAAAAGAGCTAAAAATATTTAATTGTTTAATTGGACTAATCATTAAACCCACATTAGGGTCTATAGCAGTACCTTGCGTAAAAATAGCATCATTTGCATTTGCATGACCAATCACAGAACTATATCTAGCGCCTAAAAACAATTTACCATAATTTTTATAAGAAATAACATCTTGTATTAAAATACCGAATGCGGTATGGTTTGAAGATATTTCATCTCCAGGAACTATTTCAATATTTGATTCTGAAAAGTATCCTTCTTCAACAACATTGCCATTTCCATCTAAAACAGGAGGAACGTATTGATATCCCGTATTTGGAAGCTTATGTCCAAAAGCTTGAGCAAAATTGATTTTATCTACAAAGTGACCAGCTTTCATTGCACCACTTTGTGTAGTTAAATTATTTATTCTAAAATCAACGCCTGCCATAAAAGTATGTTTTAATGCTCCTGTTCTAAGCTCTTTTCCTATAAAGTCCATTTGTATTACATGATTTATATCTTTTCGAAAAGAACTACCAATCATTCTATACCTCTCATTATAAGAAAGATTTGGTAAGTACCTATTACCCTGCGAAAAAGATGTAGTAACTGCATCGTTTATTAACTGACTACCATAAAATGCAGCTCTAAGTTCAAAATCATTAGAAATATCGTGTTGAAATCGTAGTGCATAAGTCAAGTTATTCGTTTTTGCTTTCTGCTCTTCAAAACCAGGAAAGTATTTATATGGAATTTGGTAAATTAAGTTTGTATCATTAGGACCTCTATTAATAGTTCCAGGGTCTGGGGTTCTATAATCATTTAAGTAATCTAACTCTAGAATAACTTTTGTATTGTTATTTGGTTTCCATGCCATTGATGGATTAATATATAATTTATCATTACTAACTCCTGGTCTATAGCTTTTTCCACTTTCATAAGCACCATTAAGTCTAAATGCAACTGTTTCTTCTTTATTTAAAACTTGCTCCACATCAAAAGTTGGACGAACCTGTTGCCAACTCCCAATACGTAAAGCTACATTTCCACGATTATCAAATTTTGGAGTTTTCGACACGATATTGATGACCCCGCCTGGGCTACCAATATCGGTTGCTACTCCTTGGGTTAATGCAGCTGAACCTTTTAAAATTTGCATATTTTCCACACCCTGCATGTCCGACAAAACGCCTATTCCCCTAAAATCAGAATTTACTCGAACTCCATTTTTCAAAATAGGAATACCTCTAAATCCTCGAGTCGACATACTTTCTCTTTGATTACCATAGGTAGCAAAAGTGTATACTCCAGGTACATTTCTTGCGACTTCCGATATTGTCAATGCACCCTGGTCAGAAATTAAACGATCAGAAATTACACTAATAGATTGAATTTGTGCATTTGGTGCTAAAGGCAAGCGTGTTAGTACATCCAATTTATCAGCTTGTTTTTCTTTATCTCCGAAAACTTCTACCACTTTCATTTCTTGTGGTTTTTGTTGCAGTTTTATTTCATATTCAGAATGTTCCGTAAACTCAATGTTTTTTATAACGCTAGAGTAGCCTAGCCTTGTAATCAATAAGGAGTACCCTCCTGGAGGTACATCTTCTAATATTACTTGACCCGCTTTATCCGTCATAAAAGATTTTTCTAATTCCATTACATACACCTCGGTATTTTTTAATGGCATACTGTTCGAGTCATATATGTTTAATGTATAACTATTAGCAAAGCTATTAATTCCAAAAAGACAAATAACTAAACTTGTGAATAATAAATATCGCATTTTATAAATTTTGGTTTGGAAGCAAAGATCAGAACTACAATTCAATTTTCTTTTCATAATTAGAAAGGATGTTTAAACAAAAAGGAAAAAACTAGAATAATTAGTATTTTACTAGATAAGACTACATATTTCTAGTAATTTTGAAGAAAAAATGCAAGCTTTTGTTTTATCTGCAGGTATGGGAAGTAGATTATACCCAATAACTAAAACACTCCCTAAGCCTCTTGTAGAGGTTCAAGGTCAAACTTTATTAGAAAGAAACTTACTAAAGTTGAAAACATCAGGTTATTCGAAAATAATAATAAATCTTCATTTTTTTCCACAACAAATCATAGATTTTTTAGAGGCAAACAGTTTTTTCGGATTAGAAATACAATGGGTTATAGAAAAAGAACTATTGGAAACTGGAGGAGGAGTCAAGAATGCATTACAATTCATTGACAGCTCTAAACCCTTAACTATTGTAAATGCAGATATATTAAGTAATATCGACCTAATTAAATTACATAACTTTTATATCAAAGAGTCCGCTGATGCTGTATTAGCAATTAAAAATAGAAATTCTTCTAGAAAATTAATTTTCAATGATAATGGAGAGCTCAAAGCATGGACTTCAATTAAAGAAAATAAATTTAAACCCTCAGATTATATGCAAAACCCTTTGGACAAAGAACGTGCATTTAGTGGAATACAAATAGTAAATCCTGAGCTTTTTGAAGAAACAAAATTAGAAGGGAAATTCTCTTTAATAGATTTATATATTGAACAATCTAAAACTAAAAGGATTTTAGGATGGGAGCATAATGCGGATTATCTTTTAGATGTAGGAACAATTGATAAATTACAAAAAGCACAACATTTTAAATTATAATTTCAAAAAATAAAAAAGAATGAAAAGTCATAGATATTTATTTCAAGAACATATTGCTCAAACAACCTTAAACTCTTTACAGTTTGAAATAGAAAAAGCACAAGGTTCTTATCTCTATGGTAAGGATGGTAAGAAATATTTAGATCTTATTGGCGGAATTAGTGTTTGCAATATTGGCCATAGCCATCCCAATGTAATAAATGCAATTAAAACCCAAGCAGAAAATTACCTGCATGTAATGGTGTATGGAGAAGTTGTTCAAGGTCCTCAAAGTCAATTTGCAGGTTTATTAGCTAGCACTCTACCAGAAAGTTTAAGTAATATATATTTTACTAATTCTGGATCAGAAGGTATTGAAGGAGCAATGAAATTAGCTAAGCGACATACGGGAAGAACGGAAATTATAGCTGCCGATAGAAGTTATCATGGTTCTACACAAGGATCTATGAGCATATTTGGAGATATAAAATGGCGATCTGCATACGGCCCTCTCCTACCAGATATCAGTTTCATCAATTTCAACGAAAAAAATGATTTAGATAAAATAACCAAAAGAACAGCCTGTGTAATATTGGAACCTATTCAAGCAGAAAACGGAATTCGAATTCCTGATATTTCTTATATACAAGCCGTAAGAAAAAAATGTACTGAAGTTGGAGCATTATTAGTCTTTGATGAAAACCAAACTGGATTCGGAAGATCAGGAAAATTATGGGCTTTTGAACATTTTAATATTATTCCAGACATATTAGTTTTGGGCAAAGCTTTAGGTGGAGGCACTCCCATGGGAGCATTTATCAGTAGCAAGGCAATAATGCGAGATATTGCAACAAATCCCTATTTGGGTCATATGACGACATTTGGAGGACACCCTTTATGTTGTGCTGCTGGAAAAGCTGCTTTAGAAGTAATCTTGAAGGATAAATTAATAGATAAAGTAGAAGAAAAAGGACTCTTATTAAAGAACAAGATTTTAAAACACTTAGATAAGCCTAGAGAAATAAGGCAAATCGGATTAATGTTAGCAGTAGAAATGGAAGATTCAGACATTGTTTTAAAAGTTATCCGTTCAGCAATGCAACATCCTAGCAAACCATTATTTATAGATTGGTTTTTATTTGCTGACCATTGTATTCGTCTTGTTCCTCCTTTAAATATTTCCGATGAAGAATTAGAATGGGCGGGAGAATATATTGCCAGTTGCATAAATAATTTATAAACTTTTATAGTATGGATTAAACGTTCGTCTAAGTAGTTAGTCTTATATAGTGTAAAGAGCATGCTACACAATTATTGATTAATTCTTTAAAAATGAACGATTATGAAAACACTAAAAAATAAAACGCTCGGGCTTGTTACCAGCATAGTTATACTCCTCGGAATAGCTCTTATGACAAAAAATGCACATGCGCAGCCGAGAGGTGGCCAATACGATTATCAAATGTTTTATGATGAATTATCTCCGCATGGCGATTGGTTTGACCACCCAGAATATGGCTTTGTATGGACACCACATGTATCTAGGGATTTCAGACCTTATTATACTAATGGATATTGGCAAATGACGAGTTATGGAAATATGTGGATTTCTAATTATTCTTGGGGTTGGGCTCCTTTTCATTATGGAAGATGGTTTTATGATAACTACATAGGATGGGTATGGGTACCTGGAAATGAGTGGGGACCAGCATGGGTAAGTTGGAGACAAGGCGGTGGCTATTATGGCTGGGCACCTTTAACACCTGGAATTAGCATCCACATTAGCTTTGGGAGCAATTACTATGTACCGAATCACTATTGGAGCTTCGTTCCTTATAGAAACATATATAGTAGAACATTTAGACGTTACAACTCTAGAAGAAATGTAACTATAATAAATAACACTACTATTATTAATAACACTTATATAGATAATAACAGAAATACCTATATCGCAGGTCCGAGAAGAGAGAGTGTTGAAAGAAACATAGGTAGACCGGTGCAAGTAGCTCAAGTTCAAAGTAGAAATAGCAGAGTTGGACCCAATAGAAATACTAATAATCAAGTGGCGGTTTACCGTCCTGAAATAAGACAAAGAGCTAATAATAGTAGAAGTATGCCAAGAAACATTCGTAGCACTGAAGAAGTAAGACAAAGAAGTACTGCAAGAGGCACGAATCAGGAAGCTGTAAGTAACACTTCGCGTGGTATTGGTACTAATAATCAAAGTAGAGCTACAACAAGCCCTGGAACCAGAACTACAAGGACTCCTGCTCGTGAAACAGATGCAACTAAAAGCAATTTACAAAGTACACCTAGTAGAACAACAAATTCTACAAGTAATACAAATGCAACTAGAAGCAATACACAAGCAACTCCTAGCAGAGCAACTAGACCTGCAAGTAGTACGAGTACTATAAAAAGTAATCCAGCGAGAACAAATAATTCAAGCCCCAGAACCCCTACAAACCCAACACGTGCTACAACACCATCAACAAAGAGTAGCACTACGCCAGCGCGACAAAACAACACATCTTTGCGTACCTCTCCTTCTAGAGCTACGCAAAGCTCTAGCTCAACCATGAGATCAACTAGTTCGCAAGCAACAAAAGCAACGAGCAAACCTGCGCAAACTAGAAAAACTATGACTAGCCCACGTACTAGTTCCCCACAAAGAGCTAGTACCAATAGTAGAACAGCGCCAAAGGCGAGCAATTCAAGGCCTGCAACTAGGCAAGCTACGCCTCGTGTGAATAGTAGAAATCAAAATGCAACTAAATCACAAAGTTCGGCTCCAGCAACTAGAACTAGGATAAGCAGATAATATTATCGTTTCATTTCGTTCAGTCAAACACTTTTCTTCTACAAATTAAAAAGAAGAAAAGTGTTTGTTTTTTGTAAACAATCAAAAAGTTTTACAATACCATAACAATCAACCAGTTAAAAAAAATCGAGAAAAATAAAAAATGATTAACAATAGAATTTCTATAATAATTGAATTTAATAGCTTAGTTTTAGATTATTCTAGCATTATCTCTACTTAAACAAGAGATAATGAGGAAAAAAAAGACAAAAAATGAAAATTATCAATTATTTTAAAAATATTTTTTGAATTGATTTTGCTTTTTAAAAAGAAACTATTATTATTGTAATTCAAATCAATTTACTAAAAAAATACAGCAGTATTTTTTTATAGATAAAACACATGATTAAATAATTATGAAAAGAACGCTTTTTGGTTTAGGTATCATATTATTAGGTTCAGCAACTGTACTATCCTCATGTACAAAGGCTCGAGGAGTTTCTGACAAAACTGGCTGGAACTACAACGATTCTCGCTTAGGAGGATTTGATGTAAAAGAATTTAATAATCAACAAACAGGTCCTGGTCTTGTTCCTATTGAAGGAGGCAGATTCGTAATGGGACAAACAGAAGAGGATTTATACTATTCAAGAAACAATATTCCTAGAACAGTTTCTGTATCTTCTTTTTATATGGATGAAACAGAAGTTGCAAATGTGCATTATAGAGAATATACATATTGGATGGCAAGAATGTACAATTCAGATTACCCTGAATTAGTACAAGCATCCTTGCCTGATACTACTGTTTGGAGAACTGCTCTTTCTTACAACGAGCCTTTAGTTAACTATTACTTTAGATATGCTGGTTATAATGAATATCCAGTAGTTGGAGTTAGTTGGAATCAAGCTAATCAATATTGTAAATGGCGTAGTGATCGTGTAAATGAAATGATTTTAATTAAGCATGGCATAATTAAAAGAAATCCTAATCAAATTAACGAAGATGTTTTCACGACGCAAACTTATATGAGTGAACAGTATATTGGTGAAGAAGGGAAAAACATGAAAGATTTAGATCCTAATAGTGCTGGTACTCGTCCTACCAACTACTCTGATGGTTACTTAGTTCCTGATTACCGCTTACCAACAGAAGCTGAATGGGAATTTGCAGCTAGAGGAGATATAGGAAATAATCCTACTGCTAGAAATAAAAGACGCAGAGGTGAAGAAGCGCATACAGATAGAAATAATTATCCGTGGGGCGATAGAGGAACACGCTACAACCAAAGAGGTCAAAGCTCAGGAGAGATGTTAGCTAACTACAAAAGAGGTAGAGGTGATAATATGGGTGTACCAGGAGGCTTAAATGATAATGCTGATATACCAGCTCCAGTATATTCTTATCAGCCAAATGCGTATGGCTTATATAATATGGCAGGTAATGTATCTGAATGGGTATTAGATGTTTATCGTCCAACATCATTACAAGATTTTGATGATTTTAATCCTTTTGTTGGTAATCAGTTTATGGCATACGAATATGAAGAGCCAGGTGAATTAGCTGAACGCGATAGTTTAGGATATATACCAAAAAGAGTGATTGATTCTAGTGATTTAGCAGGAAGATACGATAGAGATTACAAAACTGGAGATGTAAGAGGTATTTTAGAAGGTGATTCAACTACATTAGCAGAATTTAAATTTGACTACGGAAAATCTTCTTTAATAAATAATGATAGCCGCGTAATTAAAGGTGGATCATGGAACGACAGAGCTTATTATATGTCTCCTGGTGTACGTAGACATATGCAAGCAAACCATGCTAGCTCTACTGTAGGTTTCCGTTGCGTTATGGATAGATTGGGTAGCCCTGGTTTTGATAATGATGCGGGTAACTACTTCTCTAATAAAAGAAGAAAATAAATCATAACTAATGATACAATAAAAAGGCCTTCTAATTTAGAAGGCTTTTTTATTATACAATTTTTTAAAGTATGTACAGTCACATTCCTCCAATCAATATTAGAGTATATGGTATTTGGATAAAAAATAAAATGGTATTCATTGCTGAAGAAGAATATTTAAACAAGCCCTTAATTAAATTTCCTGGTGGGGGTTTAGAATATGGTGAAGGGACAATAAGTTGTTTAAAAAGAGAATTTCGAGAGGAATTAAATACCGAAATAAATATAAAAAAGCATTTTTATACTACAGATCATTTTCAAAAATCTTTATGGGATGATAGACAGGTTTTAAGCATCTATTATTTAGTAGATTTACCTAATAACTTTCCTAATTCAATAGAGAATAAAATAGGTAATTTTTATTTTGCTAATAAAAACGAGGCAATTTCTAAAATACATCTCCCTATTGACAAAATAGTATTAAATAAACTTTTGGAAGAAAATCTCATATAAATTTTTTTTTCGTATCTTTGCAAAAACTTTTAATTAATTTTGAGAAAAAACAAAATAATAATAATTAGTATTGTAGCTATTGCTTTGATTATTGGATTATATACTATATCTAATAACTCGGGTAAAAAGGCACATACTCATCAAGAAGAGAATGCTATGGAAATGCCTAGTGGAGCATCAGCAAACCCTATGGCAGCAGTAGCCCCTGCAAGTTTTGATTCTCTATTAGATGCAGCATTATTAAAACTATCTCCAAAAGATCGTGAAAAGTTTCAGGATTTTCAAAACAGCTTAGACCAAGCAGATCTTGAAGAAAAAGTAAAAATTTATGAAGATTTAGGTCAATTTTGGAGAAATAAAAACAGGAGAATAGCTGCACACTATTTTATAAAATCTGGAGAATTAGACAATTCAGAAAGAAAACTCAATTTTGCTTCTCATATATTATCTGAAGAATTGCATACAGAAGATGATCCTGCAATCCGCAATTGGATGAGTGCAGAAGCAATAAAAGGGTTTAAGAAGTCTTTAGAAATAAATCCTAATAATGATACTGTAAAGATTGACTATGCACTATTTCACATTGATTTATTAGGACAACCGATGGAAGGTATTCAAATATTATTGGAAATGGTGGATAAAGATCCAGACAATATTCCAGTAAATATTATTCTTGGTAAAATGGCAATAGAGTCAGGACAATTAGATAAAGCAATTGAAAGAGGACAACATGTTTTGCGTTTAGATCCCAAAAATCTTGAAGGGCACCTATTCTTAGGAGAAGCTTACAAAAGACATAATGAGATTGACAAGGCAATTGAAACTTTTACAGCTGCTAAAAGCTTATTGGATCATCCTGAATTTGCTAGAGATATCGATGAGTATATTGAATCCTTTAAAAATTAAGAATTAATAAATATTTCATAACACATTAAATTATTAAATTATGCCTAGTGGTAAAAAAAGAAAACGTCATAAAATGGCGACACACAAAAGAAAAAAGCGTTTAAGAAGAAATCGTCATAAAAATAAGAAGTAACCTTATTACTCTATAGTATTCAGATGATTATCATTTAATATTATTAGAGGATGTTTAAGCCCGTTAAGTTTATAGAATATATAAACTTAATGGGTGTTACATTTTATAGACGAGTTAGAGTGAGCTATATACTTTTAAACAGAGTATTAATAGCTATTGATTAAGACGTAAAATTGAAATCATGAACAAAGAAATGATTATAGATGCGTCGGATGATGGTGTGGAGATAGCGCTATTAGAGAATAAAAAACTCGTAGAACTTCATTACGAACAAACAAATGCTCCCTTTGCAGTAGGAGATTTATACCTAGGAAAAGTTAAAAAACTTATGCCTGGTTTAAATGCTGCATTTGTGGATGTAGGGTATGAACGAGATGCATTTCTCCATTATACCGACCTGAGTCCTTATGTCCTCTCTTTAATAAAATTCACTAAGAATTCGATTCATAATCCGGATCGTAAGAGTTTGGACTTCGCAAAATTTAAAAATGAAGAAAAAATAGTAAAATCAGGTAAAATTGTAGATGTTTTAAAAGATAAACCCGAGATATTAGTTCAAATATTAAAAGAACCTATTTCAACAAAAGGGCCAAGATTAAGTTGCGAAATATCCTTACCAGGACGTTTTGTAGTACTTACTCCATTTAACAATTTTATCTCAATCAGTAGAAAAATACATTCTGCTGAAGAAAGAAAAAGATTAGAAAATATTGTTGAGAGTATCAAGCCTCCAAACTTTGGTGTAATAGTTAGAACAGCGGCTGAAGGTATGCATACCGCTGAGTTACATGCGGATTTGATGGAATTGACGAAACAATGGCAAAAAATTCAAGAAAACCTGTTTCGATCAAAGGCACCAAAACGCGTGCTAAGTGAACAAGTAAAAACTAATTCTATAATTAGAGATTTACTTAATGATAGCTTCCAAAATATAGTTACAAACCATGAGGATGTAATGTTGGAAACAAAAAACTATATTAGCAAAATAGCACCCGAACAGGAAGGAATAGTTAATTTATATAGTAACGGAAGGCCAATCTTTGACCATTACGGCGTAACTAAACAAGTTAAAGCTGCTTTTGGGAAAACAGTTAATATGCAAAGTGGTGCTTATTTAGTTATTGAGCATACTGAAGCATTGCATGTAATCGATGTTAATAGTGGCACTAGAAAAGCCGTAGGAAATCAAGAAGAGAGTGCATTAAGTACTAATTTAGAAGCAGCGGAAGAAGTTGCCAGACAATTACGACTCCGTGATTTAGGGGGAATAATTATTGTGGATTTTATTGATATGCGCAATCCTGAGCATAAAAGACAAGTACAAAACACGCTCACAAAACTAATGAAATCAGATCGTGCCAAGCACACAATCTTGCCTATAACTCGTTTTGGACTTTTACAAATTACTAGACAACGATTAAGACCAGAAATAAAGATAGCAACTGCTGAAATGTGTCCGCAATGTAAAGGTACTGGAAAAGTAGGTCCTTCTTTATTAATTAGTGATGAGTTATCAAAAGATATACATTTCCTGATTAACCAAGGGCACAAAAAATTACAATTAACAGCAAATCCTATACTGATAGCATACCTAAAAGATAAAGGGATTTTCCGATCCATTAGATGGAAATGGTATTTGAACCATAAGGTTTGGGTTACTTTAAAAACTGATAATAGTTATCCCATTACCGAATATTATTTTCATAATAAAGAAACAAAGGAATTGATACACTTAAAATAACATTTTTTTCAAAATACTTAGGGCTGACAAGTAGGTCAGCCCTATTATTTATTTTAAACAATTCATATGAAAACACAATTTGTATATTTTCATGGCTTACAACATAAACCAAAGATTTCGTATAAATTCTCACTGTTAGAATCTTATTTTTCTAAAAGATTTGATTTTCATTATTATGAATGGGTACACACTAGCAATATCACAAAATTATTGAATAAAGCCCTTCATCAATTAAAAGATGAAAAACAGATAATTATTTTTGGAGATTCAACGGGTGCTAATTTTGCATATCAACTAAGGGAGTTAAGAAAAAAACAAAACAAAAATGATATTTTAATATTATCAAGCCCCTTATTAAATTATAAGCAAAGAATAACTAATAATAAATTTCCCGACAATATAGCTACTTATATGAAAACCATTGAAGACCCTTCCAATGCTTTTGTCATTATAAGTTTAACAGATGAATTAATAGATCAATCATGGTTAATCAAAAAAGAATATGAGCATTTAAAAATTCATATTGTAGAAGATAGCCATGTTTTATTAAATTTCGAAAAGCACAGCATTCCAGTTATAGAAGAATATATAAACATTTATATAAATTAGATCAAAATATAGCATCAATAAGTACAATTAATATTTCATTTTTCTTCCTTTATAAATTAAAAAAAGAACGAATTAGATAATACCTTTTAGCATATAGAAAGGTTTTATTTATTCTATATACAAATACAGCAATTTGGTTGTAACTTTGCTATAGTAAAATTTACTAAAATAAGTTTAATCCTTGAAATAAAATAAATATGCAAAGCGAAAATGAATTGATTGAAGAAGTAGCTAGTAAGGAATATGAACATGGATTTATCACTGATATTGAAATGGACATATTACCTCCTGGCTTAAATGAAGATACGGTTCGATTTATTTCTCAAAAGAAAAATGAACCAGAATGGATGTTAGAATGGAGATTAAAAGGCTTAGAAGCTTTTAAAAAAATGGAAATGCCAAATTGGCAAAATTTTGAAATGCCAGAAATGGATTTTCAGAAAATGTCTTACTATGCTGCACCTAAGAAAGGGGCTAAATACAAAAGTTTAGATGAAGTTGATCCAGAACTATTAGAAACATTTGAGAAATTAGGAATACCCTTAAATGAACAAAAAGCATTAGCTGGTGTAGCTGTAGATGCTGTTTTTGATAGTGTATCTGTTGCTACAACTTTTCAGGATGAATTAGAAAAACATGGAATTATATTTTGTTCCATGAGTGAAGCCATTCAAAAGCATCCTGAATTAGTAAAAAAATACTTAGGGACAGTAGTTCCGCATACAGATAATATCTTTTCTGCATTAAACTCAGCAGTATTCTCTGATGGTTCCTTTGCTTATATTCCCAAAGGAATTCGTTGTCCCATGGAATTAAGCACCTACTTCAGAATTAATGCAGCAAATACAGGTCAATTTGAAAGAACTTTAATTGTTGCAGAAGAAGGCTCCTACGTTAGTTACCTTGAAGGTTGCACAGCTCCACAAAGAGATGAATATCAATTACATGCGGCTGTAGTTGAAATTGTTGTCTTAGATGATGCTGAAGTGAAGTATTCAACAGTTCAAAACTGGTATCCTGGAGATGATGAAGGGAAAGGAGGGGTTTTTAACTTTGTAACAAAACGTGGTATTTGTAAAGGAAGAAATTCTCATTTATCATGGACACAAGTAGAAACAGGTTCAGCAATTACATGGAAATATCCAAGTGTATTATTGGTGGGAGATAATAGTTACGGAGAATTTTATAGCGTAGCTGTTACAAAAGGAAAACAAGTAGCAGATACTGGTACCAAGATGCATCATATTGGTAAAAACACTAGAAGTAGAATAATCTCTAAAGGTATTTCTGCAGGAGAAGGGCAAAATGCATATAGAGGTCTAGTACAAGTTGCACCAGGAGCTGTTAATACGAGAAATCATACACAATGTGACTCTATGTTAATTGGAGATCAATGTGGTGCACATGCATTCCCTTATATTGAAAACAGAAACAATACTTCTATGATAGAGCATGAAGCTACAACTTCAAAAATAGGGGAAGATCAAATCTTTTATTTAAATCAAAGAGGAATTGATACAGAGAAAGCAGTGGAGTTGATTGTAAATGGATTTGCAAAAGAGGTTTTAAACAAACTTCCTATGGAATTTGCTGTTGAAGCACAAAAATTATTAGCTATTAGTTTAGAAGGTAGCGTTGGATAAAAAATATTAAAAAACAATTATAATACAATACTTATGTTATCAATAAAAAATCTACATGCAAATGTAGAAGGAAAAGAAATTTTAAAAGGATTAAACTTAGACGTTAAACCTGGAGAAGTACATGCAATTATGGGTCCAAACGGATCTGGAAAAAGTTCATTAGCATCTGTTTTAGCAGGACGTCCAGAATATGAAGTTACAGAAGGTTCTGTTACATTTAAAGGAAAAGATTTATTAGACTTCGATCCTGAAGATCGTGCAAGAGAAGGTGTTTTCTTAGCTTTTCAATATCCCATTGAAATTCCTGGTGTTTCAAATATTAATTTCTTAAGAACAGCATTAAATGAAATTAGAGAGTACCGTGGATTAGCGCCTTTAACTGCAAAAGAATTTATAGCTTTATCAAAAGAAAAGCAAGAATTAGTAAATTTTGATGCAAAATTAGTAAACCGTTCTTTGAATGAAGGTTTTTCTGGAGGGGAGAAAAAAAGAAATGAAATTTTCCAATTAGCAATGTTAAATCCCGAACTTGCTATTTTAGATGAAACCGATTCAGGTCTTGATATTGATGCTTTAAGAATTGTTTCTGATGGAGTAAATAAATTAAGAACAGAGGATAATGCTTTAATTGTTATTACGCATTACCAAAGATTATTAGATTATATTGTACCTGATTATGTTCACGTATTAAGTGAAGGAAAAATCGTTAAGACTGGCTCTAAAGATTTAGCTCTTGAATTAGAAGAGAAAGGTTATGATTGGCTGAAAGAACTTGCTTAATCACCTACGTGACATAATTAACAAATTACAATAAAACAAAAAACATGTTAACTATAAATAAAGAAGTAGCACCCTTTCTTTTGGATTTTGAAGAGCAGCAAACAAAAGTGCAATCTTCTTCCTCTGGAAAAATAGCTACAGAAAGAAATAAAAGTTTAGATTTATTTTATAAAAGAGGTGTTCCTACAAGAAAATATGAAGAGTGGGTGCATACAAATATAAAATCTTACTTAAAGGACAACTATACTTTAGCTTCGGCATTTAATACTTTGCGAACAGATAAGTACAAAAATGTAGCAAATGAAATGCTTCAAGCTATTTATCATGCAGAACAAGAACAGGACTTTGATGTTTATTATATCGTTTCTGTAAACGGAATTTGGCAACCAGGAATATCACAATTACCACATCCTGATCATATGAAAATCAAGCCTATTCTTGATGCTGAGAATGAAGACGCTTTTAATGCATACTTTAACCAAATAGTGGATTTAGATAAACATCCTTTTTCTGCTTTAAATTCAGCTTTATTCGAACAAGGATTATACTTTGAGGTTCCAAAAAACTCAAAAATAAATAAACCATTCCATATTTTACATATTTGGGATATTGAAGAACCTACATGGTTTAATTCTCGCAACTTATTTAAAGTAAGTGAAAGTGCTCAGTTTGAATTAATTGAAACGCACAAAACTTTACAGGATACTAATGCTGTATTAAACACTGTTACTGAAGTTGTACTAGATCAAAATGCACATTTTAGGCATTATGAAATTCAAAATGAGCAAAAAGGATTGGTAATCATCAATGCTTTAGAGGCAAATCAAAAGAAGGACAGTAATTATTCTAATTATACATTTACTTTACCTAGTGCAAATTTCGTACGAAATAATTTAAGCATTTATTTAGATGACCATCACTTAGAAAGTCATATGTATGGATTCTATTTAACTGCTTTAAAACAACTAGTTGACAATCACACCGAAGTACACCATAAGTATACACATGGAGAAAGTAATCAATTATACAAAGGAGTATTATTAGATGAATCCAGAGGTGTTTTTAATGGGAAAATATATGTTTATCCTCAGGCTCAAAAAACAAATGCCTTCCAAGAAAGTGCAAATGTATTATACAGTCCTAAGGCTACTGTCAATGCAAAGCCACAATTAGAAATATTTGCTGATGACGTAAAATGTAGTCATGGTGCGACTATGGGTCAAATGGATGAAGAGGCATTATTTTATTTGCAAGCAAGAGGTATAAGCAAAGCTTCTGCAAAGAAAATGATGATTAGAGCTTTTGCATTTGATGTTACACAAAAAATAGAAAATGCAACATTAAAAGTGTATGTAGAGCAATTAATCGACAAGGCAATGAAACAATATATTGCAGACTAATCTATTTGTTTCAGATCAATACCTATAAAATAAGAAGTAGCCGTCTCAAAAGTTCATTTTGATGACGGCTATTTTATTATCGATTTTTACTGATAAATTAAGTTTTTCCTATTTTTTATTTGTGTAATTGTTTTTTTGGTAGTATCCCGTAAAGTTTGTAAAAGCTATCTTGATTTATAACAAAGTTAAACATATTTATTTATTATTTTCTTTTTGGGAATAAAGGTCAGTGGAGCAAAATGATAACTGTTGTATGTAAAATATAAATCTATTCGCAGATTCTTTTTCTGTCTTTTGAAATAAGAATAATATTTACTCCATTTATCACAAAAGCTATTAAATCGTGACCTAACTTCTTCTTTAGTGTCACGACGGTCATCAGTTCTAAATA
>DATGSF010000063.1:0-16667 GCA_035302865.1 Chitinophagaceae bacterium
TGGCATTTCATTGCGTAAAGTTTTGTCTAAATTACAATTTTTTAAATAAAGTAAAAATAAGAATTTTTAAAAAATAAGAGAAATTCTAAAAATAAAATTATATTTATACAATAAATACATTTTTTGAAACAAAAATGACAACATTATGAAAAAAATGACAGTATTAACAATAATATTGAGCTTGGCTTTTTCATTAGGAGCTTTTGCACAATCAGTAATTGGTAAATGGAAAACAGTAGATGATAAAACGGGAGAAGATAAATCCATTGTGGAGATTTTTGAAGTGAATGGGAAAATTTATGGAAAAGTGGTAGAAATTTTAAATCCTGCAAATAAGAATAATAAGTGTAAAGATTGTAAAGGTGCAGATAAAGATAAACCTATCTTAGGAATTACAGTGATCAAAGGATTGTCAAAAGAGGGTGATAAATGGACAAATGGACAAATTTTAGATCCTAATGAAGGTAAATTATATAAATGTACCATTACTTTAAAAAATGCAAATACTCTTGATGTAAGAGGCTATATTGGTATTTCTTTAATTGGGCGTTCCCAGACTTGGACTAGAGTTAAATAAGAATGTTTTATTTGACAAAATAGAAATGTAAATTTAAAAGCTAAAACAATTCTAAGGAAATAAATAATAGTATTAAATAATATAACTAAACTATTTCTGAAAATTATTGTTGTATTTTCTATTAGAAAAATATTATTCTGATTTAAAACCTAACAGTTGTGGAGTATTCAATATTTTCAGTGGTATTATTTTTAATTTTCTCTATTTTTCTTCTATCTCATTCTTCTTGTTCCAAAAAGGAATCTGGAATTTGTTATTGTAGTTTTTATAGTGGTGATAAAAAACAATACGATTTAAGGCATTTACCAAAGCAAGAACAAATTGATTCTTGTAATCATTTAAACATCTTAGCAGAAAATTTTGTAGGTAATTGTAAATTAAAGAAATAATACCCATAAATAGCAAAATCCCGTAAGAGTAATTCCTTTTACGGGATTTTATCATAATCTATTCTTAGACTTTAAGGTACTATTTAGAATTTATAATCATAGTCCATCATGTAGAATATAAAGCTCCAAATATCTGCAGCTTCTTCTATAACTTTACTTGTTGGTTTCCCTGCTCCATGACCAGCATTTTCATCAATTCTGATTAAAGCGGGATTATCACAAGCTTGCTTTTTTTGTAATTCAGCTGCAAATTTAAAAGAATGCGCAGGAACTACACGGTCGTCATGATCAGCAGTGGTAATCATTGTTGCAGGATAACATGTATTCTCTTTTAAGTTATGCAAAGGTGAATATTTAATTAAATATTTAAATTGCTCTTCATAATCACTGCTCCCATATTCAACAGCCCATCCCCATCCAACTGTAAATTTATGATAGCGCAACATATCTAAAACACCTACTTGTGGTATTGCAACTTTAAACAATTCGGGTCTTTGAGTCATAGCAGCACCCACTAATAAACCTCCATTACTTCCACCTCTTATCGCTAATCTTTCAGAAGAAGTGTATCTTTCCTTAATTAAATGCTCTGCTGCTCCAATGAAATCATCAAAAACATTTTGTTTATTCTCTAACATACCTTGCTCATGCCAAGACTCTCCATATTCACCACCACCACGTAAGTTAACTAATACATAAATACCACCATTTTCAATAAATGCTAGATTAGTAGCTGAAAAGCTAGGAGTTAAACTAATATTGAATCCACCGTATCCATATAATAAAGTAGGATTGGTTCCATCTAACTTAATTCCTTTTTTATGTGTTATAAACATAGGTACATTAGTACCATCTTTACTTTTAAAAAATACCTGTTTTGTTTCGTATTCTTCAGGATTAAATTTAGCTTGTGAAGCCTCATGTAATTCCGACTTTCCGGTTTGAATATTATATTTATAAATTGTAGCTGGAGTAGTAAAAGAAGTGAAAGTATAATATAAATTATTTTCTTCTTTATCTGCACTAAAGCCACTTGCTGTTCCTATTCCTGGTAACTGAATATTATATTCGAGCTTTCCTTGATAAGAATATTGTTTCACTTGCGAACTAGCATCTTTAAGATAAGTGGTAAAAAGTTTTCCACCGGCAGTTTGAACAGATTCTAATTTTTCTGCTTTTTCTGCGATTAAAGTTTCCCAGTTTTCGTATTTAGGATTTTTAGGATTAACTTTTACTACCTTATAATTTGGAGCATCTTGATTACTTACTAAAATTAAGTCATCTCCATCATTATCTACTACATATGCGTTTGTTTTAAATCCTTTTACTATAGTAATAAAATCTTTTTGATTCTTATTTTTTAAATCTTTTATCTTTATTTCTGCACCATCGGTACCTTCTGAAATATTTAGAATCAAGAATCTTTTGTCTTCGGTTAAGCTTGGACGAACATAACGTAAAGCATGGTCTTTATCTTCATAAATAATAGGATCTTTTGAGGCATCTGTTCCTAATTTATGATAATATACTTTTTGGTATTCAGTTTTGGCACTGTATTTTGTCTTTTGATCTTTAGGTGCTTCGTATCCGGCATAATAGAAGCCATCTTCAGAATCCCAGTGAATTCCTGTGAATTTTACAAATTCAACTTTGTCTTTTAATAATTTGCCCGTTTTCATATCCATTATATAGATTTCTTGCCAATCACTACCAGAGGCAGAAACTGAATAAGCAAAATATCTTTGATTAGGGCTGAAACTAATAGCACCTAAAGCGACTGTTCCGTCTTTAGATAAAGTGTTAGGATCTAATAAAACTCTTTCCTTGCCATTCCATCCTTCTTTTACGTATAAAACAGATTGATTTTGTAAACCATCATTTTTATATTGGATTATATACTTCCCTTTTTTATAAGGAGCAGAGTTTTTAGGATAGTTTACTAACTCTGTAATTCTTTTTTTCATTCTATCTCTGTATGGGATTTGTGATAGAACGCCTTGAGTAAGCTTGTTTTGTTCTTTCACCCAGGCAGTTGTTTCCTTTGCAGTATCATTTTCTAACCATCTATATGGATCCGCAATTTTAGTACCAAAATAATCATCTATATGATTTACTTCATTGGTTTTTGGATAGGTAATTTTGTTTTGTGCATGCATAGTTAATCCTCCTCCTAGCATTAATGCAAATAAAGGCACTATCGTTTTTTTCATATTATTATTATGTGATTTTTAGTTACGAAATTAAGCATTTTTTCTAAATTATTCACCTAAACTTAAACAATTGCATTTTATTAATAGCGTATTTTCATAAAATCAGTAACATATTATCACAGTGTTTATTTAGTTTCTAATATAATTGTTTTTTCCAGCAATAACCCCCACAAAAAGTAGTATTATAGAGGCTCCAATTAGAAATAGAAAAGAAATATTCCAATTTGCCTTCCAATCATATATTGCTCCAAATAAAGGAGGGCCAATAGCAGCTAATAAATAACCAATAGATTGTGCCATGCCCGATAATTGCGAAGAATGGTGAATGTTTTTAGTACGAAGAATAAAAAATAGCATTGCTAAACTAAATGCTAGACCACTGCCTATTCCTAATATTATACAAAATAAAACGATGTATTGGGTTTTGAATAATAAAATTCCAATTAAGGAGAAAATAAATAAAAATGCTGTTAAAATGGAAAGAATCCTTTGGTCTTTTAAACGAGAAGCGATTAAAGAACCAATAAAAGTGGTAGGTAATTGAGCAAATTGCATATATGAAAGTAGCCAGCCTGAAGCCTCAATTCCCATTCCCCAATCCTGTGCAACCTTTGGCAACCAAGCAGAAATGCAATAAAATAATAAGGATTGCAAGCCCATAAATATTGTAACGGACCAAGCCAAGGGAGATTTTAATAATGTTTTAGAAGAAAGTGGGGTAGTATGGTTTTCCTCAATATTCTTTTTATTATTTCTATGTTTTTTCTTTGGAATTTGAGGAAACCATAAAAGAAAACCAATAAAAACTAAAATTATCCATATCCCGAGAGATGCTTGCCAACCATAATTAGTCCATTTACCTATGCCTACACTAAATCCAGCTGCCAAAGCTGCTGTTAGGTTCATTCCAGCAGAGTACATTCCCATTATTAATCCAATCTTATATGGAAATTTTAATTTAATAAAGGCAGGCATTAAAACATTTCCAAAAGTTATAGCAGTTCCAATAAATGCTGAGCCTAATAGCAATGTAAATATTGAACCATAGGATCGGATGCCTAAACCTAAGCCTAATAATATTAAAGAGAATAATAAAATAATTTCCATTCCATGCTTCTTGGAAATTTTAGGAATTAAACTAGATAAAAAACCAAAAGCTAATAATGGAATTGTAGTGACAAGACCAGCCATGGTTTTGGATAAATTTAAATCACTACTAATTTCACCAATCACAGGTCCTACAGAAGTAATTGGAGCACGTAAGTTTGAAGCAAAGAATATAATGGCTAAAACCGTAAAAATATTTGCCAATTGCTTTTGTTCTTCCTGATTCGTGCTTTTAATCATTTGGAGCTTTTAAAAGCTACAAAGGTACATGCTTTTCAATTCTGAACGGAAAAATCTCTAGTAAGCAAATTGTTATTGCAATCGTTAAAATTTATTATTAAGAATAATAATTTATAGCCATTTCAAAACTTTTATTATATTTGCAGGAATTTTATAGATAAAAACTAATTATAAACAATAGTAATTTTAAAATAATGGCATTTAACGCATGGCACTCTATTAATTATGGAGATGAAAATGGAGAAGCAGTTAATGGGATAATAGAAATTTCTAAAGGCTCTCGAGCAAAATATGAAATCTGTAAAGAAACTGGAATGTTAACCTTAGATAGAGTTTTGTACTCTTCTGTTTATTATCCAGCAAATTATGGTTTTATTCCACAAACTTATTGTGATGACAATGATCCCTTAGATATTTTAATAATTTCTCAAATTGATATTTTACCTATGACGCAGGTAGAAGCTAAAATCATCGGTGTGATGAAAATGATTGATCAAGGTGAGGCAGATGATAAGATTATCGCAGTTGCAACACAAGATATGAGCGTGGCACATTATAATGATATTAGTGAACTTCCTGAATATTTTTTAAAAGAAATTCGTCAGTTTTTCTTGGAATATAAAGCTTTGGAAAATAAAGAAGTAGATGTACAAAATATTTTAGGTGCAGAAGAAGGTAAAAGAATTTACAAACAATCAATTATAGATTATAGAGAAAAAATTCTACCTACTTTAAATAAGTAAAATTTACATTTATATATTATATCAGCCGTTTGATTTCATTTCAAGCGGCTTTTTTTATTTAAAAAATAGAATTAAATGGGCAATCATTAAGGAGAATTGTACAAAAAAAGCAATTTGCCATAAAATTTGCTCTAAAACTAGTACCTTTATAATTCTAAATTAAACAACTTATTCAAAGAATATCTAAATTTAAATATGCAAAATAAAGAAGATAAAAGATTATTTCTCATAGATGCCATGGCATTAGTATATAGAAGCTATTTTGCTCTTATATCGAGTCCTAGAGTAACAAGTACAGGCAAAAATACCAATGCTCAATTTGGCTTTACTAACGCGGTATTGGAATTAATAAAAAATCAAAATCCTACCCATTTAGCTGTGGTATGGGATGCTCCAGGTCCTACAAAAAGACATGAAGTATATCCTGATTATAAAGCTAATAGATTGGAAGTTCCAGAAGATATTAGAGCAGCCATTCCAGATATTAAAAAAATTACCGAAGCATTTAAAATGCCTAATATTGAATTACAAGGCTATGAAGCTGATGATATTATAGGAAGTTTGGCATTTAAAGCATCGGAAGCGGGTTTTGAAGTCTTTATGGTTACACCAGATAAAGATTATGGGCAATTAGTCGGACCTAATCGTTATATGTATAAACCAGGCTCTAGAGGCTCAGGATTTGAAATTTTAGGAGAAAAGGAAATAAAGGAATTGTGGGGGATTGATGAACCAATGCAATTAATTGATATTCTTGGGCTGATGGGAGATAGCTCAGATAATATCCCGGGAGTTCATGGTATAGGTGAGAAAACAGCTTCAAAATTAATTAAACAGTATGGAAGTATTAAAGGAATTATTGAAAATAAAGAAGAAATTAAAGGCAAAATGGGAGAGCGAATTCGTGAAAATGTGGATATTGCATTGATGTCTTATAATTTGGCTACCATAGATTTAAATGTTCCTTTAGATTTTGTGTTTGAAGATTATGAAATTGAAGCTATGGACGCAGAAAAAGTACAAGAGGTTTTCGCTGATCTCGAATTTAGAACACTAGCAAAAAGAATTTTTGGCGATGTTAATTCAAGTGAGCAGGGAGATTTGTTTTCCTCTTCAGCTAGTGGTTTTGGTCAAGAAAATGCAAAAGAGTTAATGCAAGATATGTTTTCTTTAAAAACCATAGAAAATATTGAAAAGGATTATATTTTGATAGAGACCGAAAAAGAATTACTTGAATTTATAGAAAAAGCTAATAAAGAAAACTGTATCGCTTTTGATACAGAAACTTCTGGCTTAGACCCTTTAAATTCAGATTTAGCAGGAATAGCTTTTTCATGGAAAGAAAATCAAGCGTATTATATTGCTTGTCCTAAAGAAAAAAAGCATTCAGAGGAGTTTTTGGAACCTATTAAAAACTTATTTAAAAATCCCGATATACAATGGATAGGACATAATATTAAATACGATCAGTTAGTTTTAATGCAATATGGTTTTCAATTTACAGATAATTATTTTGATACCTTAGTGGCATATTATGTTTTACATCCTGAATCTCGTAAGAGTTTAGAGGCAGCGAGTGAACAATTTTTAAACTATCAAATGATTCCAATTGAAAAACTTATAGGGAAAAAAGGAAGGAATCAGAAAAAAATGACAGATTTAGAACCTAGTGAGGTTCTGAATTATGCCGCAGAAGATGCAGATATAACATTTCAATTAAAAGAAATTTTTGAAGATATGCTTCATAAGGAGAAGCAGTTGGATTTATTTGAAAAAATTGACAATCCTTTAGTTTTAGTATTAACTAAAATGCAATGGGAAGGAGTAAATGTTGATGAAGCGTTTTTAAAAGAATATTCTACCCAATTAAATGATGCTATTGAAAAAGCTGCTCAGAATATTTATGCTGGAGCGGGCATGAAATTTAATATTGCCTCCCCTAAACAGCTAGGTGAAGTGCTTTTTGATCATTTAAAATTAGATGATAAAGCAAAGAAAACAAAAACTGGACAATATAAAACAGGAGAAGATATCCTGCTGAAACTACAACATAAAGATCCAATTATTAATGATATCTTGGTGTATAGGGAATTGTCTAAACTTCGCTCCACTTATGCCGACGCTTTACCTAAATTAATTCACCCTCAAACAAAACATATTCATACTACCCTTAATCAAACTACTGTCAGTACGGGTAGGTTAAGTAGCAATCAACCCAATTTACAGAATATTCCTATTCGAACTGAAATTGGTAGAATGATACGAAAAGCTTTTATTCCTAAAGATAAAAATCATATACTCTTATCGGTGGATTATTCGCAAATTGAATTGAGAATAGTTGCTGCTTTAAGTGGTGATGAAAGTATGATTAAGGCATTTAAAGAAAATAAAGATATTCATAGAGCAACTGCCGCAAAAGTATATGGCATAAAAGAGGAAGAGGTGAATAATGACCAAAGAAGGAATGCTAAAGCAGTAAACTTTGGAATTATCTATGGTCAATCAGCATTTGGATTATCAGAAACTCTAGCTATTTCTAGGACTGAAGCAAAGAACATAATTGATAATTATTTTGAACAGTATCCTTCTATACAAAAATATATGGAGGAAACTATAGCTTATGCTAGAGAATATGAATATGTTAAAACCTTAAAGGGGAGAAAAGTAATTTTAGATAATATAAATTCCAAAAATTTTACAGTTCGAGGATTTGCAGAAAGATTAGCTATAAATGCTAGAATTCAAGGTTCTGCTGCTGAAATGATTAAAATCGCTATGATTGCGATTCAAAAAGAATTAGAAGAGAAAAATTTCAAAAGCAAAATGATACTACAAGTGCATGATGAATTGATTTTTGATGTACATTTAGAGGAGCAAGAAGAAATTGAAAAAATGGTGAAACAGAAAATGGAAAATGCAATGCAATTACCCAATGATGTACCTATAATAGCTGAAGCTGGATTTGGGAAAAATTGGTTGGAAGCACATTAGTAGCTAAAAGATAGGTAAATTATAAATTAATGAAAATAAATATAAATGCCTCCTACACAGACTTTTATGAATTAACTATGAGTCAAGTGTATTTTCTTGAAAAAAGAAATGAAAAAGCAATTTTTGATTATTATTTTAGAAATCATCCATTTGAAGGTGGATATACTGTTTTTGCTGGTTTACAAGATGCATTGGCAATTATAAATAACTTTACATTCCCTGAAGAAACAATTTCTTATTTAAAAGATTGTGGATTTAATTCGGAATTTTTAAAATATTTAGAAAATTTCTCCTTTACGGGCAATATTTATGCAATGAAGGAAGGAGAAATCGTGTTTCCTGATACCCCGATATTAATTGTAGAGGCTCCCATTATTGAGGCACAGATAATTGAAACAGTTCTTTTGAATATTCTTAATTACCAAAGTTTAATAGCAACTAAAGCAAGAAGAATTAGACAAGAAGCAAATGATAAAATCTTAATAGATATGGGTTTTAGAAGAGGACATGCTACTGGTGCTTTATTTGGAAGTAAAGCTGCTATAATAGGTGGTTTTGATGCTACGAGCAATGTTTTTGCCGCCAAGAAGTTTGACTTGCCATTATCAGGAACTATGGCTCATTCTTTTGTGCAAAGTTATGAAAATGAAATTGACGCTTTTAGAGAATATGCTAAAATACATCCTAATAGCAGTACCTTTTTGGTTGATACTTATAATACTTTAGCAAGCGGAGTACCAAATGCAATTCAAGTTGCTCATGAAATGGAAGAAAAAGGTTATAAGTTGCAAGCGGTTCGGTTAGATAGTGGTGATTTAGCCTATTTATCTAAACAAACTCGAAAGATGCTAGATGGTTCTAATCTGCAATACGTGAAAATAGTAGCTTCTAATCAATTAGATGAATGGGTAATTAAAAGTTTAAAAGAACAAAGTGCTCCAATAGATATTTATGGAATAGGGACCAATTTAATTACAGGAAAACCTGATGCTTCTTTAGATGGCGTGTATAAATTATCTGAATATAACGGTATTCCGAAGATGAAATTTTCAGATAATATCATTAAAATATCTACACCTTGTAAAAAACAAGTATTCCGTGTTTTTGATAATGAAGAGGGGTTTTATGGAGCAGATGCAATTGCATTATTTGAAGAAGAGTACGTTAATAAAATTTACCATCCATTTGATATTCGTAAAAAAAACGATATAAGGAATAAAAAGCAAGAAAGATTATTGGAATTAGTTATGAGCAATAAGGAAATACTTGTTAAAAAGAAATCTATATTTGATATTGCCAAATACAGTGAAAAGCGTTTATCCTTATTGCCCCTAGAATATAAAAGATTTCAAAACCCTCATATTTATAAAGTGGGATTAAGTGAAGATTTAAAGCAAATTAGAGATACCTTAATTTTAAAAAATTCTTAAATAATTATTATGAATAAAGCATTATTAGTTATTGATTTACAAAATGATTTTTTACCTAATGGTAGTTTAGAGGTGCCTAATTCTGGTAGTATAATTTCTGTTATCAACAAAGTGCAAAAACACTTTGATTTAATTGTAGCTTCTCAAGATTGGCATCCTCAAAATCACATGAGCTTTGCCTCTAATCATAAAGATAAAAAACCTTTTGATACTATTCCATGGAAGGACTCAGAGCAGATTTTATGGCCTAATCATTGCGTACAAGGTACAGAAGGAGCAGCATTTCATAAGGATTTGGATACAAAGAATTGGGAAACTATATTTAGAAAAGGTATGGATCCTAGTGTGGATAGTTATTCTATGTTTTACGATAATGGAAAAATGAAAAGTACAGGATTGAAAGGTTATTTAGAAGAGAAAAAAGTAGAAAAGCTTTATTTCTGTGGACTTGCTGCTGATGTATGTGTGTATTATTCTGTAAAAGATGCGCTTGAATTTGGATTTTCTTGTGTACTTATAGAAGATGCTACTAAAGAATTGGACAGTGCGATGTATGCAAAACAAAAAGAAGAGTTAGTGCAATTAGGTGTTCGTATTATACAGTCGGATTGGATAAAAAATGAAATATAAGTTTTTTTAACAATCTAGTTTTTTGCAACTTAAAGTTTTTAGTAAATAAAATAGACTATTCCGAAAATTAAGGATAGTCTATTTTTATTGAACTATACTTTTATTAAGAGCTAAATTTTGATTGTAAAGAACTCTAAAAGATGTTTTAAACTTATACAAATAATTTTAAAGCATATAATTATTATATTGCTTAATATTCTTTATATTTAGTTTTCATTATTCTAAAATTATACTAAATGGATAAAAAACAAGTGATTAAAATTGAAACTAAGAATATTGATTATTTTAATTATACTTTCTATTTGAACAAATTCAATTTTATTACTGCAATCCATATATTAAATATTCCAGAACCTTTAACTGATGTAGAAATAATAATAAATTCTACGCAGAATATTTTTGAGCCTTTTAGTTATTTTTTAGATGCTTATGAAGGGGAAAGTTTAGTATTAAATAATTTTGATTTTAAATTTAATATTCCCTTTTTAAAGAATTTAACAGAGAAAGATAAAGATGCTATTCAAATTGTTTTTAAAAGTAAAGGGGAAGAATTAGCAAGTACTACTTTTCATTTGGATATATTGCCTATGGATTATTTTGGAGGATTGCAAGAATATCCGCAATTATTAGTTTCATATAGTTTACCCAACCATCCATTTATTTATGATATCAAGTCAGAAGCTATAAAGATCTTAGAAGAAAAAAAGCAATTTCCAAGTTTTGATGCTTATCAAAAACAAAATAAAGAAAGAGTACTTCAAGTAACAGCAGCTTTATTTTATGCATTGCAAAAAAAAGAAATAATATACAGTGCGATACCTCCATCATTTGAAACTAAAGGACAGCGGATTAGATTGATTGATAAGGTTTTATCTGCTAAGTTTGGGAATTGTATAGATATTTCCCTACTGTTTACCGCCTTATTAGAATCCGTAGGTTTAAATCCGTTAATTATCATTACTAAAGGACATGCCTTTGTGGGTGTTTGGTTAGAAGATAAGCGTATGGATACCATAATTAATTATGATCAAGCTGCCATATCTAAAAGAATAGCACCTGGGATTAATGAAATTGCAATTATTGAAATGACCATGCTTTGTAAAGGGAATACTATTAATTTCAGAGATGCAGTACATAGTGCCGAAATGCAATTAAATAATGCTAAAGATTTTATCATGGCTATTGATGTTAAATCTGCTAGAGCTTGGGGTGTACATCCTTTGCCATTAGGTAATAATCAGGAATTTATAAAACAAAATACAGAAGAGCTAATAGAAAATAACACTATAATTAAAGAGGAAGATAGTTTTGATTTTGGTCCTAAATATGAAGATTTAGAATTAAGAGATGATACGGAATTTTCTAAAATAAAATTATGGGAAAGAAAGTTATTGGATTTATCGCTTAGAAATAATTTGTTGAATATTAGGTTCAGTAGAAATACACTTCAATTAATAGATGTAAAAATAAACCTTTTAGAAGATGCTTTGTTCGATGGAAAGCAATATACTATAATGCCTAATTCCAATGTGGAAATTAAAACGAGCTATAATGAATATTTAGAACCCTTACATCCTTCTAGTGCTTTATTTAAATTGGCAGATGAAGAATTTAATTATAATAGATTACTCACTAATTTTCATCCTCATAATTTAGATAATATTCTCACGCATTTATTTAGAACTGCAAGAATAGCAGAAGAAGAAAATGGTATGAGTACTTTATATTTAGGGCTTGGGCTTTTAAAATGGTATGAACCGAAAAAAAAGAATCAAGTGCGCTTAGCACCAATTTTACTTATTCCTGTTGCATTATCTCGAAGATCTGTAAAGTCTAAATATGTGCTAAAAAGTCGTGAGGATGAAACTATGATAAATATTACGCTAATAGAGTATCTTAAGCAGGAATATAAACTAAATCTTGATGCTTTAGAACAATTACCCTTGGATGATTTTGGCGTGGATGTTCCGAAAGTATTGGCCATTTTGAGAAATGCTGTTTTAAATTTAGAAGGTTGGGACGTATTAGAGCAAGTGGTTTTAGGTAATTTTTCTTTTAATAAACTCTTACTTTGGCAAGATTTAAATAAACATGCTAATGAAATTGAAAAAAGTCCTATAGTAAAAAGCTTAATAGAAGGAAAATTATCAACTGATATAAAAGGTTTGGAGGAAGAAGATTTTGATCTTGAAAAACTTTCTGCTGCAGAACTCTTATTACCAATTGCTACGGATAATTCGCAATTAAATGCTATTAAAAATGCGCATTTAGGAAAAACTTTTATCTTACATGGTCCACCAGGAACAGGAAAATCGCAAACGATTACTAATATTATTGCTGATGCATTAGCAAATAATAAAAAAGTACTTTTTGTAGCTGCTAAAAAAGCCGCATTAGATGTGGTACACAGTAGATTAGAAAAAATTGGTTTGGGGCCTTTTTGTTTAGAATTACATTCCAATAAATCAAAAAAATCTGATGTCTTAGGTCAATTTGAAAAAACGCTTGATTTGACTAAATACCAATTAAGTGCGGATTTTAATGAAAAAGCAAAACGTTTGGACGAAAGACGAGAACAGCTTAATAAATATGTATATTATTTGCATCAAGAAAATAATATTGGCTGGTCTTTGTATCATTCTGTTTCTTATTTAGAACAAAATGGGGTAGAGTACGATAAGAATTTAAGGATAGATATAGATTTGGACACTTTGGATAGAAAGCAATGGAATAATTGGAATGATTGGCTCCTTCTTTATAGTTCGGTTATACAAAAAATAAAAAATCCTAAAGAACATCCCCTTTCTGCTTTAAGTATAGCTAAACATGATATTGATAATGCGCAAAATATAGTTGAAAATATAGATGATTATCTGGAAAAATATGCAAGATATTCCCAGATAGAAAAAGATTTTTCTATAAATTCTGATGAATTAGATGCATTTTTATCTTTATTAAGTATTCTAGATAAAAAACTGCCTAAAAAAGAACTTATCTCTATAATTTTTAATCCTAAATTAAAAGAACCATTCTTAGAATGGATTAAATTACAAGAAAATTATCAGTTGGTAAAAAAGAATATAGAAGAGCAATACTACAAAGAAGTTTATAAATTAGATTATGAAAACCTAAGACAAAAATGGAATCAAGCAAAGTTTTCTTGGTTTTTACCTAAATGGCTAGAACAAAGAAAAATTAAAAAGGAAATTCAGGGTTTTGCAACCGTTAAAATAGCATCGGAAGAGCAAGTAGATTCAATTTTTGATAAGCTAGATAATTGGAAAGAGATAGAAGAGCAATTAAAGCATGCTAGATTTGCAACTTTTAGTTCTTTTATACAATCATATTCTAGTAATAATGAGCTTGATATTAAAGCAATAAAAGAAGAAATTGCCTATATTGAAACGCTAGAGCAATCCATGGAAGCTGCACCTATAGAAGATAAAGAAAAGTGGTTATTAAAAGCGGTGGAATTTGATTTTGCAAAGGAAAAAATTCTTGAAAAAGTAGAGGAATACGCAGAGGTACATAAGGACTTGCAAAAAATAGTATTCGCTATTCCTTCTATTGAAGAATTAAAGAATATAAAATCTAATATTGCACTTCTAGAGGATTGGGTAAATTATCAAATTTATAAAAATAACGCAGAAGCTTTAAATTTACATTGGTTTACAACTTGGGTAGAGGAAGGGAAAATTACATCCGAGAATATTGAAGATGCGTTTTATGAAGTTTTACATTTTAATCATTTTATACAAAAAGTATATGCACATCAAGAATTAAGATCTTTTGATGCTACTCTATATAAATCTCTTATTAAACAATACAGGGATTTGCATCAAGAATTTACAGCAATTTCAAGGAAACAATTAATAGCAAAATTAAGTGCTAATATACCCAATTCCAGTATAGAAACTGCTCAAAGTTCTGAAATTGCAATTTTGCAAAGAGCAATTAGAAGTAGAGGAAGAGGAATTTCCATTCGCAGACTTTTTGATCAAATTCCAAATTTAATTCCTCGATTAAAACCATGTATGTTGATGAGTCCTATTTCAGTAGCACAGTATTTTGATGTGAGTAAGGAACATTTTGATATGGTTATTTTTGATGAAGCCTCTCAATTAGAAACTTTTGAATCTGTAAGTGCTTTAGCTAGAGCAAAACAAGCAATTATAGTTGGAGATCCCAAACAAATGCCACCTACTAGTTTTTTCTCTTCTAATAAATTGGATGAAGAGCATTTAGACAAAGAAGATTTAGAGAGTATTTTAGAGGATTGTTTGGCTTTATCTATACCATCTAAGTTTTTATTAAGGCATTATAGAAGCAGGCATGAAAGTCTAATTTCTTTTAGTAATAAAAACTATTATGATAGTAAACTCTTAACTTTCCCTTCACCAGATGATTTAAGTCAAAAAGTGTCTTTAGAATTAATTGATGGATTTTATGATAAGGGAAAGACAAGAACAAATGAAAAAGAAGCAGAGGCTGTTATTGCTTATATTAAAAAGCACTGGGAAGAAAGAAATCCTAAATCCATTGGTGTGGTAACTTTTAATCAAGTACAACAAAGTTTAATTGAAGATTTATTGCAAAATTTATTGATGAATAATCCGGATTTAGAAGAATTTGCATTAGGAAATAAAGAGGAAATATTTATTAAAAACTTAGAAAATGTACAAGGGGATGAAAGGGATATTATTTTGTTTTCTATAGGTTATGGACCAGATAAAGAAGGGAAAATATCAATGAATTTTGGTCCTTTAAATCGAGATGGAGGATGGAGAAGATTAAATGTGGCTGTAACTCGTGCAAGATTTGAAATGAAAGTATTTTCTACTTTAAAATCTGAGCAAATAGATTTGTCTAGAACCAAATCGGAGGGTGTAAAAGGCTTAAAAGAATTTTTGAGTTTTGCAGAAAAAGGAGATTACAGTCTTTCTGCTGATTATTCAAAAGCTGATAAAAATACTTTAGTGGATGCAATAGGGGATTATTTAACAAAGAATGGTTTACAAGTTAGAAAATATATTGGTTCTTCGGAGTATAAAGTCGATTTAGGCATAGTGCATCCAGAAAATGAAAAGGAATATATTTTGGGAGTTTTAATTGATGGATTAACTTATTTAAATATTGAAACAACGAATGATAGAGAGCTTTTGGCACCTAATGTATTAAAAGGTTTAGGCTGGAATATTTTTAGAATTTGGACTTTAGATTGGGTGAAGCATAAAGATAAAATAGTGCAAGAAATTAAAAATAGAATAAAAGATTTATTAGAAGGAAAAGATGTTCAAAAGGAAGAAATAGTGTCCGAACAGCAAGATCAAGTAGAAAATGAAGAATTGCTTATTCCTATAGAAGAATCTAAAAATACCGTTCAAGTTCCTTATAAAAATACGGATTTAAGAATTGTAGAAAATGGAAATTCTGATAATTTTTACTATTATGAAAATCAGGAGATTATTCGAAATCAAATGAAGCAAATTATTGAAACAGAAGCCCCAATAAGTAAATCTTTATTATTTAAGAAAATACTTGTTTTATGGAATGTTTCTAGAGCAGGAAATAGATTAAATATATATTTAAATGAGCAGTTGGATCAATTATCTGATATTTTAATAACAGAAGCACATCAAACATTTTTATGGAATAATCATATAAGTCCTAAAACTTTAGATTATTATAGAGATAATGCAGAAATTAATCGTTCTATAGAAGATATAGCTCCAGAAGAAATTGCTATTGCAATGTTAGAAATTATGGAGGATAATTTAAGTATGGATAAAAATGATTTATTGCGTATGACTGCTAGAAAGTTTAATTTCATGAAACTAGGAAGACAGATTGAATTGGTTATTTCTCAAACTTTGAATGCATTGATTCAAAATGAGCAATTAAAAATAAAGGAAGACAGAGTCAGTTTAGAAGAGGTATAAGAGTCAGTATAAAAGTGTTGAAATATTCTAATTTAATTAGGAACATTCAGAAAACAAAATAATTTCTGTTTTTTCTAACAGTAAAATATAAATAATGCTTCTTTTTCATAAAGTTTTTATGAAAAAGAAGCATTATTATTAATTGACAAACTCTCTTTAAGATATATTAATATATGTGGTGGTGTTTTTTGATTTTTAGGCATAGTTGTCTAAGCCACTGAAAAAGCAGCTAAATATATGCCAGGTTTTGCTGTTTTTATGCTACAGATCGAAGTTGTTGAAACATTTTTCGACCTATCTCTAAAGCATTGGAAGTATGAATTCCAAAGAAAATCCACAAGATTTCATTTGCTTTAGTGCGCGCCTTTATCTTTCTTAAGTGATAATGTTCTTTATCTTTTCCGAAACTCC
>DATGSF010000064.1:0-2848 GCA_035302865.1 Chitinophagaceae bacterium
AGCTTTTAAATCCGCTACATCAATATTACCATTATCTAGAGACTTTACGACTACTACTTTATATCCAGCCATAACAGCGCTAGCAGGATTAGTTCCGTGAGCCGAAATAGGAATTAACATGATATTTCTATGTGCTTCACCTATGCTAGCATGATAATCACGAATAGCTAACAATCCAGCGTATTCTCCAGATGCACCACTATTAGGTTGTAAGCTAAACCCTGCAAATCCTGTTATTTCACATAGCATTTCTTCCAATTCTTTTAAAACTGAAAGATAGCCCTGAGCAAATTTCTTTGGCATATATGGGTGCATCGTGCTCCATTCAGGCCAGCTTACTGGAATCATTTGTGTAGCCGCATTTAGTTTCATGGTACAGCTACCTAAAGGAATCATACTTGTGTTTAAACTTAAATCTTTATTTTCTAAAAATTTAAGATAACGCATCATTTGTGTTTCACTATGATATTTATTAAACACCTCTTGCTCTAAATATGCAGAAGTTCTATGTAGGCTTTCTGGGATTGACTGCATAGATAAATGCTCATCTATAGAAAAGCTAACAGCTTCTTGAGCTAAGGTGATACAATTAATAATATCTGCAAAATCATCTAAACTTGTTGTTTCATCTAAGGAAATTCCTATTTTATTACTGTTTTTGCCAAAATAACGGAAGTACAAGCCATTATTTTCGGCCTTATCTTGAACAGCATTTTTATCATTAACTTCAATAATTAAAGTATCAAATGGATTTTTAGTTAAAACTTTAATCCCGTGATCTTCTAAGCTAGCTTTTAAATTTTCAGTTAATAATTGAATACGTAAAGCAATATTTTTTAAACCTTTTGGACCATGGTATACAGCATACATTGCAGCCATATTAGCTAATAATGCTTGTGCGGTACAGATATTAGATGTAGCTTTTTCTCTACGAATATGTTGCTCTCTTGTTTGAAGTGCCATACGTAAAGCGCGCTCTTCGTTCATATCTACACTTACACCAATAATTCTGCCTGGAATATTTCTTTTAAATTCATCTAAAGTACTAAAATATGCAGCATGAGGTCCACCAAAGCCCATAGGTACACCGAAACGTTGTGTGTTTCCAAAAGCAGCATCAGCACCTAATTCTCCAGGAGATTTTAATAAAGTTAATGCTAATAAATCAGCAGCCATACCTACTAAAATACCTTTCGTTTTTGCTTCTTGAATAAAAGAAGAATAATCGACAACTTCTCCACAATCATTTGGGTACTGTATTAAAGCACCAAAGAAATCTTCTGTTAATTTTACTTGATCTAAACTAGTGCACACCACTTCTATATCTAAAGGTTGAGCTCTAGTAAGAATAATATCTTTTGTTTGTGGGAACATATTTTCATCCACAAATAGTTTCAGTCTTTCAATGTCTTTTTTTCTGTTTTTTAAACTAAAAAACATGGCCATTGCTTCTGCTGCTGCGGTTCCTTCATCTAATAAAGAAGCGTTTGCTATAGGTAAACCTGTTAAATCTGATACTATAGTTTGGAAATTCAATAATGACTCCAGTCTTCCTTGTGATATTTCTGCTTGATAAGGAGTATATTGGGTATACCAGCCAGGGTTTTCAAATACATTTCTTAAAATAACACTTGGAGTTAAAGTTCCATAATAACCTTGACCAATAAATGATCTTCCTACCTTGTTTGCGGAAGCAGTATTTTTTAATTCTTTTAAATATTCATGTTCGCTAATACCTTCTGGAAGGTTTAACTTTCTATTTAAACGAATAGATTCAGGAACAGTTTTGTTGATTAATTCTTCAACGCTGCTCACTTTAATAACGTCTAACATCTCGCTCAATTCTTCCTCATTAGGACCTAAATGACGATGTTGAAATTCTTCTTGTTGTTTTTTGAAAAAATTCATAATTACCGATATAAAAATAGTAAATGGTTGCGCAAATTTACGACTTTTTATTGATATAATTAAATTGGTTTTTTTAACTAACTATATATAAAAAAATGAAAGGATAGTGTAATGCCGAAATTGTTCTTTCCTGGAGATATAATTAATTTATTATGAGCTATTTATTAAATATTATAGCTTTTTCCTTCTTCGCTTAGCAAAGTATTAGGAAAAATCTCTTTTGCTTCTTTTAAGAATACATCCACTTCTTTATAACGTGAAGAAAAATGTCCTAAAAGAAGATTTTTTGCATTTGCTTGTTTAGCAATCATCGCTGCTTGTGCAGCAGTGCAATGATATCTTTCATATGCTAACTTTTCTAAATCTTTCAAATAAGTAGATTCGTTGTAGAGTAAATCACAAGGTCCTATAATAGTAGGGAGTTCAGGAAAGTAACGAGTGTCAGCAGCATATATATATGACTTTTGTGCATCTCCCTCTTCTGTTAGAATTTCATTTTTTATTATTTTTCCTTGACTATTAATATAATCTTCTCCTCGCTTTAAATTGTTAAACGCATGAAAGGGTACTTCATAATTTTGACATTGCATAATGTTTATTTTTCGTAAACCCTTCTTTTTTATAAAACGAAAACCATGCGTTGGTATTCGATGTTGTACGGGAAAACATTCTATTTTTATTTGTTCTGTTTCAAATAATGTTTTTGACTCTTCAGGTAAAATTGGTATAAAGTGTAGTGTATATGTACAAGGAGAATGCACTACAGAAAATTGTAAATTTATTATGTCAATTAATTCAGGAGGTCCATAGAGAAATAATTCCTTAGTACGAGAAGATAATTGCATGGAGCTTAATAATCCTATCAATCCAAAATAATGATCACCATGTAAATGACTTATAAAAATTCGAGTAATTTTACTTGATTTAATTTTATATTTTT
>DATGSF010000065.1:0-8009 GCA_035302865.1 Chitinophagaceae bacterium
GTGCATCTGTTTCTAACACAATATTACTTAATGGAATTTCTTTGATGATTTCTTCTAATCCTCCATTTTTAAATGTGCTAATACCTCCAATTCCTAATTTAAAATTTAAATTTACAATTTTTTTTGCTTCTTGCAAATCACCTGTAAAACAATGGAAAACACCCTTTAAATTTCCATCTTGCTTCTTTTGAACAACCTCTATACCTTCTTTCATTGCTTCACGAGTATGAATTACAATAGGCAAATCATAACTAATTGCCCAATCTATTTGAGTTTGAAATGCTTCATATTGTTGTGCTTTAAAACTTGTATCCCAATAAAAATCCAAACCAATCTCTCCAATTGCGCAATAAGATTCCATTTCTAATCTTTTCTTTAGATAAGTCAATTGCTCTTGATAATCCTTTTTAACATAGCATGGATGCAATCCCAACATTGATTTAAAAAATGAACTATCTTTTTTTTCAAGAGCTAACATATGAAGCAAGGTTTCTTTATCACAATTCGGCATTAAAACCGCATGAACACCATTTTCTTTTGCTCTTATTATTACATCATTAATATCTTGTTCAAAACTTTTATCATACAAATGCGCATGGGTATCTACAAATCCTATATTCATTACTTTATTCTTTTTTTAAAATCTAAGCTTTTCATAGCCCACGATTTCTTTTGAGCATAGTTTAAAAATCTTGGCAAAACATATCTCATCCTTGGAAAAGACTTTTCATTATCGTGAAACACTATAATATCTCCAGGCTCTACTTCAAATATTAATTTTTCTAAACACTCTTTTTCATTTAATTTCAAATCAAAATCTCCTGTAAGATAAGACCAATAAACTATCTGAAAGCCTTCTTTAATTAATTGATTTCCAATTTTTTTATTTAGTCGTCCATAAGGTGGTCGAAATAAATCACTTTCAATACTTTCTTCTGCTTTATAAACATTTGCTATATATTGTTCAGAAGAAACCTCTTTGATCTTAGGATGATTATATGTATGATTACCAACACTATGTCCTTCTGCAATTATTCTTTTATAAACATCCGGAAATTTTTCAACATTTTCTCCTAAACAGAAAAATGTAGCCTGCGCTTCATATTTTTTCAATTCTTCTAGTACAAATGAAGTTATTTCTGGATGGGGTCCATCATCGAATGTAATATATATGGCAGGTTGCATTTCATCAACCTCCATCTCCCAAAGTCCAGATGGCAAAAGCCTTCTTGCAATTTTAGGAATCCGATGTAAATACATTTTTATTGTTTTTTAGAATTTGCAGTTTTAGTATTTCTAGATTTTTGTCTATCCTTTCTATTATTTTTACTATAAGCTGATGTATGCTTTTTATTTCCATGCTTTCTTTGTGTATCAATAGTTTCTTTCCTAGTATTTTTTTTATTACTAGTTCTTGACTTTTGCTGTACGTTCAGATTATTCGATCGTCTTTTTTTACTTTTTTTATGACCCTTTGCTTTCCCTAGATTTTCTAAAGATATTTGTCCTACATCATTAATAAATCCAACATCTACTAATTTAGTAGGATCTTTTCTTGTTGTAGCAATTTCAATATGTTCTATTTCATCAGGGAAAATATCCTTTTTATTTAATTCAAGTATTTCATGTACTCTCTGAATGGTTAAAGGATACTGCTTGCTACTATCATCAAAGCTATACCACATTAGGTTCCTAAATATATCCTTTTTTTGCAAAGTAGCCTTTCCTTTTTTCAGAAATATAATTTCTGCATTTTGAGGAAAACTTTTTAATGCTTCCATGTAGGTATCTAGCTCATAATTCAGGCAGCATTTAAGTCTCCCGCATTGTCCTGAAAGTTTAGTTTGATTGATGGACAAATTTTGATATCTCGCCGCTGTTGTATTTACGGATTTAAAATCAGTTAGCCAAGAACTACAACATAATTCCCTACCACATGAACCAATTCCTCCTATTTTTGCACTTTCTTGTCTTGCACCAATTTGTCGCATCTCAATTTTAGCTCTAAATTCTTGTGCATATACTTTAATAAGTTCTCTAAAATCGACTCTCTCATTAGCAGTATAAAATACAGTAACTTTTTTACAGTCTGCTTGAAACTCAATTAAAGAAACCTTCATATCTAAATTCATACTGCGAGCAATAACTCTAGCATTTAATAAAGTTTCTTTTTCTTTTTCTTTTGCTATTTTATATTTTTCAAGGTCATCTTCGGTGGCTATTCGGAGAATACTTTGAATATCTTCATTATCTTTAACTCCATATTTTTTCATTTGGAGTTTTACTAATTCACCTGTTACTGACACTTGTCCAACGTCAAATCCATTAGCACCTTCAACAACTACCCATTGATTTTTTTCTAATAATAAGTTCTCTGTATTTCTAAAAAAGTGTTTACGATTTCCGTTTTGAAAACTAATTTCAACTATATCATATTGTGTACCAAAATCAGATAAAGGATAATCTGATAACCAATTATACACATTAAATTTATTACAGCCTCCTGAACTACACCCTCCATTACTTTGGCAACCAGCTGGTTTACCATTGCTACCAACAGAATGGCTGCTACAACCTTCGCAACCCATAAATATATTTTATTTTTCCAGTCAAATTGTATTTGACCTCATTGAATAATATGAATACACTCTTGTGTATTTTAATTTTGTACTTCTATTAAATTGATTTTAAAAATCAAAATAGAATTAGCAGGAATATCTCCCTGCGCTCTAGCACCATACGCTAAACTAGGAGGCAGATATAATATCATTTCTCCACCTTCTTTTAGCAAAGGTAGCCCCATTCTCCACCCCATTATCAAGTTTTCCAAAGGAAAAGAAATTGCATTTGCAGCATCAAAAACATGATTATTTGTCAATTTGCCTTCATAATCAATTTTAATCTTGCTACATTGATGTGGTGTTTTTCCTGTTCCCTCTTTTAATATAATATAATAAAACCCTCTTTCGTCATACTCTGCTTCTATTGCATTATCTTCCAAGTAATTTTTTAATTCTACCACTTCCGTTTGAGAGGCTACATACTCAACCGAGCGACAATTATTTTCATTATCTTTTTTGCAAGCGACAAAAGATAGAAAGATAATTCCAAGAACAAATAAAGGGTATGGTATTTTCATTATTATTATAAATTATTTTACAACAGGCTCATGTAATATATCTAAAAACTCTGTACTTGCAGTTTCCATTTTATTCACTACTCTATTGATCCTACCATTAAGTATACTATATAATACTGCTGCAATCAAACCAATAATTAATCCTACCGCTGAAGTAACCATTTTAGTATAAATTCCACCTGCAATATTTTCTATAGAAAACCCTTGATGCTGAATATTAAAAAACAGAATGATCATTCCGGCAATAGTTCCCAGGAAACCAAACATAGGTGCAATTCCTGCAATAGTACTTAAAACACCTAAATTTTTTTCCATTTTATAAACTTCCAACTTTCCTGTGTTCTCCATTGATTTTTCTATATGATCAATAGGTTTTCCAATTCTATCTATACCTTTAGCTATCATTTTAGGTAATGCTCCTTCGGTATTATTACAGATTGATTTAGCTCCAGAAATATTTCCTTCAATAATTTTTTCTCTTACTCGGAACATAAAATCTGGATTTGTTTTACCAGCATTTTTAATCACCAGAAAACGTTCTATAAAGAAGTACACAGTTAATATACTACAAATTAAAAGTGGAATCATAAGAACTCCCCCCTCTTGCAACAAACTCCATAAAGAAATTGTCTCTGGTTCTTGTGCAACAGTTCCTGCAACATTGTGCACAACTTCACTTAAGCTATCTTGAGCATTATTAACAACACCTTGTGCTTGTATGGATAAAAATATTTGATTTAACATGTTCATTTAATAATTTCAATAGCAAATATACAAAGAACTTGCCAAAGAATTTCATCTAATTTTAAAGACTATATTCTTTGGCAAGATATTATTATCCTATTTTAACTAATTCTATTTCAAAAATCAAATCTTTACCTGCTAATGGATGATTACCATCTAATATTACAGAGTCTTCTTTAACTTCTTTGATAATTACTGGAAAATGATTTCCTTGATTATCACTTAAATGCAATTGTATTCCTTCTTGAATTTGTACATCTTCAGGAAAATCAGATTTCGGAAATTCCAGAAAGTTTTTTTCAGAAGGCTCACCATATGCTTCATGTACAGGAATTTCAACTGTTTTCTTTGCTCCAACTTCCATATCAATTAAAGCCTCATCAAAACCTTTAATCACTTGTCCTTGACCTACTATAAACTGTAAAGGGTCTCTTCCTTCCGATGAGTCAAATGCTGTTCCATCAGTTAGTTTTCCATGATAATGTACGTGTACGGTGTCTCCCGTTTTTACTTTTGACATAAATATATATTTTTTCAATTCTTAATCCATGCAAGGTAGTTTTAATATTTAATTTCAACAAATTTTGCACCTATTTTTACATAAAAATAGCATGCAATTACATTTTACTGCATGCTATTTTCACAACAATCTTTATAAAGTTTACTCTTCTACTAACAAGCGGAAACCATTTCCGTGGATATTAACAATGCTAACACTATCATCAACACTTAAATATTTTCTCAACTTGGCGATATATACATCCATGCTCCTACCGTTAAAATAGGTATCACTGCCCCAAATTCGTTTTAAGGCCTTTTCTCTAGGAAGTAAATCATTTTTAAACTCACATAGCATTTGCAATAATGCATTTTCTTTTGGGCTTAATGTTCTTTCTTCCCCTTCTGCTTCTAAAATGCGTAATTTTGAATTAAATTTAAATTTCCCAAATTCAAAATTTTGTTGTGTAGATAAGCGGTCTCCGACTTCTTGATTTCTTTTTAATACAGCCTTGATTTTATGCAGAAGAACCTCACTATCAAAAGGTTTTGTTATATAATCATCTGCTCCTAAATTGTAACCCGCAATTACATCATCTTTCATATTTCTAGCGGAAAGAAAAAACAATGGTACATCTGCATCAATTGCTCTAATTTCTTCTGCTAAAGTAAAACCATCCATATTTGGCATCATAACATCTAAAATACACAAATCGAATTTTTCTCTTCGAAATGCTGCTAAGCCCAAAATACCGTCACGGCATAACTCTACTACATAATCATGTAACTCCAAGTAGTTTTTCAGTACTTGTCCTAAATTCGTATCATCTTCAACTAATAATACTTTTGCTTTTTCTAATTCCATAGTAAATATTTAAAATTCTTTTTCAAATATAGTATGTTTTCCCGAATTTTAACAAATTCAAATATCCATATTTTTGTTAAAATCTTGGACAACCGTAGGATTTTCTGCCATTTCCTTTAATCAAACTACCATCATATAAACCCTTGAAAACTAGTGACACCTCTACTCCTCCATAACCTTTTAAAGGCACAGAAAGAGGAGATAAAGTAATATCTGAAGACACTAATAAACGTATTCCATTCCATTCATATCCAACCATAGGTATCACTGCATCCATCCAACGGTAATAAACTCCAGCTATAAGAACATTCGCATTTAGCTCTCTGGGGCTAACATTCGTAGAAATTTGTCCACCTCCAACAATTTCATATGCTAATTTTTGCTGAGACGCATGTATTCCCCATTCCCCTATCCAATTATCACTAATTTTCACAATATTTCTCAAGTCTATAACGGGACGTATTCCGATTTTATTCTCTTTTTCGTAAAAAGATTCATTGGGTTGATTCACATGCATTACACCTGCAGCAAGTTGAAAATAAAATTCATCTGATGGTGTGTAAGAAAAAGACAAACCTAGGCTCGCATCAAAATAGGTAACATTTTCATGCGTGTATACTTCTCCTTGTGGTAAGTTTTCATCAAATTTTAAACCATTCCATTGATTGTCAAAAGTTAATTGCGCCATATTCACACTTCGTTGCACCACGCCAATCCCTATTCCAGCAGAAAGAATAAAACTTTCATTTAGTTCTACATGATAAGCTGCACTAAACTGTGCTTTAGTTAATGTTAAGTCTCCATATCCCGCCTTATCATTATACAGTCCTAAACCTAAACCTAGCCACCCTTTTCGATAATCACTAGCTAAAACTTTTAAATCTCCTGAAGCACCAATTGTTTTATATGGAACTGGCAAATTCCCCCATTGAGATCGGTATTGCGCGGTTACTCTATAGTCTTCGCTAGGAATTAAACCTGTTTGGGAAGGATTAAATAGATAAGACTGATTAAAACTTTGACTAAAATGCAAATCTTGCCCATGAAGCTTTTCAAAAAAGAAAATATTACTTATTATTAGTATGAAAATAATAGACCTATTCATGCATTTTATAACTTTAAACATTAAAGTTAATAATAAAATTAAAAATCCCAAACTCTTCAAAATATAAATTATAATCTTATAACAATTGTAGTTCTATCCTTTTTACATTGCAATGACGAATATCAATAAAGATTTTAGTTATTTTGTAGCTACTTAACCTTAAGTAATAAATAAAAAAAATGTCCATTAAACACTTTACCATTTTATTATTATCAATACTATTTGTTGCATCCTGTGAAAAAGCAGAAAAACCATATCCACTTCCTGAGCCTGGTTCTGCAAATTTTGACAAATTAGATATTGGAGACAATTATCAAAAACATATATTTTATAGTTTAGAAAAAGGGATTATAGCTGAAGATAGCTTTACAATTTGGGACTTTTGCTTCACTCAGGACTTTAATCATTTAGAGCTATGGTTAAACGGAGGGAAAGGAAACTTAATTTATAAAACAGAAGAAACTAATTTTACGAAAAGTGATTATTCAATTCCTGCATCAAAATGGAATTATGATTCCCCTACATGGAATCCTAAAGAAAGTGCTTATGGTTTCATAAAGAATGAGGACTTACAAAAGGTTTGGTTATTAAAAATCAAAAACAAGACTTTTAAATTCCAAATCATTAGTTTCAATAACGTGGATGGTATTCATTTAAAATTTGGAAGTATTGATGATTCATTAGGTTCTATACATCAATTAGAACCTAATCCAAACTATAGTTATTTGTATTTCTCTGCAGAAAAAGGACCAATACAAATTGAACCCAATAAGGAAAAATGGGATGTACTATTCACTAGATATAGACATATATTTTATGGAGAAAATCCCGATGGATCAGACATGCCTTATTTTGTAAATGGGGTTTTATTAAATCCCTATCAAACTATGGGAGCTGCTGATACTTTAAATCCTAGGAACTTTGATGATTTTACAATTGACACGGCTTTAATGCATTATGAATTAACAAAACAAAGAGATATCATTGGATATCATTGGAAAGAAGTCAATATAAACAATGGAGAATATACTATTTTACCAAAGCGAATTTATATAATAAGAGACCAACAAGATAAGCTTTGGAAAATTCACTTTGTGAATTTTTATAACGATGATGGCTTGAAGGGGAAACCGCAATTTGAATTCCAACAAATACAATAATTATATATTTTTAATCACTTTATTAATATCCAATAAAACTCCTCGTATATTTGTAGTTTTATTGGATATTTATTTTACAGTTAAAAATATTATGAACACTTTAATTCAGCAATTACAAAATATAATTTTTGATATTTTTAAAGCCTCTTTTCCTAATGAGGAATTTCATCTGAATAACATTCAAATTTCGGAAACTAAAACTGAATTTGAGGGAGACTATACACTCATTTTATTTCCATTCTTAAAAAAATTGAAAACCTCTCCACAATTATTAGGAGAAACAGTAGGAAAAGCACTTTTAGAAAAACATTCAGATAAAATTGATTCTTATGCAGTCGTTTCAGGATTTTTAAATGTGAAACTTAGTCAAGCATTTTTAAAGAAACAATTTGAATGTTATTTAAAAGAAGAAGACTTTGATTTTCTAAAAGTAAATACACAAGACAAAAAAAGAATAATGGTGGAGTATTCTTCTCCAAACACTAATAAACCCTTGCA
>DATGSF010000066.1:0-10572 GCA_035302865.1 Chitinophagaceae bacterium
CTCCAATGATTGGTACATTTTACCGTAGTCCTTCACCTGACAAAGCTCCTTATGTTGCAGTTGGTGATACCGTTAAAAAAGGAGATATTGTATGTATAGTAGAAGCAATGAAATTGTTTAATGAAATTGAGAGTGAAGTAAGTGGAAAAATTGTAAAAATACTTGTAGATGACGCTTCTCCGGTTGAATACGATCAGCCATTATTTTTAGTAGAACCTAACTAAATCAATCAAATATAATTTAAAAGATAGAGGACTCTCCTCTATCTTTCACTTTAAACAATAATTTATGTTTAAGAAAATACTTATTGCTAACCGCGGAGAAATTGCTTTAAGAATCATCCGAACGTGTAGAGAAATGGGAATTAAAACAGTTGCAGTTTACTCGAAAGCGGATAAAGACAGCCTACATGTTAAATTTGCTGATGAAGCAGTTTGCATAGGTGAAGCACAAAGCAATGCTTCTTATTTAAATATTCCACATATCATGGCTGCTGCAGAAATAACAAATGCAGACGCTATTCACCCTGGCTACGGCTTTTTAGCTGAAAATGCAGAGTTTGCTGAAATTTGTAATGAATACGGAATAAAGTTTATTGGCCCATTACCTGAAATGATTCGTAAGATGGGGGATAAAATGACTGCAAAGGAAACTATGATAGCTGCAGGTGTACCAGTAATTCCGGGATCTGAGGACCTTTTAAACTCAGTGGAGGAAGCAAAAGAAATTGCAAAAGAAATGGGTTATCCTGTTATTCTTAAAGCTACAGCTGGTGGTGGTGGTAAAGGAATGCGTGAAGTATGGAAAGAAGAAGACATGGAAAAAGCATATAGTACAGCAAAAACAGAAGCAGCAGCTTCCTTTAATAATGATGGTATCTATATGGAAAAATTCATTGAAGAACCAAGACATATTGAAATCCAAATCGCAGGAGACCAATTTGGTACTGTATGTCACATGAGTGAAAGAGATTGTTCCATACAAAGAAGACATCAGAAATTAATTGAAGAATCCCCTAGCCCATTTGTTAGTCCTGAATTGAGAAGAAAAATGGGAGAAGCGGCTATTAATGCTGCAAAAGCAATTAATTATGAAAGTGTAGGAACTGTTGAGTTCTTGGTAGATAAGCATGAAAATTTCTATTTTATGGAAATGAACACCAGAATTCAAGTAGAACATGGAGTAACGGAAGAGGTAATTAGCTTCGATTTAATTAAAGAACAAATTAAAATTGCTGCTGGTGTACCAATTAGTGGTAAAAACTATGAACCAAAATTGCATGCTATTGAATGTAGAATAAACGCTGAAGATCCATTTCATGGGTTTAGACCAAGTCCAGGTAAAATAAGTGTTTTACACACACCTGGCGGACATGGAGTACGTATTGATTCTCACATCTATGCAGGCTATACTATACCACCATATTATGATTCTATGATTGCAAAAATCATTGCAATAGCTCAAACAAGAGAAGAGGCTATATCCACTATGGAAAGAGCGTTAAGTGAATATGTAATCGATGGTGTAAAAACTACTATTCCATTTCATCAACAATTAATGAAAAATAAGGATTTTAAAGAAGGAAATTTTACAACAAAATTCCTCGATGATTTTGAAATGAAAGAATAGCAATTTCTCTAAATAAATAATGTCTTTAGTTTGATTAAATGCCAAAATAAATATTTTTATTTTGGCATTTTTCTTAAACAACAATTTCTATTCCAAATTACTCACCGCAAAATCTCATCACGAGATGGAAATAAATCATAAATAAAGTATAATGAAAATATCCATTAAAAATACAAAATTCACCGCTCAATTTGAATCATTACTTTTTCATTTTAATGAATGTATTTATTTTTCTTACTACACTTTTACAGCAGAAAAGTAAAGAGATAAGATTCAACGCTTCTAAGGCATCTAAAATATCTTTCCTAAATAAAACGGTCAAACTTCTAAAATGAAAAACGAGTTATTACTATGTAGTAATAACTCGTTCTAAAAAGTGACCCCGTTAGGATTCAAACCTAAAACCTTCTGATCCGTAGTCAGATGCTCTATTCAGTTGAGCTACGGAGCCATCTTGGATTGCAAAGGTAATATTTTTATTTATCTTTGCAAAATTAAAATGAAGAAAAATGAAAATAAATATTTATTGCTTGGGAAAAGCGCATAATCCTGAATACAAAAGCTTAATTCAGTTCTTTGAAAAAAGAATTAAACCCTTTGCAAAAATTGAATTTCACATTATAGCAATTAGTAAAAGAAACACGAAAACTTCAATAGACCAGATAAAATTAGATGAAACTGAACTATTAAAAAGGAATATTAATTTCAAGCACTATACTATATTACTTGACGAAACAGGAAAAGCATTAAATTCTGTAGAATGGGCTGAAAACATAGAGAAGATTCAACTTTATCACGGAAAAGAAATAAATTTTATAATTGGTGGCGCCTATGGAGTAGCAGATTCTTTGAAAAAGGAATGTAAAGCTATTTGGAGTTTATCTAATTTAGTTTTTCCCCACCAAATGGTGCGTGCTATACTTTTAGAACAGATTTACCGTAGTTTTCAAATTTTAAATAATACAGGATACCATCACATCTAATTAAATAATATTTATTATCTTTTTAACAGTTTACTCATATCCTCCATAATAGAAGATATAGGCAATCCCATAACAGCATAAAAATCCCCTTTAATTTCCTCAACTGCAACTTTTCCTATCCATTCTTGAATACCATATGCTCCAGCTTTATCAAATGGATGATAATTAGCTACATAATAATTTATCCAATCAGGATTTAATTCTCTAAATTTAACAGAAGTGACACAATTTCGTGCAATAGCCTGATTATTATATTCTAAATAATAACCACTAATTACTTGATGCGTTTTTCCTGAAAGAAATTTTAAGGTAGCAATTGCTTCTTCTTCATTTTGTGGTTTTTCAAAAACTTTTTCTTTATAAGCAACAAGCGTATCAGCACCTATTAATACTTTATTTTGCACTTCTTTAAAGTATTTATTTTTATAAGCTTGTACTTTTTTTTCAGCCAAATATGCAGGTGCTTCCTCAATTAATATATTACTTGGAAATATTTCATCTATTTCTACTTTTCCAATTTCAATGGTAAATCCAATACTTTCTAAAATTTCCTTACGTCTAGGAGAATTTGAAATTAATAAAATAGGTGTATTTAAAATATCATTCATGATTCTATATCTCTAAAAGCATTCCAAATATCTAAAGTTGGTAAGGGGGCATTAAATGACAAAGGTTCTTTTCGAACAGGATGTAAAATATGAAGTGTACGAGCGTGTAAAGCGATACTTTTATCGCTATTTGCATAAGAATAACCGTATTTTAAATCCCCTACAATTGGCCAATTACTTTTCGCTAATTGCACACGAACTTGGTGATGCCTTCCTGTTAACAAATCAATTTCTAATAAGGCAAATTGCTTATTTTGTGCAATTTTTTTGAATTTTAAAATTGCTTTTTTACCTTCTTTTACATTTGCTTTAACTGCAAAGGATTTGTTTATTCGGTGATTTTTAACTAAATAATGAGTCAGTTTTCCTTCAGCAGGAATAGTTTTATTAGAATCTACCAGAGCCCAATAAGTTTTTTTAACTTCCCTATTTGCAAATGCTTTTTGTACTCGGGAAAGTGCTTTGGATGTTTTGCAAAACATACATATTCCAGAAGTTGGACGGTCTAATCTATGTGGAACACCCAAGAATACCTTTCCTGGTTTTTGATATTTTATTTTAATATACTCCATGAGAGTATCTCTTAGACTAGAATCTCCTGTGCTATCTCCTTGTACTAAATCACCTGCTTTTTTATTTACAAAAAGCAGGTGATTATCTTCATATATTATTGTTTGTGTATCAAACATATTATCTTATTCCAACTATTCTTTATCCTTTTTTTCTTCTGCATTCATCCCTTCTATAACATCATTAGTTATTTCATATTTAGGATCTGCATATAAGATACTTCCACCTTCGCCATAGCTTAAGATATAAGCATATTTTTTATCTGCATTATATTTTTCAATAAAATTATTTAATTTTTCTTGTAAATCACGCATCAAATTTTCTTGTAATGAAAGTAATTCATTTTGAGTTTCATATTGTCTTTGCTCAAATCTTTGTTGCAGACTCATTAAATCTTTTTCACCCTTTTCAGCTTCTTCTTGTGTTAAAGTACCTTTTTGATATTTTTCCTGCAACTCTTTCATCTTAGACTCATATTGCGTATTCATTCTTTTTAACTCATTCTCTATAGCGTTTTGTCTATTATTCAATTCTTTTCTTTTTTCATTTAAATAAACATAGTGTTTTTCCAAAGAATCGATATTAACATAAGCAATTTTGCCTTCATTAGGAAATTCCTGTATTTCTTCTTTTTGAACTTCTTTTTCTTCTTGAACAGGCTCTGTTTTTTTTTGCTCACAAGCTATTAATCCAATCACTAGCGCACTAGCAATTCCCCATAGTTTGATTCTATTAAATGCCATAAATTTTGATTTTATAAAACGCAAACATACAAGTATTTTAAAATTTTTATTCGTTTTTTGCAATATTTCTATGAAAAATTAAATAAAGTTCTGTATTTTTAAAAAGATTTTCAAATTCGCTTTTATACTTTCCTGACACAAAATCCACATTATAATTATAAAAAATAAATTAATTTTTATGCTTAATAAGTTTTTAAAACTCTTACTTTTATCTATTATCAGCATACTTTTAAAAGCATGTTCTGATAAAAATTCCGATGAAATATATTCTTGGAAAGAAATTGAAGTTAACGAAGGAAATTGCGGAGAGGAGTCTTGTATAAACATTGCAATAAAATACCCTATAATACAAATTCAAGAACAGCATTCAGACTTATTAAATGAAGAAATTCAAAGAATGATAAATCAGCATTTAATAATCGATGGAAAATCAATACCAAGTTCTATACAAGATGGAGTAAAATATTTCAAGAATTATTTTAAGGAGGAAAAGGCACGTTTTGAAGATAGAAAGATTCAATATACTGCCTTTTCTGAAAGTGAAGTTAGTTATCAAGACTCTGCAGTACATAGTATTATTTTCAAAACAGAGATTTATACTGGAGGAGCAAATGGTATGAGTTATTTTAATATTTTAAACTTCCAACCTCAAACTGGTTCTATAATACGATTTGAAGATTTAATTATCAATAGAGAACTTTTAGAAATTATAGCTGAACAGCAATTTAGAAAACAATTCAAAATAGCAGATGATGTTCGTTTTAAAGATGTTGGTTATTTTTTAGATGAAGACTTTTTTATTACTGAAAAAATAGGTTTTGAAGGAAACAATTTAGTTATTTTGTATGATAAATATGAAGCTGGAGCCGGCTATATTGGACCGATACAATTAAAAATTCCACTTTCTGAACTAGAAGATGTTTTAAATCTAAAATTTAAATAAAAAAACAAATTATGAATAGCAAATTATTATCTTTACTTATTACTATTATAACTCTCCCCTCTTTACTCTACGCTCAATCTAAAGATTTAAAAGAAAAAGCCGCATGGGTGGACAGCGTTTATAAATCTTTAAGCTTAGAGGAAAAAATAGGGCAACTTTTTATGGTTGCAGCATATAGTGCTGGGAATAATATGAATTATAATAAAGTTAAAAACCTTGCTGAAGAAGGTAAAATAGGTGGAGTTATTTATATGCAGGGGAATGCAGAAGCTCAAATCCAACAAACTAATGAATTACAAAGTGCTTATAAAGTACCTTTTCTCATTGCAATGGATGCTGAATGGGGATTAGGAATGCGTTTGACTGGAGTCAAAGATTATCCTAAACAAATGCTATTAGGAGCCACAGACAATGTAGAATTCATGGAACGATTAGGCTTTTCAATAGGAAAGCAATTAAAAAACATTGGTGTACATATTGATTTCGCACCTGTAGTTGATGTAAATAACAATCCAGAAAACCCCATTATTAACTTTAGATCATTTGGTGAAGATAAGAATTTAGTTAGTCGCATGGGTATTGCTTATATGAATGGTTTACATAAAGCAGGAATTCTAGCAGTAGCAAAACACTTTCCAGGTCATGGAGATGTTAGTGTAGATTCGCATCATGACACTCCTGTTATTCCTAAAACTGTTGAACAATTAAACAATTTAGAATTTTATCCGTTTAAACAATTAATGGCAAAAGGATTAAAAGCGATTTTAACTTCCCATTTAAGCATTCCTGAAATTGATAATAGAAATAACCGTCCTGCAACTGTATCTTATCCAATAATTACTGAGCATTTAAAAGAGAAATTGCAATTTAAAGGGTTAATTTTCACTGATGCTTTAAATATGAAAGGCATTACGAAACATTATTCACCAGGTGAAGTAGATTTAGAAGCTTTTTTAGCAGGAAATGATGTTTTACTTTTTAGTGAAAATGCCCCACGTGGAATTCAGCTTATTAAAAAAGCTTATGAAGAAGGTAGAGTAAGTGAAGAACGACTAGCATTAAGTGTGCGTAAAATTTTAGCTTTAAAATATGATAATGATTTACATAATTTCAAAGCAATAAACGGAACAAATGCTACGCAAAAAGCAAATGAGGAAGTTGATGCATTTTTAAAAGAAGCAACAGCTCTTAGTGCTACAAAATGGAAAGGAAATACTTTAAATGGAGCACAAAGACATCATAGTGTTTTGCATATAAGTATTAATGAGAGAAATACAAATAATATAACTTCTTATTTAAGAGAAGCATTTGACAAGGTGGATCATATTTCCTCCAGTCAAGCTAATTTCCACTCTAGAGTGCAAAACTTAAAAGCAGATAGTTATGATTTTATTATTATCAGCATACATAGCTCAATGAACTATCCTGGAAAAAATAAAACCTATGGGGTACCTGTTCGAGATATTAATGCTATTCAGAATTTAATTAAGCAAGATAATGTTTATACCGGATTACTTATCAATCCTTATTTAGGAAACAAATTCTGTAATGCCAAAAATGCATTTATACTTTATGAAAACAATGAACATACACAAAAACAGTATATTGATATTTTATTAAATCATAAAACTGCTTTAGGAAAAAGTCCAGTAAGCATATGTAAATAAAAACCAAAAAATGAAAGCTTTTAAAACCTTTACTATATTGAGTATTTTTCTTTTTTCTTTTATGAAAAGAGATTATGCTAAGGATTATGTATTAGAATTTCCAAAAGCTCCATATGTTAGTAAAAATGTAGTGAATCAAAATGCTTTTTTAAAAATAGATCAACATGTTCATGCACAAATTCAACGAGGTGCTTTTCCTGGATGTCAAATTTTGGGAATTCATAAAGGCGAGGTGATTTATTATAAAAACTTCGGAAGTTTGGATTATACTAAAAATCACAGAGTTAATGAAGAAACAATATATGATTTAGCTTCTCTATCTAAAATACTTGCAACCACTTTAGCAATAATGAAAATGCAAGAATTAGGTATGATTAAAATCGATGCACCAGCAAAAAATTATTTATCTTTTATTAATGGAAGCAATAAAGAGCATTTGACCCTACAATCTTTATTATTACATGAAGGTGGATTAAAAGCCTGGATTCCTTTTTATAAAGAAACTATTGACGAAGATAATCAACCTTTATCCGAAATTTATAAAAACAAAGCAGATGGGTTTTATAGATTACCGGTTGCTGAAAATTTATTTATGGATATTAGGCATATGAACAATATATGGAATACCATCATGGAAAGTCCAGTCAATAGAAGAAATTATGTTTATAGCGATTTGGATTTTTATTTCTTAGAACGTATTGTCCGAATGGTAAGTAAAGAGGAAATGGATATATTTTTAGAGAATCATTTTTATAAACCTTTAGGATTAAAGTACACTTTATTTAACCCTTGGAAAAAGGGATTAAAATTGCAATGTGCTCCCACAGAGATTGATAAGTACTTTAGACAACAAAAGATTCAAGGCTATGTGCATGATCAAGGTGCAGCAATGGCTGGAGGTGTGGCTGGACATGCAGGTTTATTTTCTACTAGTAAAGAAGTGGCTATACTTTTACAAATGTTAATGAATGGAGGTGTATATAATAAAAAACGTTACTTACAAGAAAAAACAATCGAACAATATACATCTTACCAATCAAAAATTAGCAGAAGAGGCTTAGGTTTTGATAAGCCAGAAAAATCTAAAGATGCTGGCCCTGCTTCAGATAAAGCGAGCAAGAGCACTTTCGGACATTTAGGTTTTACTGGTACTGTTGCTTGGGCAGATCCTGAGAATGAATTAATTTATATTTTTCTATCAAATAGAACTTTTCCGAGCGCAGAAAAAAATTTATTAGCAAAAGAAAAAACAAGAAAAGTGATTCATGATTATTTATATGAATCTATTGGCAAATAGAATTTCAGCCAACTCCTCACTTTAAATATTATGCCCAATGAAATAAACACTAAAAATAGAGTTTGGATATTAGTTGCTTTAATGTCAACTATGACGCTTGCTGCAATGGATATTACTATAATATCAACTGCAATTCCTCAAATAGTGTCCGATATTGGAGGCTTTCAGAAATTCACTTGGGTCTTTTCAATTTATTTATTAGCTCAAACAATTACTATTCCTATTTATGGAAAATTCTCGGATTTATTCGGAAGAAAGAAGATTCTTTTTTTCGGAATAATAGTATTTTTATTGGGTTCTATTAGTTCAGGTTTTGCATGGAATATCGAATCTTTAATTGCATTTAGAGCGCTTCAAGGAATAGGAGCAGGATCAATAATGGCAACTGTTAACACCATAGCAGGTGATATTTACACTGTTGAAGAAAGAGCTAGGATACAAGGTTATCTATCTTCTATATGGGGAGTTTCCGCTATATTAGGACCATCATTAGGAGGAGCAATAGCAGAATTTATAAATTGGCGATGGATATTCTTTATAAATCTTCCAATAGGTGCATTGTCTTTATTCTTACTCACTTATTTCTTTAAAGAAAAAGTTGAAGTTAAAAAAACTAAAATCGATTTTAAAGGTGCTTTATTAATTATGATTACTCTAAGCTTAGTCTTAGTGTTTTTACTGGAAATAGGTCAACAGTGGGCTATAATCTCATGGCAAAGCATATTATTATTAATAGCAATAATTATTCTAACAGTTATCACTTATAAAGTTGAAGAAAAAAGAGATTATGCGATTATGCCTATATGGTTATGGAAAAATCCCACAATAAGAAACACCAGCTTAGCCATGATTGGAATGGGACTTGTGATGATGGGTCCAGAAACATTTTTACCAACATTTACACAAAGCTCTCTTGGATTAGGAATAATTGCTTCTGGTTTTATCTTAGCAAGTATGAGCATCGGCTGGCCAACAGCTTCTGCTCTATCTGGAAGAATCTATTTAAATATTGGATTTAGAAAAACTTCAATGATAGGAGCGAGTCTTCTAATTGTAGGATTTTTATTTTTTCTCTTACTCCCTCACCCTCAATCCATCGCACTATTAGTTGTAAATCAAATAATTATTGGTGCTGGCTTTGGTTTGCTATCTACTCCTAGTTTAGTAGGTGCTCAAGCAATGGTAGGCTGGGAAGAAAAAGGTGTGGTTACTAGTTCAGTTATTTTTGCTCGAAATTTAGGACAAAGTATAGGAGCAAGTCTAGTGGGTGCTATATTCAATCTTTCTTTGATTAATCAATTGAAGAAAGATAAAATAGATTTAGGAGGGTATAAAGATAATATTTTAAGTTTTTTGCAAAATCCACAATTAGCTCCAAGTACAAAGCTATCTTTACAAAAAGCCATAAACATTTCTATGAAAAACATGTATATCATATTGGCAATTATAAGTTTAGCAATCTTAATTGTATTATTTAAAATGCCTAACTATATACATAAAAAGAAACAATAATGTACTAAATTTATTTAAAAACTTAAACTTAAATAATTAAGGAAATTAAAAAATTAATAAAGGAAAAAGAAATAAAGTTATTTTTTATTCCTATTATTTTAACTATTCCATTACGATTACAAGCTACAACATCAAAGCTTTTTTTGAGTTCCATATTTTTGTGGTTTTCCTTTAGCTAATTGCAATCTATCATAAGTTGCTTATTCTAACCACGAAGCATTTTGTATATCTTTCCCTGATTTTGTCACTTCTTTTGCTAACTTATGAGCAATCTCATAATATTCTATAGTTTTTCCATGTTGAAACAACATAGCTAAATTAAATTTATCTTGAGTATTTAATTTTACGATAAGCAAAAACAACTCCTATTTTTACACCTTATGCTCAAATTCAATCTTTTAAAAACTTATTAAAGTCCGAGATATTATTTGCTTTTAAGAAATTAAACTAAAAGAATAATATGTTTTTTATCCTCTTAGAGTTTTTCCTGTTAAATCAATAAAAACATCTTCCAAGCTTGCCAATCTTTGTTTATTTTTTGATGTTTTATAACCACTTGCCAACAAATTATCTATTAATTGATCCGGTGTACCTTCAGCGATTTTTTCTCCATGATCCAT